>PCWF01000019.1:14899-16776 GCA_002796165.1 Nitrospinae bacterium CG11_big_fil_rev_8_21_14_0_20_56_8
AAGGATATCGTTCCCCTGGTAGGTGACCCGCCCGGAGGTGGGTTCCACCAGCCGAAGAATCGCCCGCGCCGCGGTCGATTTTCCGCACCCGCTCTCTCCCACCAGACCCAGACTTTCTCCTTCCCGGACATGAAGGGAAATGCCGTCCACCGCGCGGACGATGTTCCCCGATCTCTGGAGGGAGTCCCCTCCCGCCGGAAAGTGCTTCGTCAGATTTTCGACCTGAAGGAGTACCGGGGACCCGGATGGAGAATGCATTTCACGACTCCATGGGGACCCAGCACGCGAGGTGCCGATCGCTTCCCATCTTCTCAAGTACGGGAGCCTCTTCCCGGCAACGGGCAACGGCGGAAGGGCAACGGGGATGAAAGGGGCATCCCGAAGGGCGGTGCCGCAGGGAAGGGACATTTCCCTTAATTTCCTGCAGGCGGCTTTTTCTTTCTCCAAATTGGCCCATCCGGGGCATGGAGCGCATCAAGCCGAAAGTGTAAGGATGCAGGGGACGGTCGAGCAACGTTTTGGCCGGACCCGCCTCCACGATCTCTCCCGCATACATCACCATCACCCTCTGCGCGATTTCGGAGACCACGCCGAGGTCGTGGGTGATCAGCAGAACCGACATTCCCGTTTCTTCCTTGAGGTGCTGGAGCAGGTCGAGGATTTGTGCCTGGATCAGGACGTCCAGCGCGGTGGTGGGTTCATCGGCGATCAACACCCGGGGCGAACACGAAAGAGCCATCGCGATCATGGCGCGCTGGCGCATGCCTCCCGAAAGCTGATGGGGGTAGTGCCGCAATTTTTCCCGCGGTCCGGGGATTTCCACCCGTCTCAATAATTCCTCCGCCCGGTTCCGTGCTTCCGCACGCGAGAGATCGGTGTGCTGTAACAGGGTTTCAATGATCTGTTCTCCGATGGTGAGGACCGGGTTCAGCGAGGTCATGGGATCCTGAAAGATCATGGCGATTTCCTTTCCCCGCAAATCGCGGAGTTGCTTGGGATGCAATTGGAGAATATCGCGCGCGCCCAAAAGGATTTCCCCGGAAAGGTACTGGCCTGGAGGAACGGGAACCAGCCGCAGGGTAGACAAAGCGGTAACGGTTTTGCCACAGCCGGACTCTCCCACCAAAGCCAGGGTTTCACCACGGTATAGGTCATAACTTACGGAGTTCACGGCGATAAGAGACTCGGCACCGGAAGAGAAGGCGACTTTGAGATTGCGTACTTGGAGTTCGCAGGATTCCATTCCACTTCTCCATCGGGAAGCAGTTGATTCTTTATCGATTATATGTGAACCTGCGGGGCCCGGTCATTTTTTTCTGCACCGGCTAGGAAAATTCCTACCCAGGGGGAAAATTTCGCTCAACTTTATTATTTCTAACTCAAAAAAAATCAATCGATTCGCAAGTTCAGGCCCATTAATGGGCGTGTTCCAAATAAAATCCACTTGACTTAATTTTTAAAACTGCAATAGTTAATCCGTCTAAGTTATATTCCATGTAGCATGCGAGGTGGGTCATGCCTGTTGGGAAAGTCAAGTGGTTCAGCAACCAAAAAGGGTATGGTTTTATCGAGTCCGAAGAGGGGCAGGACATTTTTGTCCATTATTCCGCAATTCAATCCGAGGGGTTTAAAACATTAAACCAGGGCCAGTCGGTTGAGTTTGAGATTACAAATGGCCCAAAGGGGCCGCAGGCGTCCAACGTTATTTCAAAATAATTAAACCGGGTTGAGTTGCCGGCGGGGTGTTTTTCCCTGCCGGTTTTTTTTGCCTTCAACCGGTATTAAATTGGAGGAATTGAATTTGAGAAGCCCGTGGGAACAATTGGCCCCGATATGCGTCGAGGGCTCCGCATGAAGCGAAAAATATTTGTGCCCAT
>PCWF01000070.1:0-3266 GCA_002796165.1 Nitrospinae bacterium CG11_big_fil_rev_8_21_14_0_20_56_8
AGCAGTCGAATGCTTTTCGTGAAGCGGTTTTGATTGAATATCCAAGGCGCGGTATGTGGGCCATCGGTTTTCTGACCGGCTCTACCAAGGGTGAAGTCCAGAACCTTACAGAAGAAGAATGCATCAATGTTTTCTTGCCGACGACACCCAATCCGACTTCCGGATTTCTGTTGTTCGTTCCCAAAAAGGATATCGTGCCGTTGACCATGTCGGTCGAAGACGCAATCAAGATGGTTATTTCCGGCGGTATCGTGACGCCGCCCGATCGGCGACCAGAGGCAGAACGCACGAAGCCGGTTGTCTCGGCGCAGACATATGAAGAAGTGGACGTACTGCGTGAAAAAGAAAGCGCGCCCGTCCTGGTCTCAAAAGGTCAGCGTCCCTTTGAACGATTGGAAGATGCCAAATCGACGAAACCGGATGAAGACTAACGGCTAGCCTGAGCGCAGATAGCGGATCGCGGAATCCCGTTCAAAAAGATACAAGAGGTGCCTGAGCGCCTGGCCGCGATCTTTTTGCAAATCAGGATCATTCAGTAGAATCATTTCTGCGTCGTCGCGGGCAATCTGTAGAAGCTCGGCATGTTCGGCAATGTCAGCCAGCCTGAATTCCGGCAGGCCGCTTTGGCGCGTGCCCAGCAATTCGCCGGCACCGCGAAGCTGCAAATCCCGTTCGGCAATAATGAACCCGTCATCGGTTTCCCGCATGGTCGTCAGACGCGCCTTTGCGGTTTCGCCGATGTGACCGGCATGGACCAGCAGGCAGGTTGATTTTTCTGCGCCACGGCCAATACGGCCGCGAAGCTGATGAAGCTGGGCCAGACCAAAACGCTCGGCATGTTCGATCACCATGACGCTGGCTTCCGGCACGTCGACGCCAACTTCAATGACGGTGGTCGCCACCAGCACATCAATGTTGCCGTCCTTGAAGGCCATCATGACAGCATCTTTATCGGCCCCCTTGAGGCGACCATGGACCAGACCTGTACGCTCCCCGAAGATTGATCGCAAATGATCGTAGCGTGCTTCGGCAGCTGCCATGTCCGAGGTTTCCTGCTCTTCGATGAGCGGACAGACCCAATAGACACGGGCACCACTGCTGACCGCTCGTTTGACTGCGCCAACCACTTCATCTAGCCGTTCCTGGGAAATCAGCACCGTTTGTACCGGTTTGCGGCCAGCCGGTTTCTCCGTCAGTCGCGAGACGTCCATATCGCCATAGGCTGTCAGCATCA
Organism: Nitrospinae bacterium CG11_big_fil_rev_8_21_14_0_20_56_8; assembly: GCA_002796165.1. GTDB lineage: Bacteria > Nitrospinota > Nitrospinia > Nitrospinales > VA-1 > 21-14-0-20-56-8. Next base: position 1,235 of record PCWF01000070.1, read on the forward strand.
GCGTTCTCGGGATCGGTGTGGCCGTCATCACCAGAACATCGACAGCGCGTCCCTTGGCGGCGAGGGTCAGGCGCTGATGGACGCCAAAGCGGTGTTGCTCATCAATCACAGTGACGCGCAGATCCTTGTACTCGACATCGTCCGTGAACAGGGCATGCGTACCGATAACAAGCCGCGCTGCGCCTGACTTTAGTTTATCGAGTATTTCTTCGCGCTTTTTGCCACGTTCACGACCGGTCAGAAGCAGCGGCTGCAGATCAGCGGATTCAGTCATCTGGCTGATGCTCGCCAGATGTTGCCGGGCGAGGATTTCCGTCGGTGCCATCATGACGGCCTGTCCACCGGCCTCAACGGCACTGAGCATCGCCATCAGGGCGACAACGGTCTTGCCGGATCCGACGTCGCCTTGCAGCAAGCGGAGCATGCGATGATCAGCCGCCAGATCTGCATCAATTTCTCCTAGCGTGAAGATTTGCGAATTCGTGAGTTTGAATGGCAGGGCTGCACGAACTTTTTCTCTGAGCGAGCCGTCACCCTTCAATGCCAGGCCCTTGGTGCGCTTCATGTGGGCGCGAACCAGCGCCAGGGCCAATTGATTGGCCAGAAGCTCGTCATAGGCGAGGCGGCGCCGATTGGGGGTCTGTGGTGAAAGATCATTTTCGCTTTCAGGGGCATGGATCGCCTGCACGGCGGTGAGCCATGTCGTCCATTTTTCACGTGCGACCAGCGGTCCATCCAGCCATTCCGGCAGTTCTGTCGGAATTTCCAATGCTGCTGTCATGGCTTTCCCCATGACCTTGAGTGAAAGCCCGGCAGTCAATGGATAGACCGGTTCGACCTTGTTGAAGCTCTCGACTTCATCTTCACGGACGATATGGTCGGGATGGGTCATCTGAATACCGTCGCCGAATTTTTCTATCTTACCGGAGACAACCCGGACTTCACCTTCCGGCAGCATCTTGTTCAGGTAATCGGATCTCGCCCGGAAGAATACCAGCGACATCGCGCCGGTATCGTCCATGCCGACAATCTTATACGGCTGGCGCGGGTTGTGCGGCGGATAGTGTTTGGTAATGCGGAGTGTGATGGTGGCGATGCTATCGGGTATCGCATCTTTGACTTTCGGCGTATAACGACGATCAATAATGCCTGAGGGCAGGTGCCACAACAGATCGATGATATGCGGACCGGCGACTTTTTCGATCAAATCAGCCGTGCGCGCACCGACGCCTTTCAGGGACGTCACTGTTCGAAACAGCGGAAATAGGTTTTCTGGTCGCATCGTTTGTTTCAAGCCCTGACAATTGCCGAATGAGGCGCTATATCCTAGGCGCACACGCCAACATCGAAAAGGACAGAGGCTTGGACGATCGACGTAAACGCCTACTTTATCGCGCCAATCATTGCGGCATGAAGGAAAACGACGTTCTGCTTGGACGTTTTGCACATGCACGCTTGCCTGAACTCAGTGAAGGCGAAGTCGATTTATTCGAAAATATCATGAATCATTCTGATAACGACCTATATAACTGGCTCACCGGCCGTGAACCGACGCCGGATTTCGTCGATAGTCCGGTGCTTCGCCAGATAAAAGAGTTCAACGAAAAATCGTGACGTTCGTAATCGATAAAATCCTTACGCCCGGCAGACGCGATGTCGGTGGCGCACCAGAAGGTGCGGATGTGCTGCTGGCCTCACAACTGGCCGGGCAGGGACGGGACGTGCTGTTCGTGCTGCGCGATGATGCCGGGCTATCACGGCGCGCCGCCATTGCGGCTTATTTTGCCCCCGAGATGCAGACCATCGAGATTCCGGCATGGGATTGTCTGCCATATGACCGTGTATCGCCGAGGCGTTCACTGGTCGGGCGCAGGCTCGCCGAATTGGGCAAGCTGACCGAGCCATCACAAAGCGGACGAGTCATTCTGACAACGGTTTCGGCGCTGTTACAGAAAGTGCCGCCGCGTGCTTTCCTGCAAGGGGCTGGCAGGGCTTTGGAATCCGGCACCCAGATTGCTCCGGATGATCTGGT
>PCWF01000070.1:3413-5064 GCA_002796165.1 Nitrospinae bacterium CG11_big_fil_rev_8_21_14_0_20_56_8
AAGCGCCGTTGGATGAAGAAGCCGTGTCGCGCTTTCGATCTAAATACAGGGAACTGTTCCAGACCAGTGGTGCCGATGATCCGCTTTATGAATCCGTCAGTGCCGGGCGCCGCCATCAGGGGTTTGAGCATTGGTTGCCGCTGTTTCATGAAACCCTTGAAACACTGTTCGATTATCTGCCGGGTGCTGCCGTGATGTTTGATCATCAGGCCGAGGCCTCGTTGCAGGCCAGACGGGATCTGATCGCCGAATATTTCACCGCGAGGCAGACAATTTCCGACACCGAGAGCGGGGTGCCCTATCATCCGGTTGCACCGGATCTGATGTTTGTTGATGCCGATGCGCTGGCGAAGCATTTGAAGGGGCGCGCAATCAGTGATCTGTCTCCGTTTGAAACGGGCGGGCTTGATCTGGGGGGCGTCGTCGCCCGCGATTATGCGGAAGTGCGCGTCGATCCCAATGCCAATGTCTATGAGGCTGTCGTCAGCGATCTGAAAAGCTATGCGGCCGGCGGCAAGCGTGTCGTGATCGCCGGTTTCAGTGAAGGATCGGCAGAGCGACTGAAAGGTCTGCTGGTTGAACACGGCGCTCCGCCGTTGCGGATGGCGTCGGGTGATGATGTCAAACAGGGCGAAGCCGCTGTAGGTGTCATTGGTCTGGATCGTGGTTTCCAGATCGGCGATCTGTGCGTCATTACTGAAAGTGATATGCTGGGCGACCGTATGGCGCGCCCGGGGCGGCGACGAATCCGGCCAGAAAACTTCATAGCCGAGGTCTCTGCCCTGCAACCCGGTGATCTGGTTGTGCACGTTGACCACGGTATTGGTCAGTTCATGAATCTTGAGACGATTGAAGTTGGCGGGGCACCGCACGATTGTCTGCAACTAAACTACGCCGGGGACTCCAAGCTGTTCCTGCCGGTTGAGAACATTGAACTTTTGACCCGTTACGGCTCTGAAGATGCCGGTGTGCAGCTGGACCGCCTGGGCGGGGCTGCCTGGCAGGCTCGGCGCGCCAAACTCAAGCAGCGCGTCAAGGAAATGGCGGATGAGCTGATCAGGATCGCCGCTGCACGTGAACTCAAGACCGCGCACAAGTTCGTCGCTCACGAAGGGGCATACGAAGAATTCTGTGCACGCTTTGCGTTTAACGAGACCGAAGACCAGCTTGAAGCCATCAAGGATGTGCTGGGTGATCTGCAAAAGGGACGGCCGACCGACCGTCTGGTTTGTGGCGATGTCGGTTTCGGCAAAACCGAAGTGGCGCTCAGGGCTGCCTTTGCTGTCGCTATGGAAGGCAAGCAGGTTGCTGTCGTGGTTCCGACGACGTTGCTGTGCCGTCAGCATTTTATGAACTTTACCGAACGGTTTCGTGGCTTCCCGGTCAAGGTCGCACAACTGTCGCGGCTGGTGACGGCCAAGGATGCGACGGCGATCCGCGAAGGCATGAAGCGCGGCGACGTCGACATCGTCATCGGCACGCACGCCCTGCTGGCCAAGGATATCGGGTTCCGCGATCTTGGCCTGATGATCATCGATGAAGAGCAGCACTTCGGCGTTGCTCACAAGGAACGCCTGAAGAACCTGCGTACGGATGTGCATGTGCTGACCCTGACGGCGACACCGATCCCGCGTACCTTGCAAATGGCGCT
>PCWF01000165.1:0-14022 GCA_002796165.1 Nitrospinae bacterium CG11_big_fil_rev_8_21_14_0_20_56_8
AGCAACACATGAAAAGGCTTAACTTTGTTTTTCTGGCGGCTATCATTACCATGTTTCTGGCCGGTTCCGCCTTTGCGGACGTTTTGAAACCCGGTCAAACAGCTTCCTGCAACAACGCGAATTCAATCACCTTGGAAAATGCGGGTAACGGAACCCAGGAAGACCGGAATGCGGCTAACGCCACCATCTGGAAATCTTCCACCTTCACCACGGTTCCCCTGTCCTTGAGCCCGGCCGACCATCAAGGTCTGGAAGGCGAGCGGGGGGTGGGAATGGCGAACAAGGCCTCCATGGGTCACAGCAAGGTAACGTTTACCAAGCAGGACAATTTCAGCCGCGGTGACTCCATTGGGGACATCAGCGGTGAGGTTCGCATCACCAATACGGGTACGGCCGACATTAAAGTGAATTGCGGCTGATTATTCGTTCCAACCGTTTAGAAGCCGGTCCGGGGGTCTTCCCCCCGGGCCGGTTTTTTATTGCCCGCAGGTTTATTTAAACCCACCTTTAACGGGTCCTACAGGAAAGCCAGAATTCCCGCCGCCAACGCCAGCCGGTATATGATAAAGGGCATCAGCCCCGTTCGCGCGACGATCTCCATCAGGATCTTGATGGATACATAGCCCACCAGAAAGGTGACCCCGAACCCCAGGGCCAGTTGGGGTGCGGTGTAATTGTAGCCATCCTGACTGTTCAGTATGAACATGAGCTTGTAGAGTCCAGCGGCGAGGATGATGGGGGTTCCCAGAAGAAAGGAGAATCGTGCCGCTTCCTCCTTGGACAAGCGGGTGAAAAATCCCGCGGCGATGGTCACCCCCGAGCGGGACGTTCCCGGAAGCAGGGCCAGCGCCTGCGCCAATCCGATAAAAAGAATGGAACTCAAGCGCAATCCATGAAAATTGGGCAGGGGATGGGATTGCCGCTTGGAGAATTGATCGGCCGCCCAAAAGACCCCCGACCAGAGGATGAGGTTCCCGGCGACAAAATAAGGGCTCCGGAGTTCGGATTCAATCCAGTCTCCGCCAAGCAGTCCGGCGAAACCGGCCGGGACAGATGCGACCAGGACCCAACCCGCGAGCCGTTTTTTCTCCAGAGGGGCGTTTTGCCGGAAGGGGCTGGTGTACAGATCCCATAAATCGTTTCCAAAATAAAGAATAATTGCCAGCAGGGTGCCCAGATGCAGGATGGCATCGAGTGCCAAACCCTGATCCTTGAACCCCATGACGACCGGAATCAGGATCAGGTGGCCCGAGCTGGAGACGGGTAGAAATTCGGTTAGGCCCTGAACCACGGCCAGGAGAAGAATATTAACGTAATCCATGCGCGAAAAAAGGGGGGGGAACGAAAGCCATTCCTAACAGGTTTGGAGGGGCCGGGCGACTCTTCCCTCAATAGAAAACGGGGTGGAGAGCCCTGCCGGAAACCCGCCAATTTTGCCCATCAGCGGTCCAATAATACCATGAAATTCAATTTGTTTCCTCTTTTTGATAAAGTTGCCGCCAACCCCGGAATTGTGCTATCTTACGCCTGCTGTCTCGTGCATGTTTTGAAAGGAGCCCACAATATTTCCCTCCCTGGGTGTGGCGTTCCCCGTCCGTCCTCAAGGCCCGGTCGAATCATTTTATTGAGACAACAGGTGTTTTTCGAGGTGTTTTCCTTGGCGCGAAAGGAAACCCCCGGTTGTTTAACATTCGTATATTGCTATCATGAAAGAGTTTTATAGAATCAGCCGCCTCCCGCCTTATGTGATCGGGATCGTCAATGAATTGAAAATGGAGGCGCGGCGGCGCGGCGAAGACATCATCGATTTTGGAATGGGCAATCCCGACATGCCCACTCCCAAGCATATCGTCGACAAGCTTTGCGAAGCGGCCCGAAAGGGCGTAAATCATCGCTATTCCCAGTCCAAGGGAATTTATAAGCTGAGATTGGCGATTTGCGACTGGTACAAGCGGAATTACGGGGTGGATCTGGATCCCGATACCGAGGCTATCGCCACCATCGGTTCCAAGGAGGGGCTTTCGCACCTGGCCATGGCCATCACCGCGCCAGGGGACTCGGTTCTCGTGCCCACGCCCACGTATCCGATCCATACCTATGCGTTCATACTGGCGAACGGGGACGTCACTCAAGTTCCCATGGGCAAGGATATCGATTTTTTCGAGGCGCTCAGTTCGGCGTTTAAAAATAACTGGCCCCGGCCAAAGGCGATGGTGATCAATTTCCCCCATAACCCTACCACCGAGGTCGTGGAGATCGATTTCTTTTATAAAGTGGTCGAGTTTGCCCGGGAGCATGATTTGATCGTCATCCACGATTTCGCTTATGGAGACCTGGTGTTCGACGGTTACCAGGCGCCCAGTTTTCTCCAGGCTCCGGGAGCGAAGGACGTGGGGGTCGAGTTTTTCACCATGTCCAAAAGTTACAGCATGCCGGGATGGAGAGTGGGATTTGCGGTGGGGAATCGTGATATCATTCACGCCCTGGCGCGATTAAAAAGCTACAATGACTATGGGATGTTTCAACCCATTCAGATTGCCGCGACGGTGGCCCTGAATGGTCCCCGCGATTGCGTGGAAGAAGCCCGCGAAATTTATCGCAAGCGAAGAGACGTTTTTTGCGAAGGGTTGAACCGCATCGGCTGGAAGGTTGAGCCGCCAAAGGCCACGATGATGGTCTGGGCGGAAATTCCCGACCAATTTAAAGCCATGGGGTCCCTGGAATTTTCCAAACTCCTTCTGGAGAAAGCGAAGGTTGCCGCCGCCCCGGGAATCGGGTTTGGGGAGGGCGGGGACCACCATCTCCGGTTCAGTCTGGTGGAGAACGAACACCGGATCCGCCAGGCCATTCGCGGCATTCGTGAGTTGTTCTGATCCTATGCCGACCTTCACCCGCCCTAATCCTTCAGGTATGTCATGGATACGGTAAAAATCGGCCTCATCGGTTTCGGAATTATCGGCGCCGGTGTGGTGAAAATTATTGAAGAAGGTCGATCTCTGCTCCGCAGGCGGTTGGGAGCCGATCTTGACATCGTCAGGATTGCCGATCTCGATATCAAAACCGACCGGGGGGTAGCTATCGATCCCGCCCGCCTCACCACCCGCGCCGATGATGTTCTGGATAATCCCGACATACAGATCGTGGTCGAACTCATCGGCGGATATGAACCCGCGCGGACGTTTTTGCTCAAGGCGCTCAAGTCCGGGAAGCACGTGGTGACGGCCAATAAAGCCCTGCTGGCGAAGCACGGCGACGAGATTTTCGCCGAGGCGGAAAAGAAACATCTGTCGATCGGTTTCGAGGGCTCCGTGGGTGGAGCCATTCCCATCATTCGATCCATGCGGGAGGCCTTTGTGGCGAACCGATTCTGCGCGATCGAGGGGATCGTCAACGGCACGGCAAATTATATCTTGAGCCGAATGACGGATGGACATGGGGACTTCCCCTCGGCCCTGAAAGAGGCACAGGTCAAGGGTTATGCCGAGGCCGATCCGACGTTCGATATCGAGGGGATCGATTCCGCTCATAAAATTGCGATTCTGACCCGGTTGGCCTATGGCACCCCCATCACCCTCGAATCCATTTCCGTCGAAGGGATCTCGCACATCACGCCGGAAGATATCGAGTGTGCCCACGAGTTTGGTTATCGTATCAAGCTTCTCGCCATTTCGAAATATGACGGGGAAAGCATTGACGTGAGAGTCCACCCGGCCATGATTCCCGAGTCCCATCCCATGTCCAACGTCAACGGGGTGTTGAATGCCATTCGCGTTTGCGATAACTGGATGCAGGAAAGTATACTGGTAGGACATGGGGCAGGTTCGCTCCCAACCGGAAGCGCGGTGGTGGGAGACATCGTTGAAATTTCGCGGGCGATCTTGTCGGGAGCCAGAAACCGGGTCCCCCAGCAATCGTTTCAACCCGGCGAAATTCGCACCATTCCGATTAAAAAGATCGATGAAATCCAATCCGAGTATTTTTTGCGATTCAACGTGTTGGACCAGCCCGGCGTGCTTTCCACCATCGCGGGGATTTTGGGCCGGCACGGGATCAGCATCGAGTCGGTCATCCAGCGCGGCCGCGACCAGTATGGAAAAGGAGTGCCTCTGGTTATGATGACGCACCTGGCCAATGAGAAAAATGTGCGCGATGCCCTGAAGGAAATTGATCCATTGGACGTGATCTGTGAAAAATCCATCCTCATCCGAGTCGAGAATTGATCATGAATTTCAGGGCGTGGTTTCAATGTATCAACGGCTGTTCCCAGACGCATGAGTTGAACGAGATCATTTATCGTTGTCCGGCTTGCGGTGAATTGTTCGAAGTTCAGCACGACATGAACGAGTTGAAGAAGTGGAGCGCCGATGAATGGAAGCAACTGTTTATCGAGCGTTACCGAAAGAACGAATGGCCCTATGGAAGTTCCGTGTGGGGCAAGAAAGAACTGGTCTGCCCCAACGTGGAGAACAAGAATGTGGTTTCCACCTATGAAGGGGGAACCAACCTGTTTTGGGCCGATCGTCTGGGGAAGATGCTGGGGCTCAAGGAATTATGGATCAAACAATGCGGTATGGCCCATACCGGCTCGTTTAAAGACCTGGGCATGACCGTCCTCGTATCCATGGTCAAGCAGATGATCTCGGAGGGGAAAAATATCCGCGCCGTGGCGTGCGCCTCCACGGGGGACACCTCTGCCGCGCTGGCGGCTTATTGCGCCGTTGCGGGAATTCCCGCCATCGTTTTTCTTCCCCGCAACAAGGTGTCGCTCACCCAACTGGTCCAGCCCATCACTCACGGGGTGATGACCCTCTCGCTGGATACCGATTTTGACGGTTGCATGAAACTGGTCAAGGATATCTGCGCCAATAACGATATCTACCTGGCCAACTCCATGAATTCCCTTCGTATCGAAGGGCAAAAAACGATCAGTTTCGAGATCGTTCAGCAATTCGACTGGGAGGTTCCCGATTTCGTGATCGTTCCCGGGGGAAATCTGGGCAACGTGAGCGCGATCGGAAAGGGATTCCGGATGTTGAAGGACCTGGGGGTCATCGACAAACTCCCGCGCCTGGTTTGTGCCCAGGCCGCCCAGGCCGATCCCCTGTACCGTAGCTTCATAACGGGATTCCGTAAATTTGAGCCCATTCAAGCGCAACCCACCCTGGCCAGCGCTATCCAGATCGGCGACCCGGTGAGCGTCAAGAAAGCCATCCGGGCGCTCCAGGAGTTTGACGGGATTGTGGATGAGGCGACGGAGGCCGAACTGGCCAACACCGTGGGGATGGCGAACCGTACCGGCCTCCTGTGTTGCCCGCATACCGGGGTCGCGCTGGCCGTCCTTTCCAAACTGGTTAAACGGGGCCTGATTCGCTCCAAGGATCGTGTGGTCGTCATTTCCACCGCGAATGGCCTGAAGTTTACCGATTTCCTGTTCCAGTATCACCAGAATCAAATCCCGGGGGTCCATTCCGACTATGCGTTTTCCCCCATCGAGCTTCCACCCGATTACGAAAAGGTGCGGGAAGCGATCCTTCGAGAGGTCGAAAAATGACCCATTCAATGAGAATGTATTCTCTGCAAATCCCGGGGTTGTTGTTCTGCATCTTATTTGGGTTTGCCGGGCCTTCGCTGGTATCCGCCGAATCACAGGACCAGGTGTCCATTGCAGGCGGGGAAGTTAAAATGGGCAGTACCCTTTGTTCGGACCAGTTTGGCAACGCCGACTGGTGTAGCGATGAAACGGTCCATACGGTGCGGATCAATCCCTTCATGATCGATAAATATGAAGTGACCAACGAGGCGTATAAGGCGTGTTTTGCGGAGGGGGTGTGTGGTCCGAACGAATTGCATGACAGCCGGCCGGACGATTTCAACAAACCCCGTCAACCGGTGATGTTCGTGACCTGGGAGGATGCCCAAACATATTGCAAGTGGAAAGGGGGGCGGCTTCCCACCGAAGCCGAGTGGGAGCGGGCCGCGCAGGCGGATTTTTCGGGCGAAGCGGTTTTCGGCCAGAAATATAATGTTGGCGCTCCCTCGGAAGTGGGGTCCGTTTCTCCCAGTTCCAACGGGATTTTCGATATGTTCGGCAATGTCGCCGAGTGGACGGCGGACTGGTATGCGCCGTACCCGACCGGGGAGACCCAGGAAAATCCTTCCGGCCCCAAAGAAGGCAAGGACAAGGTGATTCGCGGCGGCTCCTGGACCTCTGCCTGGTACCAGCTTAGAGCTTCCGACCGCGTGGCGCGGACCCCCGACCTGCGATACAGCGATTTGGGATTCCGCTGTATTCGGGAAATGAAATAGAGCATCAATCGAATGGTTCTATTGGGCCATGAGTGAATTCTTGGATTTCAGGGATTCGTTCATGGTCGCGTTTTGTGATAACCCAACTCTGAAGATCCCATAGAAAGGTCAGGATCATGGCGGATGTTGAAAATGTCGTTATCATCGGGTCGGGTCCCGCCGGCCATACCGCGGCCATTTACGCGGCACGGGCCAACCTGTCCCCCTTCATGTTCGAAGGTTATCAGGCGGGGGGATCCGCTGGCGGGCAGTTGATGACGACCACCGATGTCGAAAATTATCCCGGGTTCCCCGAAGGCATTCAGGGACCGGAACTGATGCAGTTGTTTCGAAAACAGGCGGAACGATTCGGAACGCGCATGGTCATGGAGGATGTGGTGTCTGTGGATTTAAAACAGCGTCCCTTCACCATTAAATCCGACGAGCGGGAGGTGAGGGCTCATTCGATCATCGTTGCGACCGGAGCCACGGCCAAGCGGATGGGAGTTCCCAGCGAAAGCCGATTGTTCAATAACGGAATGTCCGCTTGCGCGGTGTGCGACGGCGCCTTGCCCTTTTTCCGGAACCAGCCCCTCATGGTGATCGGCGGTGGGGATACGGCCGTCGAGGAAGCGACGTATCTCACCAAGTTTGGATCGGTCGTGCATCTGGTTCATCGGCGCGATCAACTCCGGGCTTCCAAGATCATGCAGGAACGGGCCTTGAAAAACTCCAAAATCAATATTATGTGGAACACGGTGCTTGAAGACGCGCTGGGCGAACAGTTTGTGACCGGGGCACGGGTGCGCAATGTCAAAACCGGCGAGTTGAAGGACGTGGAACTGGCCGGAATTTTTTACGCGATCGGGCACACGCCCAACACCGTGGTGTTTCAGGGACAGATCGACCTTCATGAAAACGGATATATCAAGGTCAAACATGAGTCCCAGGAAACCAGTATTCCCGGAGTGTTCGCCGCGGGCGACGTCCATGACCATAAATACCGGCAGGCGGTCACGGCCGCGGGATCCGGATGTGCCGCCGCTCTTGAATGTGAGCGATGGCTGGGTGCCGAAGGGATCATCTGATTCCCTGGAATAAGTAATCTGTAATCAGGGGGCTCATTGCCGATGCTGAATAAACTTTTGAGAGTTGTCCCGATCCTGTTCCTCGGCGTCGGATGGACCACCCCGGTCTTTGCGGAGGAAATGAACCTGGCACCCAACGAAGCGGTTGTTTGCGAAAACGCTTCCTGGCTGGTGACCAACCTGAGTGAAAAGGATAAGGCCGCAATCGAGTTTTCGATCGGCCCTCACGCCTTTATCTGGGAGAAAAGCTATACGCACGTGATTCCTCCCAAGGACTTCCTGTCGAACGGGATGGCACGCAAGAGCATTATCAAAAATAAGGGACCGGCAACCGTTCAAGTGAATTGCCAGGGCAAAACCCTGTCTCCCTACAAGGATGAGCCGAAGAAAACGCAGGAACCCCCATCGGCTCCCAGGTAAGTCCGCATCTACTCGCTTTTCTTCCGGCGAAACGTTCCTGGAATCATTCGGTACGCCTTCCGGCCCGGTTCCGGGGTAACGGCGGTACCCATCCGGTGCGTACAATTCGGGCAGGTCAGATGAGTCGGAAATGGGCCGCATATTCCTTCTTTTTCCCCGCGCGCGGCCTGGATGCGATCGAAATACATCCGCACCAGCCGGCCAGTACCTTCCTTCCAGTAGCTCAAAACGTACGAACCGCAACGTTTGCAATGGATGTCCAACATGCCGCTGGCCATGCAATTTCCCTTAAGTGAATTCGTCCGTTTGACGTACCATAGGGAAAAGCGTAAATAAAGTTATTTCCGTTTTCCAGGGTTCCCAGCAATTATGAAAAACCCGCGTTCCGGTTCATCCCACGATCTGGATGCCATCCTGAATTGGCTACGCAACCGAAGTTGCGCTGAGGGAACCCTTACCGGCCCCCCCCGAACCGGAGACGCCGCGTCGGACGAACTGATCGATAGGATCGAAGGGCTTTTTGAACGTGCCGGTGCCACCGAGGAAAAATTGCGGCAGATGAAGGATTCCCTGCGTGACCAGGTCGCGGTGCGGACTCAGGAGTTACAGGACCGGTTGAACGAACGGGAAATTGCCCTCCGGGAAGTCGTGGTATCCAGTCAGAGCAAATCGGTTTTTCTCGCCAACCTCAGCCATGAATTGCGCACCCCCCTGAATCACATCATCGGTTACGTCCAGATTCTGAAAGAGGATGCCGAAGAAAGCACACTCGACCATCTTTTGCAGGATATCGACCGTGTCGAGCAGGCGGCGCATCATTTGCTGGAATGGATCGAGGAGATCATCGACCTCTCCCGGATCGAGGCCAGCCGGGCCGAGCTGGAAATCTCGGAAGTCGAGCTTGAATCCTGGCTGGGAGCCTGGCTGGAAAAATTCCGAGGAGACGGGTTGGCGTTGGAGGCCGACCTGAAAGTGAACCTGGAACCGGGCATGGGATCGGGAAAGCTGGATCTGGAGAGAACCCGCCGCATTCTCCATACGTTATTGAAGAACGCCTGTAAATCCTCCGGACGGGAAACCGTCCTGTTTCACGTCCGGCGGGAGGCGGTGGAGGGCACCGATTGGCTTTCTTTTTCCGTTCGCGACTCCGGTCCGGGCATCGATCCAAGGCTTCTCGAGAATCTGTTCAAGGATTATACTCAGGCCGATCCAAACGTATCCAGCGCATTTGGAGCGGTGGCGCTTCATCTGGCCCTTTGCCAGAGGCTCAGCCGGTTGATGGGCGGCAATATCTTTGCCGAGAGCGAGCTGGGGCGCGGCACCACCCTGAGTCTTCGATTACCCGCCGACGTTCCCTCCCACCTGGCCAAACCGCATGTGATCCGTGCCACCAACCGGCTGATGGACGATATTGTGAACCGGTGATCCGGCTTTCTGTCCCTCCTTTTTATCCCTTCCTTGACACCTTGGCCCTGCCATCTTATTAGATGAAGAGAGGTTCCATTATTTAAATAGAGGTTGTTATGCGATTTGATCGAATGACCATCAAGCTCCAGGAAGCGTTTCAGACGGCCCAGTCTTTGTGCGAGGAACACGGGCAACAGGCCATCGAACCCGAACATCTTCTCCTCTGTCTGCTGAGGGATGCGGACGGAATTTCCCCGGCTTTGATACGGAAAGTTGGGGCCGACCCCGCGCGACTGGAAAATGAGTTGTCGAATCAGATCCGTTCCTATCCCCGGGTCGGCGGAAGTTCAGCTCAAATTTATGTCTCTTCCGGGTTGAAAGATCTCATGGACCAGGCATTCGCCGAGGCTCGCCTGATGAAGGACGAATTCGTAAGTGGGGAGCATGTATTGCTGGCCGGGGCGGAAAACAAACGTCTGAAACCGGTCCTTAAACCGGCGGGTGTATCCCGGGCGTCGCTCCTTAAAGCCCTTCTGGCGGTGCGTGGAACCCAGCGGGTTTCCGACCAGAATCCCGAAGCCCGGTATCAGGTGCTGGATAAATTCTGCATCGACCTGACCGAGAAAGCGCGCTCGGGCCAACTCGATCCCGTCATCGGACGCGATACGGAAATCCGCCGCGTTATTCAGGTATTGAGCCGACGCACCAAAAACAATCCCGTATTGATCGGGGAACCCGGCGTGGGGAAGACCGCCATTGTCGAAGGCCTGGCGCAGAGGATCCATCATAAAGACGTGCCGGAGGGGTTGAAGGAAAAAAGAATTCTGATGCTCGATCTGGCTCAGATCGTTGCTGGAACCAAGTACCGGGGGGAATTCGAGGACCGTTTGAAAGCGGTACTGAAGGAAATCAACGCCAGCGAAGGCAATGTCATCCTGTTCATCGACGAACTCCACACCCTGGTGGGTGCCGGGTCGGCCGAGGGATCTATGGATGCCTCCAACATGCTCAAGCCCGCTCTGGCAAGGGGAGAACTCCATTGCGTCGGCGCGACGACCCTTAACGAGTACCGGAAGTATATCGAAAAAGACGCCGCGCTGGAGCGCCGGTTTCAGCCCGTCATGGTGGGTGAGCCCTCGCTGGAAGATACCGTCTCCATTTTGCGGGGGCTCAAGGAAAAATACGAAATTCATCACGGGGTGCGAATCCAGGATGCCGCGATACTCGCCGCCGCGCGGTTGTCGCATCGTTATATCGCCGACCGTTTTCTTCCCGATAAGGCCATCGACCTCATCGACGAAGCCGCATCGAGCCTGCGCATGCAGATCGACTCCCTTCCCGCCGAGATCGACCAGTACCAGAGGAAGATCACGCAACTGGAGATCGAACGGGAAGCCCTGAAGAAAGAGACCGATTCCGAGTCGGCCCACCGAAGCGGAAAAATCGAACAGGAGATTCGCGATCTCAAAAAAACCTGCGAGCAGTTGAAGGAGCAATGGCAATCGGAAAAAAAGATTATCGAGGAGAAACGCTCGCTCAAGGAAAAGGTGGAACAGGCCCGTTCGGAAACGGATAACGCGGAGCGGGAAGGGCGGCTGGAGCAGGCCGCCGAGTTGAAATACGGAACCTTGCCGCGCCTGCATAAAGAACTGGAGGATCTCCACCAACGGCTGGGCGAGACCCAGGGTCAGCGGAGGATTCTTAATGAGGAGGTCGGAGAAGAAGAAATTTCCCAGATCGTGTCCCGCTGGACGGGAATTCCCGTCGAGAGAATGCTTCAGTCCGAGAAAGATCGTCTGCTTCGCATGGAAGATGCGCTCCACAAGCGGGTCGTCGGCCAGCAGGAAGCCGTCCGGCTGGTCTCAAATGCCATTCGGCGCGCGCGTGCCGGGCTCCAGGAGCCCACCCGGCCCATCGGGACCTTTCTGTTCCTCGGCCCGACCGGGGTCGGAAAAACCCAGTTGGCGCGATCCCTCGCCGAATTCCTGTTCGATGACGAGCAGGCCATGACCCGGATCGATATGTCGGAGTATATGGAAAAACATTCCGTGGCCCGGCTCATCGGCGCCCCTCCCGGTTACGTGGGATATGAGGAGGGGGGCTACCTGACCGGGCAGGTTCGGCGGCGGCCATACAGTGTCGTCCTGTTCGATGAAATCGAGAAGGCTCACCCCGACGTGTTCAATGTGTTCCTGCAAATTTTCGACGAGGGCCGGCTGACCGACGGACAGGGTAAAACGGTGGATTTCAAGAACACCGTCATCCTGATGACCTCCAATATCGGCGGCAAGATGATTCAGGATTTCGGCCAGGAAGCGGCGCGGCTCGAGTCGGTGAGCGGCGGCAAGTTCGAGGATATCTGGGAAACCGAGTTCGAAAAAGTCCAGGAAGCCGTCCGCCAGGAATTGCGCAATCACTTTCGACCGGAATTTTTGAATCGTATCGACGATATCGTCCTCTTCCGCAACCTGAGCCGGAACCAAATCAAGGAGATCGTTGAGGTCCAGTTATCCGATTTGCGTAAACGCCTTGCCGAGCGGCGGATGACCCTGACCCTGTCGGAACCGGTCAAGGCCGTGCTGGCGGAGAAGGGTTACGATCCGGTATTTGGCGCGCGGCCCCTGAAACGGGCGATTCAAAAATATATTCAGGATCCTTTGTCCATGAAAATCCTGGAAGGGGAATTTTCCGATGGAGACCACATCGATGTGGAACGGGAGGAGGGGAAGGAGACCTTCGTCTTCCGGAAAATGGGGGCCACGGAACCGGAGTAAACCGGGTTCCCGGGGAATCCGGTAATTTTTGAGGGCGGACGTGAAAAAATTTGCCTTCCCCTTGACAAACTTCTCCGCCGATTTCATTAGGTAAAAGGTAGCGATTTTGTCCTCCCCACTACCCATAGCCGCGGCTGGATCCGATAGGGTTCAGCCGCGGTTTGAACGATTCAGCTCGAAAAATTAGAGTGCCATGAATCGGGCTTCTGGCGCTCCGACTGGCGGGCCGGGAATTGATTCCCGGTCCGCCTTTTCCGTTTATCCCACCTTTGAAGAAATCTTTGCTCGATGATATACAACTGATATAAACTCGTATCCCGAGTGGATTTGATCCCGATACAACCCGAAAATTCCCAACTCCCGGTTGGGGGCAGAATTGAATTCCGAATGCAACGGAATTTAACGGCGGGTCATATGCGAAATTTAGACTCATGAACGACCTGGTTTCCCGTCTTGCGCAAAAATATCCCGCCAAAGAGACTTTGACGGAGGAGGAGTCGGAATCGGCTCTCGACCTGGTTATCAAGAACGGATTGACGGTTCAGGGAATGGTGACCTTCACCACGGGGATCTTCCTCGTCGATTTTGCGCTTCGGTTGGGGGGCACGTCTTTTTATATCGGGTTACTTTCCGCCATCCGGGTATTCAGCCAGGTGCTCCAGGTTCCTTCCGTGCTCCTGGTCGAAAAATTCAGGATACGCCGCGCTATTTCCGTCTACTCCGCGTTCATCAGCCGGTTAATGGTTCTGGTGATCGCCTTCATTCCCTTCCTTCCTTCCAAATCGTTCGGACTCCAACTGCTCTTTGCGGCTTTAACGGTCAAGGCCGTATTCGCGGCCATTGTAGGGTGCAGTTGGAATTCCTGGATGCGCGACCTGGTTCCGGGAGACCGGTTGGGAGTTTTTTTCGGCAAGCGGTTGTTCATGACCACGTTGCTTGGAATGATCCTGGGTCTTGTTGCGGGAATGTTTATCGACCAATGGGGCAAGGCCTTTCCCGGATTCGAGCTACACGGCTATTCGCTCCTTTATATCGTCGGTTTCGCGTCCGGCATGCTTGGCGTTTATTACATGACCCTTACCCCGGAACCGCAAATGGCCCCGCCGGAAGCCCATGAGAGTTTTTTTAAAACGATCCAGCGCCCGGTGCAGGATGAGAATTTCAAAAAACTCCTGACCTTTTCCATGTGGTGGAATTTTGCGGTCAATCTGGCCGCCCCGTTTTTTACCGTTTACCTGCTGAAGCGTCTTGGACTTCCGGTTTTTCTCGTGGTGGCGCTCGGAGTTCTGAGCCAGATGGTGAACCTCGTCTTTTACCGGGTCTGGGGCGGGTTTGCCGACCGGTTCGGCAACAAGGCCGTTCTCGCCGTGAGTGGGTCCCTGTATGCGGTTACGGTTTTGTTCTGGACGTTCACCACCTTTCCGCAAAAACATTTCCTGACGATTCCCTTGTTGTTCCTGATCCATGCGCTTCTGGGAATTTCCAGCGCCGGGGTTACGCTGGCTTCGGGAAACATCGGTTTGAAGCTGGCTCCGCAGGGGCAGGCAACGCCTTACCTGGCGGCGCTCAATTTCGTCAACTCCCTGTCTGCCGGGCTGGCGCCTTTGCTCGGAGGGGTGTTCGCCGGTTTTCTGGAGCAATGGGAACTGTCGTGGACGTTGGAGTTGAAATCTCCGGAGCATGATTGGCATATTCCCGTTATGAATTTGAGCCAGCTCGACTTCCTGTTTTTCTTTTCGTTCCTGTTCGGAATATTTGCCCTGACCCGTTTGAGAAGAGTAGAGGACACGGGTCATGTGAAGGGGCCCATCGACATCCGCGAGGTGATCTCCGAGGCCATGGTAGAAATGAAAAGCATGTCCACCATGGGCGGGCTCCGCTACATGGCCCATTTTCCGTTGAACCTGATGTTCTCCATCTTCAAACTCAAACTTCCAAAGGGAAATGAGTCCGGGGGGAACAACCTTTCCGGTCCGGGGAAGAATCGGGACCTCTCCGCCCGACCTCCCCATACTTGAAACAAATCCGGAAATTTATCCCTCACCCCG
>PCWF01000165.1:14034-14741 GCA_002796165.1 Nitrospinae bacterium CG11_big_fil_rev_8_21_14_0_20_56_8
TGTTTTCGTATTCCACCAGTTTGGCGTGCAGGGGATAGTACAGGGCTTTTCGGATGGGCCGGGTTTCGCCCATAAGTTTTAAGAGCGTTTCGTATTGCTCCAGTTGGACGCGGTAGCGTTCCTTCTCCTCGTTGAAGAATCGTTCCGGATCACCTCCCTCGTGTTCGCCCGTCTTGTAGTCGATGATCCACCGCACCCCGTTATCCACAAACGTCCGGTCCAGAATTCGATTGGCGAACTGATGGCTGATGATCCCCGTCAACGGAAATTCGGATCGCGCCTCCGGGTGGGGCGCGAGGATCCATTGGGCGGTGGGATCGGCAACGATCTGGCGGAGGATGTCCATTCCCCGGTTGGCCAGTTCCTCGGCCTTCTGAAGGTGGAGCCCCTGGGCCTGGAGCGCGGATCGAAGATTCGGGGCAAATCGGCGCAACCGGTCACGATCCCATTTTTGGATTCCCTCATCCGCCATGCTCTGGAAACATTGATGCAGGACGATTCCCAGAGACCGGGCTTCGGTCCCCGCCCAGAGAAATTGTGGTTTCGTTTTTTCCTGGATGAGGTCCGGAGTGGGACCGGTTTGAATGTCCGGTTCCGGTTCCGGAATTGAATATTCCGCGGGCAGTCTCGTGATTCTGGGAATGGTGGAAGGTGTTACGCTTGCGGGGATACCCACGGCATCGGCGGATGCGGGGGGTATGGGCGCC
>PCWF01000165.1:14759-15021 GCA_002796165.1 Nitrospinae bacterium CG11_big_fil_rev_8_21_14_0_20_56_8
ATAAAGGAGCCGAAGGGTTTCGCAATCATCTTTCTCCTTGTCCAGTTTAGCCAGAAAACCGAATGAGGCAGAGCGATCCGTCCCCGTTTCCTCTTTCGGTGCGACCAAAAGCCGCGTCCCGTGGGGAATCCAGGATACGATACTCCGGGTGGGCGGTTTGGGCTTTCGCCCCAGGCCCGGAAGGATGACATAGTCGAACTCCAATCCCTTGGCCTTGTGCATGGTCATGATCTGGACGAGATTTTCGCCCGGTCCCGGGACG
>PCWF01000058.1 GCA_002796165.1 Nitrospinae bacterium CG11_big_fil_rev_8_21_14_0_20_56_8
TCTTCTTAATATGTTTCGCCATTTTTTTGAGCTTGGCGGCGTTTTTTGCTTTTTCGGTTTTGCGGGTGACCTTCCTGGGTTTGGAAAATCTCTGACGCAATTTGGTGTTGTTGAGCATCCATTCGACGTCGAGGAGACACTTCTCGCGCCCCAGCGCACCCATCTTGCGATAGAGGTTGAGGAGTTCCCGCTCCTGCTTGTCGATCGTGACGTAGAAATCTTCCCGAATCCCCTTAAACGTCAAACGTCCTTCCTCGGAGCCGCCGCCGATGACCTCCAGACTTTTGGCGGTGTTGGGCGGAGTTTCCACATCGGGGTGCTTGAGTTCCTCCTCGGAGAGGGGGGTGGTCAACAGACGATCCAGGGAAATATTGCCCAGGCGCGCCAATTGGATCAGCACCGAGATCGGCGCATCCCGCTCCCCCGCTTCATAACGCACGTAGGTGCGGAAACCGATATCCAGAACCTCGGAAATAGCCATCTGGGTGCAATTCAGGTTTTTTCGAATGGTTTTAAGGTTTTGCGATAAGACCGTCATGAAACCGTGGTTCCTTAGAAAATAAATTTGCGTAAGGGATGAACGAAAGCTTCAGGCAAGTTCAATTCCGTTTTTCTTGAGAAACTTGTAGGCCTCTTCAATCCAGAAGCGCTCTTTTTCAAGTTTGTATTCCGGAAGATCCTTGGACGAGCCGATGATGCTCTTCATATGGCCAATGGCCCCCTGCTTGTCTCCCCGTTTGTCCAGGAGGCGGGCGTAATGGTAGTAGGCTTTGAAGAAGTGATAGGACTTGATCACTTCATCGTAAGTCTTCAGGGCCATTTCGTCGTTTGCGGAAAGCCGGTAGCACTCGGCCAATCCGAAAATGGCGTTGCCATAATCATATTTTTTGTCGATTGCCACGAGTCTTTCGAGCACTTCGGCCGCCTCGGAGAACCGTCCCAGGCCGTGCAGGGCCTTGGCCAGGCCGTAACGGGCCTCGAGCATTTCGGGGTCCCGCTGGATCGCCTCTTCAAAATTGGGAATGGCCAACTCGAAATTTTTCTGGTTGAGATAAGCTTGCCCCAGTTTTTCATAGTGATAGGGTTTGTGATACTGGTCGATCAGTTCTTTCAACTGCAGGGTTTCCTCGGTGTCCACGATCCTGGATGGGGCCCGGGGAACCCGCAGTCCCGGTCCCTTGCTTGCGCCTCGGGATTTAACCACGAAATAGTAAACCACCGCCCCGATGGGAAAGAGGACAACCATGATGATGATCCAGACAAAATGCTCTTTCCGCTGAATGCAATCCATGCACATCCAGACCATGAAAATCAAAGCCAGGGTGATGATGATGTCCATTGACAATGGCTACAAAGCTCCCGGTAAATAGGTGCGATCGGAACAGGACCCGGGTCCTTTTTTATGAAGAAACGGTGACCCGCGGAGAGCAGGTCGTAAATTTTCTTCCCGAACCTCTTGGAGGAAGGGGCCCCAAGAAAGCCCCGATCGATAAGTTCTATACGAAAATGATACCATAAGCGGCAACCGGGATGCGATTATTTCTATCGAGCGTATTCGGCGGCTTCATTTCCGGCCCCGGTCAGGAAGCGTCGACCAGGCAATTGTCGATCAGACGGGCTTGGCCGACTTTTACGGCCAGCGCGATCAGGGTCCGTCCCCGGAGTTCTTCCCGATCCTGAAAAGTTTCGGGGTCGCAAAGGGAGATATAATCGATTTCGGCGCCATTTTGCTTTTGGATCAGTTCGCGCATGTGTTGCCGGATTTTTTCTCCCGACCGCTCGCCTTCCAGAATCTTTTTCCGGGCCGACTGCAACGCCCCGGACAGGGCGGCCGCCGAGACCCGTTCCGCCGGGGACAGGTATAAATTGCGACTGCTGACCGCTACCCCGTCGGGATCTCGAACGATGGGCAGGCGCACGAGGGTGACGTCCAGGTTGAGATCGCGGACCAGGCTTTCCACCACGGCCAGTTGTTGCCAGTCTTTTTCTCCGAAGTAAGCACGATCGGGCTTGACGATGTTGAAGAGTTTGAGGACAACCGTGGCTACGCCGCGGAAAAATCCGGGCCGGCTTTTCCCGCACAGGTGCCGGGTGATTTCCTCCACCTCAACATACGTCCGGTAACCGTGGGGATAAATGGTTTCCCGGGTGGGGAGGAACAGGACGTCGACGCCGGAAGATCTCAATCGGGCGCGGTCTTCATCGAGTCGAACCGGGTAACTGGCAAGATCCTCATTGGGTCCGAACTGTGAAGGGTTGATGAAGATGCTGACCACGGTGAGGCCGCATTCTTTGCGGGCCCGGTCCACGAGGCTCATGTGGCCTGCATGCAGGCAACCCATGGTGGGAACCAATCCGATGATGTGCCCCTTTCGCCGGGCCTCGCCCACTTTTTCCTTCATTTCCGGAAGGGTCGAAATTTCTTCCATGGATGAAATTACTTGCCCCCTCCCTGTTCTTCCACTTTCTTCAGGGGACCGGATTGCATGTGGTAGGTGTGTTCGTGGGACGGGAATTGTCCGGACCGGACCTCCTCCACGTATTTTTGCACCGCGGATCGCGCCTGCTCGGCAAATTGAGCGTATTGTTTCACGAATTTTGGAACAAAATCCTGATTGAGGCCCAACAAATCGTGAAGCACCAGGATTTGTCCGTCACATTGAGGACCTGCGCCGATCCCGATGGTGGGGATTTTCAATTCCTGGGTGATCTCGGCCGCAAGTTCCAAGGGGATACCTTCCAGCACGATCGAAAATACCCCCGCCTTCTGAAGCTCTTTAGCGTCCTGCTTGATATGCCGGGCATCGATGAACGACTTGCCTTGCACCCGGTACCCGCCGAATTGGTGGACCGATTGGGGGGTCAGGCCGATATGACCCATCACCGGAATTCCCGCCCGGACGATGGCGGCGGCTTTATCCGCCACGCGAACGCCCCCTTCGAGCTTGACCGCCTCCGCGCCGCCTTCCTGCACAAATCGTCCCGCGTTGGTTACCGCCTGTTCGATGGAAACCTGGTAGGACATGAAAGGCATGTCGCCCACCAGTAGCGCATGCTGGATTCCCCGCTTGACCGCTCGCGTGTGCGCCAGCATTTCCTCCATGGTGACCGGCAGGGTGTTTTCATAGCCCAGGACCACCATTCCGAGCGAATCCCCCACAAGAACGATGTCGATTTCGGTGTCGTCCAGAATACGCGAAAAGCAATAATCATACGCCGTGAGGGCGGTGATTTTTTTGTCGGAGGATTTCCTGGCAAGAATGCCCGGAACCGTTATTCGATTTGGATTCATTGCGATGCCTCGGATCAGGTGGAGCTTAATGAGGCCTGGAGGAAGGGAGGAGGGGGATTCAAGCGGCCGGAGCGGCGGAAGATAAAACTGACCCTGTTTCTCCGGTTTTGCGGGCAACGTTCCAAGCTCAAGGCCCCGATTGGGGTCCCCGTCCCGGTACCCGGCCGACCACGCTAAATTTTACCGTCCCGGTCCCTTCAGGATCCAAGCGGATTGTAATACTCTCGACCTATTTTATGCTGGTCGATTTTATTTATCAACTCATCCAGGTCATATTTTTTTTCGACGAAATCGATTTGGTCCGTGTTTATAACCAGGAGGGGGGTTTCGGAGTAATAAAAAAAGAAGTTGTTAAAGGCCCGGTTGACCTGGTCGAGGTAGTCCGGGTCGAGGAGCGCTTCATATTCCCGGCCCCTTTTTCGCACTCGTTGAATCAGGATGTCGGTGGTGGCCTGCAGGAAAATGACGAGATCGGGTTTGGGAACCCGGGTATGAATAAGGTTATAAATTTGGTCGTACAGGGCCAATTCGTGGCCCTTGAGGTTGAGCTGGGCGAAAATGCGGTCGCGGTGAAACAGGTGGTCGATGATGACCACCGAGTTGAACAGGTCCCGCTGGGCCAGATTCAGGTATTGGTGGTACCGGTTCAGTAAAAAAAAAATCTGGGTCTGGAAGGCATAGGTCTCCCGCTCCTGGTAAAACTTGGATATGAACGGGTTTTCCTCGTCGATTTCCAGGACCAGACGGGCGTCATATCGTTTGCTGAGCAACTTGGCCAGGGAGGTTTTCCCGGCCCCGATGCACCCTTCGATCGCGATAAGCCGAGGCTCACTGGGTGTCTTGGACATGGAGCTTCTAAGACAGAGATTTTAGGATTGGGTAAAGGCGCCCTCTCATCCCGGGATCAGCTTCCCTGGGCGAGAATTTTTTTGATGGTCAGTTTCAATTCCCTGAGGTCCGCGGATTTCACCACATAGGCGTCGGAAGCCCAGACTCGGAAATCCTGCTTATACTGACCAAAGGCGGAACACAGGATGACCGGGATGTTCTTGTTCTCTTCCTTCAATTTCCCCATGAACTCGATCCCGTCCATGCCCGGCATTTTGATGTCCAGGGTGATGACATCGGGAATCTGTTTCCTGATTTTTTCCAGCGCTTCCTCCGCGGTTCCTGCCAGCGCGACCTGGTAACCCGCGTCTTCCAGTTCCTCTTTATAAAGAAGGCGGATATTTTCCTCATCATCGACCACCAGAATTTTTTTCATAACCGGTCTTCCTTATAAAATCATGTTTCTATGGACCGAACCGGCGTTTCCTGATGAATGAAAAGGAAGTGCCGCATGTGGAATGCAACGGAGGGTCATTCGTTTTTAATATAATCGGAAACTTTTTGCAACGGTAAATGGAGGATGACTTTGACCCCCTGGCCGATCACGTTTTCCACGCGAATGGTTCCCCCGTGTCCTTCGACAATTTTCCGGCAGATGGAGAGGCCCATCCCGGTTCCCGAGACCTTGGTGGTGAAGAAGGGATTGAAGATGTTCTTGAAGACTTCGTCGGGGATGCCTCCCCCGGTATCGGAAAAAGTGATTGTGACCATTTTCTGCCGGCCCGCGAACTCGTCGTTGTAACATTTGACCTTCAGTTGGCCCCCATTTTCCATGGATTCCATCGCGTTGTATAACAGGTTGATCATCACTTGCTTGATGCGTTGTTTGTCGACGGGGATCTGAACCACGTCCGGGGACAAATCGGCCTGGACCTCGATGTTTTTTTCATAACACCAGGTTTTGAAAAGGTCGAGGACTTCCTCAAGAAGACTGTTGAGATCACATTCCTCCAGGTCCAGTTTTCCGGATTTGGAATAAATGAGCGTATCTTTAAGGAGTTTTTCCAGCCGGGAGACTTCCTTGACAATAATTCCCCCGTAATTGGTAATGCTTTCCAGATCTCGCTCCGATGCCTCGACAACCGTGAGGGTGTGGATTTTCTCCTGGAGCCGACGGGCAAATCCACCGATGGAAACCAGGGGGTTCTTGATTTCATGCGCGACTTCCGCCGCCATTTCCCCCAGCGCGGCAAGTTTCTCGGTTTCGCTCAATTGCTCCTTGGTGGTCAACAGTTCGCGGTTTGTGTCCAGGAGGCGGGAGAAAAGACGCGAGTTTTCCATGACCCAACTGGCGTGCGTGGCAAAACGAGTGAGCAACTGGAGTTGCGGCTCGGTGATCGGTTTCCCATTGTAACGGTTGTCCACCAGGATGACCCCGAGCACTTCCTCATGGGCGATGAGGGGGACGGTGGAGAAGGCGTCCACCCCCAGTTGGTGATGAAACTCTTCCGTCACCAGGGGGTGGGATCGGCCGTTTTTGACGTTGAACGGTTTCTTCTGCAGAACGGTTTCCGCGAGGATATGCTCTCCGGGGCGAAGCGGAACCGTGATCCCGCGCGCGAATTCGTTGAAGCGCGATTTCCGGTATTCTCCGATTTCCACTTCCTTGATGATCCATTGGAGCAGATTCCCTTTTTTCCAGCCCAGTTCGCTCCAGATGCGGAATGCGTCCTCGGGGGAGTCGGGGCCCAGTCCCATCAACCCCTGGAGAACGTTTTCCTTTTCGTTCACGGTGAACAGCATGGCCCGGTTGAATCCACCGGCCTGCCCCATGGTGATGCCGCTGAGGATGATCCAGAGTCCATGCTCCAGTTTCAGCGTAGTCTGAACCGCAAGGCTGATGTCGTACAGAATGGAAAGCTCCTTGTTGAGCATTTCGCTCCTGCGAAACAGCATCGCGTTGTTGATGGATCCCGAAACCTGGCTGGAAATGGTTTCCAGGATGGAGATTTCCGAGTTGGTGAAATCGCGTTCCTCGTGGGTGTGAACGTTGATGACGCCGAGGCTCTCGCCCTTGAACAGCATGGGGACGGAAAGCATCGATTTGAACCGTTCTTCCCCGATCTCGGGGAAATAAACGAACCGATGGTCGTTCCAGGCGTCCTTCAGGGCCAGCGTCTGTTTGTTTTGCGCGACCCAACCGGTGATGCCCATACCGATTTCCAGCACGATGTTGGAGGAAGGCTCCACCGGAAGCCCGCTCCAGGCAGTCAGTTGAAATTGCTTGCCTCCCTTTTCCGAGAGATATATGGCGCAGGTGTCCACCTTCAGCTCTTCCATGATGACCTGAATGATCTGCTGGAGTGTTTCATCGAGATCCAGGGTGGAACTGGCGAAGCGGGAAACTTTCTTGAGGATTTCAAGACCTAGAGTTTCGTCTGCGGAGGAATGGTTCTCGGAGTTCATGGCGGATGGATCCGGAGGAAAAAGAAGTCCCGTCAATGGCTCAGTAATTTGTAATACAAGCGCGAATATTGCCCGGCGGAATGGTCCCAACCGAAGGATTGGTTCATCCCGTTCCGCATGAGAGTTCTCCATGT
The DNA here is from genome assembly GCA_002796165.1 of Nitrospinae bacterium CG11_big_fil_rev_8_21_14_0_20_56_8. GTDB lineage: Bacteria > Nitrospinota > Nitrospinia > Nitrospinales > VA-1 > 21-14-0-20-56-8. The sequence continues at coordinate 6,721 of PCWF01000058.1, forward strand.
ATTTTTTTGTTTATAAAGGGATAATGCCTTTTTGACGGCTTGAAGTAAATATTTATTTTCATACGGCCGGAACTTAAAACCATTGCCGCTTCCCGAAGCGGACTGAAACTCCTGGATCGTGTCCTGAAGCCCGCCTACAGACCGCACCAGGGGCACCGCTCCATACTTCAAACCGTAGATCTGGGTCAAACCGCACGGCTCATATTGGGAAGGAACAAAAAGCAGGTCCCCTCCCGCCATGATTTGGTGTGCCAACTCCTCGTTGTAACCGATGATGGCCCCGCATTGGGCCGGATGCTTCCGGGCGAGGTTCAGGAAAAATTCCTCGAAGCGCGGTTCGCCCGAACCCAGTAAAACGAATCCCGCGCCATCGGCAAGCCATTTTTCCGCCGATTCCATGATCAGGCTGATTCCCTTCTGTGCGGAAAGACGGCTGACCATGCAGAACAGAGGCGCTTCCTCCGGAAGCGAAAGTTTGAACCGGGCCTTGAGTTCCCGCTTGCATTCCTGCTTTCCGGAAAGGTTCTTTGCGTTGTAGTTTTCGGGAATCAGGGGATCGGTTTCCGGATCCCATTCTTCATAATCGGCGCCGTTCAAAAAGCCGTACAGGTCTTTGGACCGCGACCGGAGGATCCCATCCATTCCGAAACCGAACTCGGGGGTCTGGATTTCCTTGCTGTAGGTCTTGCTCACTGTGGTGAGGAGGTCGGCGAACATCAGGCCTCCCTTCATGAAACTCAGGTTGCCGTAGAATTCCAGTCCATCCACCCGGAAGAGGTGTGGGGGAAGATGGGCGGCGGTCATTCGCGCGGGGGGATAATTTCCCTGAAACGCCAGGTTATGGATGGAAAAGATCGTGCGGGCCCGCGCAAAATCCGGGTCTTGGGCGTACAGGGTTTTGAGGTAAACGGGGACGAGCCCGGTCTGCCAGTCGTTGCAATGGAAAATGTCGGGGAAAAATCCGGTTGCCTTGCACGATTCGAGAACCGCGCGGCAAAAGAAAATGAACCGCTCGGGGTTATCGGGATATTCCCGGCCCTGTTCGCCATACAACTCGTCACGGTGATAATACTCGTCGTTTCCCACCAGGTAAACCGGCACCCCTTCCGCCAGCCGGCTCTCGTAGAGGAACCCCTTTTTCAACGCGGGACCCACCGGGACGTCGATGTCCCGGCCCATGGGACGGAAACCCAGCGGACACTTGGCCGTCACCTTGTATTTGGGGGTGATGACCCGCACCTCATGTCCGAGTTGCCGCAATGCCTTCGGGAGCGACCCGGCGATATCTCCCAGGCCCCCGGTCTTGGCGAACGGGTAAACCTCGGATGACGCCAGCAGTATTTTTAATTTAGGGGGGCTCATGGACGGGATCAGAGTTTGACTTTCCTCAACACGTCGGCGGCTTCTTCGGGCAGAACGGGATTGATGTAGAACCCGGTGCCCTGTTCGAATCCCGCCTGTCGGGTGAGTTTGGGCATGATCTCAATGTGCCAGTGAAAATGATCTTCATGGTTCCCCTGAAGAGGGGCCGTGTGGATCACGAAATTGTAAGGAGGGACATTCAACGCCATCCGCATACGCAACAGCGTCTCCTTGAAAATTTCCGCCAGTTGCGGAAACGTCTCTCCGCCATTCGACTCGAACCGGGCGGAATGGTAGCGGGGGAGAAGCCAGGTCTCGAAGGGGAAGCGGGGCGCATAGGGGCAAAGGGTGACAAATTTTTCATTCTGCACGACGATCCGTTTTCCGTCCCATTGCTCCTGGGCGATCATGTCGCAGAAGATGCATCGTTCCTTGTAATCATGGTGACGTTTCGAACCCGCCAGTTCGTCCGATACCAGTTCGGGTACGATGGGAAGCGCCACCAGTTGGCAATGGGTGTGTTCCAGCGAGGCCCCCGCCGAATCGCCGTGGTTTTTGAAAATCAGAATGTAACGGAATCGCGGATCGTTCTTGAGATCCAGAATGCGTTTGCGAAAGGCCCACAGGCAGTCTTCCACTCTTCGCTCGGAAAGCAGTTCAAGGTCCATTTCGTGATCGGGCGATTCGATGATGACTTCGTGCGTGCCCACCCCGTTCATTTTATCGAACATGCCCTCTCCGACCCGGTCAACCGCCCCGCCGAGCGTGAGGGCCGGGTACTTGTTCTCCACCACGCGCAAAGTCCAGCCGGTCTGGTTGGGGGACGTCCCCTCCGGTCGAACCGCCAGGATCTCGGGCGGGGTCATCGATTCGTTTCCCGCGCAAAACGGGCACGATCCCTTTTTGATCCGCTTGACGGGGCTGGGGAAGTCCTGAGGACGTTTGCCCCGTTCCGTGGATATGATGACCCACCGGTCGACAATGGGATCCTTACGAATTTCGGGCATGAAGATGGGTCACAAAGTTTCCGGTGCAGGAGCCGGGAAGGAAGCGCGGCGATTGACTGGATGTTAATCTAAGCAAAGCCCCGCGAAAAGTCAAACCTCCTGCGGTAAAAAAGGAATACGGGGCCGTGCCGGGGGAAACTCATTGAACCCCGGAGGGTTAAACTTTATAATCGAGGGGATCCCGTAATGGCGCAACGAGGTTTATGACTTCTTCGTTAAAAGGTAAAAAAATCGTATTGGGAGTTTCTGGGGGCATCGCCTGTTACAAGGCGGTGGAGCTTCTTCGCCTGCTGGTGAAGGAAGGAGCGCGGGTGTTCGTGGTGATGAGCCGGAACGCCAAAAAATTCGTCACTCCGCTGACCTTCGAAGCGCTGTCCAGGAACCCCGTGTACCACAAAGTGTTCGATTCGGCGGATTCGGCGTCGATGGAACACATCCGCGCCGCCGAAGCGGCCGATCTATTGGTCGTGGCCCCCGCGACAGCGGGGACATTGGGGAAGATGGCCCACGGGTTGACCGACGATGCCTTGTCCACCCTGTTTGTGGCATTTCGAGGTCCGGTCCTGGTCGCTCCCGCCATGAACGATGGCATGTACGACAACCCTGCCGTCCGCGCCAATATTGAAACGATGCAGTCCCGCGGTATCGGTTTTATCGATCCCGAGGTGGGCTCTCTTGCCTGCGGTGTGGTGGGACTCGGACGCCTGGCCGAGCCGGAGAAGATCCTGGCCGCCGTTCGGGATCGGCTCGCCCGTGCCTGGGATCTTGCAGGAAGACAATTTTTGATTACCGCCGGGCCGACCCGCGAGTTTCTGGATCCCGTCCGTTACATCTCCAATCCTTCATCGGGGAAGATGGGTTATGCGGTAGCCGAGGCGGCCCGGGACCGGGGCGCGCAGGTCACCCTCATCAGCGGACCCACGCCGCTCAAGCCGCCCCCGGGCATGCGTGTTTTCGCCTGCAAAACCGCCCAGGAAATGAGAACTCTCGTGCTGGATCACCTCGCATCGACGGAGATCCTGGTGATGACGGCGGCGGTGGGAGACTTTGCCCCCGAGCAGGTGCAAAAGGAGAAGATCAAGAAACAGGGAGACGAACCGATCCAGATCCGGCTGTTGCCGACCCCCGACATTCTCCGGGAGGTCGCCAAATCGAAGACCGGGCAGTTCGTCGTGGGATTTGCGGCGGAGACCGAGAACCTGGTTGAAAGCGCCCGGGAAAAACTTCTGAAGAAGGATCTGGATATGATCGTCGCGAACGACGTCAGCGCGCCCGGCATTGGATTTCAATCCGACACCAATCAGGTGACCTTCCTGGATCGGTCGGGCACCGTTGAACAGCTCCCCCTCCTGAGCAAGCGGGAAATCGCCCACCGGCTCCTGGACCGGATCGCCGCCAAACTTTCCTCCAATCCCCAAACGGGATCGTGATCCTGTTCAAGGAGCGGCGCTTTTAGCGCAACGGAACCCCAGCGTGTTGATGCGGATGGAGGGAACCGTGGCATTCCGGTAAGTCAGGCGGATGTCCTCTCCATTGTTTCTCCAGTTGCCGCCGCGAATGACTTTGTATTGACCCTTTTCCGGGCCCGCCGGATTCTTTTTGGGGGAATACAGGTAATATTCGGGGAAATGCCAGTCCTGCACCCATTCCGCAACGTTTCCCGAAAGGTCGTACACGCCATAATCGGATTTACCCGCTTCGAAAGAGCCGACGGGAGCGGTTTTTCCCAGGTGCTCGTCGAAATTGGCGCGGGTGTCTTCCGGCATTTCGTCTCCCCATGGGAAGGCGATGGGCCGCTTGCCCCGCGCGGCTTTTTCCCATTCCGCTTCGGTGGGGAGCCGTTTCCCCCGCCATTCGCAATATTTCCTGGCGTCGGACCAGGTGACCCCCACCACCGGCTGGCGCGGCTGATTGAAATCGGCATTATCCATGTAAGGGGGGTTGCGTCCCTTCATGACATTTACATACTCCAGGTATTGTTCATTGGTCGTTTCATAAACGTCGATGTAATAGGGATCGAGATCCACCATGTGGGCGGGATCTTCCGGGCCCAGAGTGTGCCGGTCGGTATTGAAGATATCGGTCGGGTTCAATTCCAGAAGGGATTTCTGACTTCCCATGATGTACTCTCCGCCCGGAATAAACGCCATACCTTCAATGCGAGCCGCTTCCTCGCCAAACGACGAACCGCAAACCGCGAACGTCGAAATCAATCCGATTGCAAGCCAACGCTTCATGAATTACCAGAATAGAAAAGGGGTTCTGAGGCCATTTCGCCCCTGGGGTTTCTCCACACGGGACGCAAGGGTTCCGGGCCGGGGGAAATACCGGGACGAATTCTTGAAAGGTTGAAATTATAGAGACGGATGCCCACGAAAACAAGGTAAATTCCAACCCCCCGGAGAGGATGGGGAGAACCCATAGCGGGGGGGCGAATCTAATGTTTCGCGCCTTAAATGGCGATATGGAGATTGACACATAAAAGCATCCAGTTTACAATGGCTCCACTCTATTAACATCTTGTGTTCATGATTCATAGGAGCTTTCGACCCTCCTCCGAGGTCGGCTTTTCCCCGCGGGTCCGTCGCAAGTTCAGTTGCCCACTCAAAGGCTACCGGATGAATAAACCCGAAAAAGAGCCCACGCTGTTAAATCGGAATCAGGATGTTAAACTCTGTCTCAATTGCGGTTTCCCGAATCGAAGCGCCGATACCACCTGTATGTATTGCAAGACCAGCCTTGTGGAAGATTCCGGCCTGGTGGCCTGGGCCCGGCATACCTTCTATGTTCTCAAATGGAGATGGCAACTCAACCAGAGGCGCGAAGCGAGCGGGCGTCCCGGTTCCGGCCTTCCGGTTCTGAAAGGGTTGGGATATTTCCTGGTCGGGGTTGGGTTCAGCGGGGCCGGGATTTACCTGTTTACGGGCGCGATCGACGAGAATTCATTCACGAATTTTGTAATCGCCCTGCTCCTGTTTCTATACGGCGGATTCATTTTGAAGACCCTCCTCACCGCCACTCGCAAGTAATCTGCCGCCGGGCGTTCTCATACCCGCTTTCGATCAATCCAGCTCGGCAACGATCCGCAGGGGTGCGCCGCTCCCTTTTCCGATCTTCATGGGAAGCGCGATGACCCGGAATCCCCGGGTCGGCAAGGCTCCCAGTTGATGCAGATTCTCGAAGCCGGGAACATTGGCTTCCCCAAATACCCGGTGGGCTTTGAAGTCCTTTGACTGGCCGTAGTCCAGACTGGGCGTATCCAGCCCCACCGCCGATACTTTCCGGTCCCGGGCGAGAAACCGGGCCGCGTCCTCGCTGAACCCGGGAAAGTGAAGGTGTTCCACGTCTCCCGGGAGGTCGGTGCCCAGATAATCCTTCTTGCTGGGCCAGTACTGGTCCCATCCCGTGAGCACCAGAACGATGGAATTTTCCAGAATCGTTCCGAACTGGTGCTCCCACTCATGGAAATCCTCCGCCCGGATCAGGTAGTCCGGATTCGGCATGGTTTTGAACCGGAGATCGACGACAACACCCGGACCGATCAGGCGATCCAGCGGGATGTCGTCCACGTGCCACCGGTTTTCCGCGAAATGAGCCGGCGCGTCGAGATGGGTGCCTCCATGCTCGGAGGCGCTGTAGTCGTTGGATTCGTACCAGTATCCCTTCTCCGTGCGCCCGCGATGGGCGCTATCCAGGTGAAACGACTTGTTGGTGGGCCAGTAAAGGGTCGTTTCATCAAAGGGGTGGGTGAGGTCGATGATTCGTTTTTCAGCCTGAGCGGAAGAATTAGGGCCTAGAATGGGAACCAGGGCGCTGAACAGCAACCCGAAAAAAATCCGGCGATAATTGCGGGCGTGAACTTGTTTCATGAGCGGTGGCATCTTATTAGCAGGTAACATGAAAAAAATTTGGGGTGTCATTCTGAGCCGCTTTGCGGCGAAGAATCTTGCCTCGATCCAGCATGAGGCATGCCCCATTCACGTTCCGGCCAGATCTTTCGCCAAAGGCTCAGGATGACATTTCCGTGGTTTTTCAGCAACCTGTCAGGTATTAAACCCGGCGGGTCATTTGAAGGGGCTTTTAACTCCCGCCTTTTTAACTATAGCATGATTTCGTAAACTGATTACAGCCTATGCCCACATCGACCACGCATGAAATTCAATCGCTTCACCTTCCCGTCAAGGGGATGAGTTGCGCGAGTTGCGCCACCCGCATCGAGAAAAAGGTGGGAGAGATGGAGGGGGTGCAGAACGCCAGCGTCAACTTTGGGGCGGGGCAGGCCGCGGTGGAGTTCGAACCCACTCTTATTTCCCCGCGGCAGATCACGGCGGAAATCGAGCAGTTGGGTTTCCGGGTGCCCCGGATCCGGCAGTCTTTCCCGGTGCAGGGGATGACCTGCGCCTCCTGCGTCTCCCGCGTGGAGAAAAAACTCCTGAACTTTCCCGGCGTGTTCCAGGTGGAGGTCAACCTGGCCACCGAGAGGGCCGTTGTCGAATACCTGCCTTCCCTCAACGGCTTCGCCGATTTCAGGCAAGCGGTTGAGGAAGCGGGATACGTTCTTCTGCCCGCCGATCGGGACGGCAAGGATACGATCGGGGAGGAAGAGGAGCGCCACCGGCGCGAGATCCGGACCTTGTCGATCAAGCTGGCGTTTGGCGTGGTGATCAGCGCGATCCTGATGTGGGGCGGGATGGGAATGATTCCTTTTTTGCCCCAACCCGAATCTCCCCGCCTGGCGCTGTGGATGTTTCTGTTCGCCACGCCCTTGCAGTTTTGGGGTGGCTGGCAATTTTACCGCGGCACCTTCAGCGGATTGAAACACGGCTATGCCGACATGAATACCCTGGTGGCGGTGGGAACCTCGGCCGCATATTTTTACAGCGCTTTTGCCACTTTTTTCCCCGGACCGCTTCAGTTCATGGGGCAAAAAGTGGAATTGTATTTCGATTCCGCCGCCATGATCATCACCCTGGTCCTGATGGGCCGCCTGCTGGAGGCCCGGGCGAAAAGCCGCGCCTCCGAGGCGATCCGAAAACTGATCGGCCTCCAGCCCAAGACGGCTCGGGTGCAACGGGACGGCCGGGAGATGGACATCCCCGTCTCCGAGGTGATCCTGGGCGACGTGGTGTCGGTGCGCCCCGGTGAAAAAATCCCCGTGGACGGCCAGGTGGTCGGCGGCCAAACAACGGTCGACGAGTCGATGATCACCGGGGAAAGCCTTCCCGTTGCCAAGAAACCGGGGGATGAAGTCATCGGCGCCAGTCTCAATAAAACCGGAGCGTTCTCCTTTCGTGCTTCGCGGCTCGGGAAGGACTCGGTTCTCGCGCAGATCATTCGACTGGTAGAAGAAGCCCAGGGCGCCAAGGCCCCCATTCAGCGGTTGGCGGACAAGGTGGCCGGGATATTCGTCCCGGTCGTGATCGCGATTGCCCTGGCCGCGTTCGGGATCTGGTGGTCCATCGGGGATACGCTTGCCGTTTTGCCCACGTCACCCTTCACCTTCGCGCTCACCATTTTTATTTCCGTGATGATCATCGCCTGCCCCTGCGCGCTGGGCCTGGCAACCCCCACCGCCATCATGGTCGGAACGGGGAAAGGGGCCGAGTTGGGGATCCTCATCAAGGGCGGTGAAACCC
>PCWF01000061.1 GCA_002796165.1 Nitrospinae bacterium CG11_big_fil_rev_8_21_14_0_20_56_8
CGCATCCGATTTCCAGCACCCGCGGGGGGAGGGGATCTGGCAGGAGCGTCGCCAATCGTTCCGCCATGGATTTCTGCAACTGGGCATGACGGTCATAGGATTTCGCATGTTTTGAAAAACTATCGATAATATTTTTTTCGATGTCCCGCTCGGAGGTCATAACGGAATGTCAAATCGGAAAGATGAGTGACGGCGGATTCCGTGAATCGGAAAGCCGGAATAGACTGATTATATTCGATCGGAGGCCCGTCTTCGGGGAAAGAATCGCTCGGTTACTTTGACCGGGATGTGTATGGTGAATGTGGATCCTTTCCCTTCCGTGCTTTCGATGGTAATGTCTCCGCCCATCATGCGGCAGAACCGCCGACTGATGGCCAGACCCAGCCCCGTGCCTCCAACTTTTCGAGTTGAAGAAGGATCGGCCTGGGTGAACTCGGTGAACAGGATGTTCAGCTTGTCGGCGGGTATCCCGATTCCGGTATCGGAGATGACGAACCGGATCCAATCGGTTTCTTCACGCTTTTCACGGATCACTTCGAGCCGGACTTTTCCGTTTTCGGTGAACTTGCAAGCATTGCTGAGTAAATTGATCAGCATCTGGCGTACCCGGGTGGGATCGGCGCTCATCACCCCGACCGAGGGCGGACAAATCACATCAAGGGAATTTTTGTTTTTTTGCGCCAGAGGCATGGTGTTGTGGACGGCTTCCTCCACCAGGTCCGAGACTTTGAAGGTGGACAGGAAGATTTCCATTTTCCCCGCTTCGATTTTGGACAGATCAAGAATTTCATTGATGATGCCCAAAAGGTGCTTGCCCGAAGCGGTAATCTTTTCGAGGTCCATCCCAAACTCGGAGAGCCCCTGTTCCTCGGCGTCCTCCAGAAGCATTTCGCTGTACCCGATAATGGCGTTCATGGGCGTGCGCAGTTCATGACTCATATTGGCCAGAAAAGTGCTCTTGGTGCGGCTTGCCTCCAGGGCCTGGTCACGGGCCTTGACCAGTTCGGCGTTCGATTTTTGCAGTTCGTTGATCAACCCCGTGTTGGTGATTGCCACCGCAGCCTGTGACGCCAGCGATTCGATCAGGTTTTCATCGTTGGGAGTGAAGGGGATGATGCGGGATTTTTCCTTTGGATCCCGGGCATTGAGGATCTGAAGGACCCCGATGACCTGGTCCAGGTGGTTTTTCATCGGCACGACCAGCATGGAAGTCGTCCGGTAACCGGTTTTTTCGTCGAATTTTTTAGGTCCGGTAAAGTCGAACGGTTTGAAATCGTAAACATCGGGAATGTTGATCGTCACGCCCTTCATTGCAACATAGGCCGAGACGTTGGACTCCTTGAGTTCCACGGGAGGAAATGTGATGTCCACCCCGCTGGTTCCGCCCATGTAAATATTCAGAGACTCATTTTGCACAATTTTAAACGAAAGGGAGTTTTCATCCTTGATGTACAGAGTGCACCCGTCGGCGCAGGTCATCGTTCTCGCCTCGGTCACGATTTTTTCCAGCAGGGCGGGGAGATTGCGTTCAACCGACAACGCCTGACCCACCTCGGCGAGGCGCTTGACCTGTTGTATTAACAACTCCACGGTCTGGGCTCTATCCGACCCGGGACCCACGGTTCGCGCGGAGACCCTGCGGTCCTTGCGGGGAGTTTTGGTCCATCCCGCACGGACTAGGCCGGGATCGACGATCCACCCCTCCAATTGAATCAACGGGTGATGTGCATTGGGGATACCGTGCAGAGGATTGCGGGCGGCAAAAGCCCATGCGGCTTGAATGGCGCAGAGGATGGCGTCCAGAGTGTCGCCCGAGGGATCTTCCAGTGCGGTCTCGGCCAGATCGTGGGGAAGTTGGACCTGGAATCCGAATTCATCCGCCATTCCCCGGAGCTGAATGCCATTGAGAATCGCCTGGCGCGCGGTTTTCAGCGCACCGGACAGGGAAGAGGGCCGGGATTCCTTATAGGCTCCGGCGAAGCGACGTCCGATCAGAGAGGGATACGATTCCACGATCACCCGTTTGTCATCGCCGTTAAGAAAGGGCAACACGGTGATTCCGGCGGATAAAAGGCGGGGGGTGGCTTCGAAGAACATTTTTCCGACAGGAGTTCCATGCAAGGTCAGGGGACTTTTGGCATGAGCCAGCGAATCCGTCAACCGATAGGGGTGTTTTTCCCCGGCGCCGTGTTTATTGCGGTAGGATTCAATGCGGCCTTCAAAGGTGGATTTCCCCCAGGAGGCAATCTGCCCCACATAGTCGGCCCACCCCGTTACCATTTCGATCTCCTTCAGGAACTGTATGGGAAGGCCGAGGGGACAATCGATCCCGGCAAACCAGGGGCGGGGGCGATTCAGTAAGGCTTCGAAGTCATCCATGCGGGTCAGATGCTCAACCCCCTCGATAACGAGTCCTTGGCCTCCCTTGTAAACCCCCACCGCGCAGGTGATGGGTTTTCGGGCGGTCGGCGCGCTGGAAAAGTCGATCCCGAAAATTTTCATAACCTGTAGCCGGGGGGAACGAGAGACGCCAGCCGCTCAAGGAGAAGCGAGGGAGAATGCCCGGCGCTATCGACAACCTCCAAATGAGGAATTAGGTTTTTAAGCCGTTTTGCGTCCAAAAAAATATCCTTTTCTCCGGTGATCGCCTTGAACGTGCAACAGGCCTCTTCAGAAACCGATTCCGTAGCCAGAAACTCCAAACCGCGGATCAGGGTTTCGGCGTCCGGGATATCCTCGATCAGGGCCCGGGAGAAAGGAAAATCGCAACTGGAATAAAAATCCAGGAGCGCAGAATTCTTATTCCGTGAATTCCGTTTCAGAATTTTGATGAAATATTTTAATTGAGTTTCCCCGGTTTTACCACCCATATCCCTTTCTTTCAAAAAGGCCAGAATGGGCGCCAATAGGGCTTTTACGCTGTCCGGGGGAAGAAGGTCCCGGTACTTCATCAGCCACAGGCTTCCCATGGAATATCCGATATACAGATCGGCGCGGTGCGTATTCAGTTCCCGGACCGCTTCATCCCGGACAAAGGGATTGCGGGGATAAAAACATTTCACCTGCGCCGACGGAAAATATTCCCGGACCTGTTCGCGAAACCACTCCGCGGGCAACGCCCAACCGGATACGGCGAAAATGTTCATATTTTTCTGAATTCGTTCAAGAGGGTCAGAACTTCTTCCAACTCCCGCTCGGTAACCCGGGAGTGAAGCGACAGGCGGAGACGGGCCGTACCCTGCGGTACGGTGGGCGGGCGAACGGCTCCCACCAGGATCCGCTGGTCCCAGAACCGGTCGCGGACCCGTACCGCTTCCGCCGATTCTCCCAGTATAATCGGAATGATGGGAGAATCCAGTCCCGGAACCGAAAATCCGCAGTCGTGGAGCCGCTCCCGAAACCAGATGGACCGCTCCCGAAGGGCGCTTCGTTCCTCCGCCGCGTTTTGCAGGATCCGCATGGCTTCCAGGGCGCATTCCGCCTGGGCGGGAGGCAGGAAGGTTGAGAAGATATATTCCCCAGCCATGTTGGTCAGATAATCCACGATGGTCTGCGAATGGGTCAAAACGTAAGCCCCCATGCTGGCCAGGGCCTTGCCCAGCGTACCCACCAGAATGTCCACCTGGTCGAGAATCCCTGCCTCCTGTGCCAATCCCGCACCGGTGGGGCCATAGACCCCGGTTCCGTGGGCTTCATCGAGAATCAGCACGAACCCGTAGTGGGTCCTCAGTTCCGCCAGCCTGCCGAGGTTGGGGAAATCACCATCCATGCTGAACACGCTCTCGGTCACCACGAACACCGTATCGTATTCCTTGTGATGGTTATCGAGAAGCTCTTCCAGACGATCCAGGTCCAAGTGAGGGTACCGCATGAAGCGGAACGAGCCCCGGCCCAGGGCTTGGGCCATCGAGTGGTGAACGAGACGGTCGGCCAGGACCAAGTCGTTTTTTTGGGGCAGGTGCGTCAATAAAGCCTGATTGGCCATGAAACCGGTATTGAACAGCATTCCCGCCGGTTTCTGCTTCCATTCCATCAACCCGCGCAACAAACGCTCGTGAGATTCATGAAATCCGGAGAGCAGGGGAGAGGCGCCGCTACCGGTCCCCTGTTGACGGGTTGCGCGCAGGACCGCCTCCTGAACGGCGGGATGGTAACGCAGTTGGAAGTAATCGTTGGAGGAAAGATCCAGCCGACATTCCCGGTACAGCCGGGTCTGGCGAAACCGGTTATCCTCCCTGAGCCGATTCAGCTCTTTATCTAGACGCCGCTGGAATGATTCGTTCAAGGATCACGGAAGTAAGATTCAAAAATAAATTCCGGCCTATTTTACTACCGGATCAAGGGAAACGACATCCACAATTTCCGGAGCCCCGGCCCACCGGCAGGGTCCCACCGGCGCGAATTCCTGGAACATTCGGGAACCCACCCGAAAAAAGTTTTGCAGGTTTCCGCAGGAGGACGGTAATAATAGGTGGCAGGAAGTTTGACCCACGGGTCCGATTCGATCGATCCCGCATCCGCTTCACATGAAAGAGATATGAAACCGGTAGACGATCAGGGAAAAGTTTGGGGGAAAGGATTCTTCCGTCCGGTTTTCGCCGTACGGGTGGGGGATAAAATTTTCATTCCCGGCGCCGAAGAAGATGAAGAAGTGACCTGCTGGCGGGAGGAGAGATTCCTTGTGGCCGATTGCCTGAACCGGAACCGGAACCGCCGAACCCTGCGACGCCTGCCTTTGGACCTGGTTCCGGAAATGACGGGGACTTTGTTCAGCGGGTTCGACGCCACCCGTCACGCCGACATTGTGGCGGTTCATCCGGGGCAGGAGGGAGTGGAGGAATATGTTATCGAAGGGGAGCCCTACCGGACGCATGGAATCGAAAATCTCTCGCCGGAAGAGGCCCGGACCTGGTTTGTTTCCGCCTGCGGAGATTCTTTTCGGTCCCGCGCGATAAAAGGAGAAAAAAGGTGAGCCGCCCGAAACGGTACGGTTTTCCCCGGCGTCATTCGCGGATCTTGCGTACCAACCGGGCGGCCATCAAATCGCTCGTGTCTTTATCCACATAGTCCACTACGCCCTCTCTCAGGTTCAACCGGGCCGTCTGTCCCGATTCGTTGACGTCGCTCGTCCACATCAGGTAGGCGCATCCCCGGACAAAAGCGGAATGGATGTGGATTTCCTGCCCCTCAAAGTCCGTGTGAACGTAGGCTTCGCCGTACAGGCTTTGTGCCTCCTCCAGGGTGGGAAGGCGCCAGTCGTTGTGTCCTCCCGCATAGACCTGGTTCATGATCCGGACGTAACCCGAAATATCGTGCCAGCTCTGCCAGCGCCCCAGATCCTGTTTGGAATCTTTGGGGAGCCAATGACGATTGTTGAGCGTGTCGGTGATGATTCCGCTGGGATTGTCTTTAAAGCGTTCGAGAGGATCCATAGGGCCGGTTCAGGTTTAAGGGCGGATTTCAGAACGCAAAGGTTAGCATTTTTGAATTTCCGCTTCAACGATTTTGGCGAACTCGTCCCGAAGCCGCAGGGTCAGCCGACCCGGTTTCCCCGACCCGATGGCACGGGTTCCCGCGCGGGTGAGGGGAAGGATCTCCACGCCCGTATTGGTGAGAAACGCCTCATTGGAATCCAACAGGTCCTTTTCCCGGCATTCCCCCTCTACGACCCGTAGCGCGAGTTTCAGCGCAATTTCAAGAACCACCTTGCGGGTTACTCCCGCCAACACCCAGGGGCCGAGGGCCGGGGTCTTCAGCACTTCGTCTTGAACCAGAAACAAATTGCACGTCGTCGTTTCAGTCAGGGTTCCGTCACCCTTCATCAGGAGGGCCTCGAAAAACCCCTCCCGCGCCGCAATCTCCCGCAGGCGGATCTGTGATAGATAATTGCACGATTTGATCTGGAACGGGATGCCTGGCAAGCGCGCCGCGGAATCGGGAAACAGGGAAACGCCGATCCCGTTGGCATAACACTCCCGGGCCGGGGGTTGATGAGCCCGGGCGAACAAGACCAGGGTCGGGGACGCGGAAGGTTGGATGCGCAGGCCATGCTCCTGCACTCCCCGGCTCAGGGTGAGGCGGACAATGGCCTCATCCCACGGGTTTTTCTCCACCGTCCGGATCAGTTGGCCGGCCAATTCCTTTCGCGGCAGGGGGCAGGACAAGTCAATCGCCTCCGCCGAGCGGTAAAGGCGGTCGAGATGGTCTTCCATCCGGAAAAACGTTCTCCGATAGACCCGAAAGGTTTCGAAGATTCCATCTCCATAAAGAAATCCCCGGTCCAGAACCGGGACCCGGGCCTGGCTGAGGGGAAACCATTCGCCGTTGACATAAACGACGGGTTCCTGGGATGTCATGCTCCCGGCTCGGGAGAAGAAAGAGACTGGATCAGGGCCGCGGCTTTATCGAGGGTTTCCTGGTATTCTTTTTCGGGAATGGAATCGGCGACGATTCCCGCCCCCACGTGAAACGAAGCCATGCCCTGGTGTAATAGAATGGTCCGGATAATGATATTCAGGTCGAGGGTACAATCGTATCCGATATAACCCGCCGAACCGGAGTAGGGGCCGCGTGCGGCGGGTTCCAGTTCGTGAATGATCTCCATACAGCGGATCTTGGGGCATCCCGTGATCGTGCCGCCGGGGAATACGGCGCGCAGGATCTCCTCCAGCCGTGTTCCCCGGGTCAATCGGCCCTCGATGTTGGATACGATGTGGCTCACGTGGGAATACTGTTCCAGAGTCATGAATTCGGTTACCCGGACCGTCCCCGGATCGCAGATCCGACCCAGGTCGTTGCGTTCAAGATCCACCAGCATGAGGTGCTCGGCCTTTTCCTTTTCATTCACCAGAAGTTCGCGGGACAGGTCGAGATCTTCCTGCCCCGTCTGCCCGCGGGGCCGGGTTCCCGCGATGGGGCGGGTCTCGATTCGGTCCCCGGTCACTTTCACCAGCCGTTCGGGCGAGGAACTCACCAGCGCCAGGTCCCCGAAACGCAGGAGGCAGGAAAACGGAGAGGGATTGACGCTCTGTAATCGCCGATAGAGGTTCCAATCTCCCCCTGCATACCGGGCTTCGAATCCCTGTGCCAGGTTTGCCTGATAAATGTCGCCTTCGGAAATGTAAAGTTTGGCCCGGTTCACCCGCTCCAGATACTCCGCGCGGGTCAGGGTGGGGCGCAGGCGATTCCAGAGGGAATCTTTCATCGAAATAATTCGCGGATCGACCCTTCGCTCCGCGGGGCGCGTCAGCCGGGTCAGGGCAGGAGCGATCCGGGTCCAGATCGCTTCGATTGTGGCCTTTCCCCGGTCAAATTCCCGTCCGGTGCCATCGATGGGGCAGGCAACGATGTATTTGAGAACCTGGGTTTCATGATCGTAAACGAACAGAGGGCCGGTCTCCATGAAATACAGGTCCGTACCGGTTGCCGGGTGAAAGGGAAGATTTTCGAACCGCGCGCCCAATTCATAACCGATGTAGCCCACCCAGCCGCCCCAGAAATGCGGGGCATGTTCCATCGGGGGAATTGACCTCGAGTTTTCCATCAGGGTTAACGCCTCGAACGGCCGGCCGGGGAAATGCCGTTTCACTCCCTGTTCGGTCAGAAGGGTATCGTTGCCACGGGTTTGGAGGATGCGGGAGCCTGCGGCTCCCAGGAAGGAATACCGCGCCGCGATGCCGGGTCCCTTGCCACTCTCGAGGAGGAACGCATGGGGTGAATCCGCGTACATCCATTGAAACAGGAGGGCCGGGTCAAGGTTCGGTGCCGTTTCCTGGCCCACGAGGGGCACGCGGGAGGCCGTACCGGCCAGACGGTTAAAAAGGTCTCGAGAAGGCAGAATTTCCATAATCGGCAAAGTGGGGGGAAATGTCCTGAACGGGGTTGAAATGGGAGCATGACCTCACGGAAGTTATTATATGGAGTTTAAAAGGCCATGGCATGAGAAAAGTATTAAAAATGGGAAAATCTCCCGGCAAGACATTTCTGAAGAGAGGGATCCGGTCGGCCGGGCCGGTCACTCGTAACGGAGCGCTTCGATGGGATTCAGTTTGGCGGCCTTGTTGGCGGGATAATATCCGAAGAAGATTCCGATCCCTACCGAAAAACCGAAAGCGAGGAGAATGGTCTGCGGGGCGACGATGGTATCCCATCCCCCGATCCGGGAAACCAGGGTGGAAATGCCGATTCCCATCAGCACGCCGATGGCGCCACCGATGAAACTGATGAGCACGGACTCGATCAGGAATTGTTTCCTTATCTCCCGCCGTTTGGCTCCGATGGCCATGCGGATGCCGATTTCGCGGGTGCGCTCGGTCACGGAGACCAGCATGATGTTCATGATCCCGATCCCGCCCACCATGAGGGAAATCCCGGCAATTCCTCCCAGAAGGTAGGTGAAGGTTTTGGCCGCGTCCCCCCAACTGGACAACCATTGCGAGGAATTCTGCACGTAGAAGTCGTTTTCCTTGCCGTCGGGCACCGCGTGGCGTCCCCGGATCAGGTGCTCGATATCCTCAATCACGCGGTCGATCTGCTTAATTTCATCGACCTGCACGTCGATGGATTGAACGTAATCCATTCCAAACAGCCGTTTCTGGGCGGTGGTGACGGGGATGAAGATCTGGTCGTCCGGATCGAACCAGCTTAAGGCGCCCTTGGCCACGGTGGTTCCGATCACCAGGTAATTATTTCCGTCTACCTTGATGGAGTCTCCGATGGGAACGACGGAGCCAAAGAGGTTTTTGACGACGGTGGCGCCCAGGACGCACACGCGGCGCGAGGTCTGTACCTCCTGTTCACCGAAGAAACGGCCCCGGTCCAGGCTGAAATTTGCCAGGCGGGCATAATCCGCTCCCGTGCCTCGAACCGTGGTGTTGGTATTTTTGTTGCCGAATTTAAGTTGGGCGGAACGGTATACCTGCGCGGCGACCCCGGAGATTCCCCGAACGCGTTTTTCGATCGTTGCCGCATCGTCCAGAATCAACGTTTCCACCTTGTCGGTGGCCACGTGGCGGGATTTCTTATATCCCGGTTTGACGGTGATGATGTTGGTTCCGAATTTGGCAATGGTATCCAGGGTCTGCTTCCGGGATCCCTCGCCGATGGAAATCATCGAGATGACGGAAGCCACCCCGATGATGATTCCCAGGGTGGTCAGCAGGGTGCGCATCTTGTTGGCGACGAGGGAGCGCAGGGCCATCCTGAACAGATCGAAGATCAGCATGACGAATCCGCCTCCTGCAGAACGGTATCCTCGATGATTTTTCCGTCCCGCATTTGAATGACGCGCCGGGCGTGTTCGGCGATTTCCCGCTCGTGGGTGACCAGGATGAGGGTCACTCCCTCCCGGTTCAGCCGGTTGAATATTTTCATGATCTCCTCACCGATGGCGGTGTCGAGGTTTCCCGTGGGTTCGTCGGCCAGAATGAGAGCCGGATTATTGACGATGGCCCGGGCGATGGCCACCCTTTGCCGCTCGCCTCCGGAAAGCTCGTTGGGTTTGTGTTTGGCCCGGTCGGCCAAACCCACACGGTCCAGAGCTTCGCGGGCGAGTTTTATGGCATCGGGAACGCGCCCATACAGCAGGGGAAGCTCCACGTTTTCCATTGCCGAGGCCCGGGGAAGGAGATTGAAGTTCTGAAAAACAAAACCGATGCGCTTGTTGCGGATGTCCGCCAACTGGTTGGGGGTCATGGACTGGATATCCCGGTCTTCCAGCCGGTAAACTCCGGAGGTCGGCAGGTCCAGACAGCCCAGAAGGTTCATGAGGGTGGATTTGCCGCTTCCGGATGGTCCCATCATGGCCACGAACTCCCCCGCGGCGATGGAAAACGTAGCCTCCGCCAGGGCGCGCACTTCAACCTTGCCCAGGGTGTAGGTTTTAGAGAGTCTCTGAACCTCGATCAAATCCGTCCTCCAGAACGATTCTTGAATGAATGTTCCCTACAGTTTAACACGGATGCGGTTTAAAGTCGGGGAAGGGAGGGGGGTTACCGCGAGCGCAACATGAAAAGAATTTTTCTGAGGGAGGATCCGCCTTTTGAAGCTTCCTCGGCGTCCTTGATGACCTGTTCCCAATCCCCCAGAACCACTTTTTGGCCCGCTTCCAGGCCTTTCAGGATCTGGGTGAAGATGGGACTCTGGATCCCCGCCACAACCGGAACTTCACGGGGCCGATCACCGTCGAGGAGCATGGCATACACCTTGACCCCGTCTTCCCGGATCCCCTCGCGCGTTACGTAAACCGCATCCGGCACCTCATGGGTGATAATATCGACGTTGGCGGTCATCATCGGTTTGAGGGCGCTTTTTCCCTCTCCGAGGATTTCAATCTTGACCTTGAAGATGGTGATACTGCTTTCCACTTTCCCCTGCGGGGCGATTCGCATCACCCGTCCGCTGTAGGTTTTAGAGAGAAAGGCGTCGGTGGTGATATTGACTCTTTGTCCCAGTTCCACGGACCCGATATCGGTTTCATCCACGTCGGCATTGATGAAAAGGCGGGACATGTCGGCGATGGTTGCCAGAGTGGTTCCTCCGCCCACGTTGGAAATGCCGGAGGCGATGATCTGACCTTCCTCCACCAGCTTGCTGATGAGGACTCCGTCGATGGGAGCGAAGATTTCGGTTTCCTCCAGCCGCTCCATCTTCTCGTCGTGGACGATTTTCGACCGGTCCAGGTCTGCCTGGGCCAGTTCCACCTCGTTTTCCTTGATGGCGATGTCGTGAACCGCGTCCTTTGCCGAGGCCAACTGGGCACGGGCCTGCTCAAGCTTTTCCCGGTTCACCTTGAAGAGAGTTTCCGCCGAGTCGAGAGTTTCCCGGGCGGCGAATTTCTGCTCAAACAGGTCTTTCTGGCGCTTGAGCTTGTCCCCCGCGTCCTTGAGATTCGCCTGGGCGGTTTCCACCTCCGACTGGGTGGTTTTCAAGTTGGTTTCGAACCGGGTTTTTTCGAGGAGAAGGGACGATTCGGCTTTTTTGAGGCGGGCTTCGGCGCTGTGCAGGTCCGCATCGGCCAGGGCCACGCTCCGGAGCTCATCCGACTTGTCCATTTGGAGCAGAGGTTCGCCCTTTTTGACCCGGTCGCCTTCCACGAAGGGGAAATGGAGAACCTCCCCGCTGGCCTTGGATTTGACTTCGACCTGGAAATTGGGTTCCACCACGCCCTTGGCGGCAATTTTAATAGTGAGCTTGCCCTTCTGGACCTCTGCGGTTTTGAAGTCCAGCTTTGGCCGGGGCGCATCGCTGGAGGAGGTGAAGGGAGCCAGGTAGAAAAGCAAAATCAGCAAAGCGCCCCCCGCGGCAACGAGGGTCTTTTTTGTCATGAGGCATCTTCGTATTTCAATTGAATATTGTGTTTCTCAAGCGTGGTGGCCGTGACCTGGCGAAGTTTGATCCTTGATTTGTTGTAATCGATGATGGCCTTGATCTCGTTGCTCTGTTCCTGAGCCAGGTCTTCCTGAAACTCCAGGACATTGAAGCTGGTGGAGAGCCCGACCTCAAATTTTTTCTCTTCGGCGCTCAACTTTTCTTCCGCCAGCTTCACCGCCACCCGGGTCGCCTGAACCCGTTTGATATCCGTTGTGATCTGCCGCACCGCCTCCCGAACCTCGACGGTAATCTTTTTTTCAAGGTCCTTGATATCCATGAGAGCCTGAGCGGCTTCCAGGCGGGATGCCGTCAGATTGCTTTCCGCTTCGCGGTTGCCCAGGGGATAGCTCAACTGAATCCCGAATTTCCACAGAAAGAAATTCGTGGACATCATGTTAGAGAGGGATTGCCCGTAGTCCCCGGTGAAGATGCTCCGCTGGGAAGTGGCCTGGTTCCCGCTGATCCCGTTGAGCCCCAGGCTTCCCACCAGGTCCACCGAGGGATAAATCTGGTTCTCGTTGTACTTGACTCGAATATTCTTGTTTTCCAGTTCTTTTTTCCTGGCCAGCAGATCGGGGCGCATTTCCATCGCATGCTTGACCAGAGAGGGTTCATCCGGGATTTCTTTCGGGTTAAACGATGGATGGTCAAGGGGCATGATATTCCGGGCGCCCTCCGCCGAGTCGAACCGGATATTCAGGATGTTCTTGAGATTGTCCTCGTTGTCCCCGATCAGGTCTTCCGAGGAAAGCAGGGTCTCTTCCCGTGAAGCCACCTCGGACTTGGCCTGTAGAATTTCCAAAGGCGCCAGGGTACCCACTTCCACCTGGGCGTTGACCCGGCGTTCCAAGTCCCGGGCCCTCTCCAGCGACTTCTGTTTGACCTTGAGGTCCTCAATGCTGAACACCAGGTCCCAATAGACATTTTCCACGTCGCTGATAACGGTGATCACTTTGTTTTTGAAATCGAAATCCGTGATATTCACATCATTTTTGGCGATGTAGATATCGCGCTTGTTATTGTCGATTCCCGCGTCTTTCAAAAGCGGCTGGGTCAGGGTGAACTCCAGTTCTCCGGAATAATTGGGATTGAGCAGGGCGCTCTGAGAGTTGGTTTGGTTTCTGGCATTATTGAAACTCAAGGTGTAATCCGCGCCGGTCACCAACTTCTGAGACAGCGAGAGATCCCAGGCGTGGTCGAGATTGCGGCTCTTGGCTCCGAATGCGGAAAAGGTGGAAGAAATCGGCCGAGTTTGTTCCTGCACATTCAAATCGATTCCCAGAGTGGGATCAAAAACTGCTTCCGATTTTCCGATGGCCTCTTTTTTAATTTTGGAATTAAACTCCTCCACCGCAATGCCGACATTGTTGTTGAGCGTCGTCATGACCGCATCGCTCAGAGACAGGGGCAAGGGCTCCGCCCCAACGGGGAAGGGGATCAGGGTAAGGAACAGGACTCCCAAAAGGCCTGTCCTGAAATTACGAACAAAATGGCACATCATAAAAAATACGGGCTCCGATAAAGGTTTTGGTATAAACCTATTATAAAACAAAGGGTTGTCTAAAATGAAACGTAAATTCAAATTTTTGGAGGAAATCTGAATCAGTGAATAAAGGGTACGGTTCATTGGTAGACTAATTGAAAATTCGATTGTTTTTTCAATAGTTATCGGAAGGAGTCCACCTAACCTTGAACAATGAACGAGATTGGGAATCCAGAAGAGTCGGGAAACAAGAGAAATCACATGAATTAATTGCTTATATCTAATTAAAAAATAATAAAACTTAATAAATTTCCGAACGCCTTGAAATGGAGTCGGGAGGCGGGAGGTTCGGTGGGATTATTACGGGAAAATAATTCGCGGGATCCGGTTGGATTTAAATCCTTATTTTCCAAGTCTTTTTAATTGATCCAAACAAATATCATTGGAGGAAATCAAAAAATAGATTGATTAATTTACATTAACCGTATAAAAATTTAGTTTATAGTGAAGGCGACAAAATGGTTTCCAAGGGAAATGTAAAACTATTTGATGTCAGGTGTTAAGTGAATAGAGACAAGGAATTAAAGCGTGTGACGGCGGCGGATATCCTGCGGGACGTTCCCATTACTCGCAAAACCCTTTGGTTGTGGCAAAAAAAATATCAGTTTTTCCCCGATCCTAAAAAAGAGGCTCACCCGGGGGGAAAAGGTATTGTCGGATATTACGAGGCCTGGGTTCTGGATCGTTGCAAACGTATTTATGCTCTCCAAAAGGAGGGCTATACCATCAATATGATCCGGGACAAGCTCAAACAGGAGGAAGCGGCCAGTAGTGCCCGTAAAATCCTGATCGTGGATGATGAGAAAAAATTCACCGATCTCCTCAAGAAGCAATTTCAGAAATATGAATTTCTTACCGAGGTCGCCTATAATGGAATGGATGCGGGCCTTAAAGCGGCCCAGTTCATGCCCTCCATCATATTGCTGGATATTGCTTTGCCGGGACTGAACGGGTTGGAGGTTTGCCGGAACCTCCGCGCCAATCCGCAAACTAAAAATATTAAAATCATTGTAATTTCCGGCGATATCCGCCACAGCGAAAAAGAGATTCTTGCCGCCGGAGCCGATTTGTTTTTCCCCAAACCCGTGGTCCTGGCCGAACTTCTATCCGTCTGCAACAATTTCGTGAGTCCTCCCGGAAAAAGTTGATCCCGAATCTCCCTTCGTTAACCAACCTCTTTCATACCGTTGGGTTGTTGGAATCCCATTTTGAATGTGATATAAGCGTAATCTGTTATTATTGGAACTCGCACTTTTGAAACCATGAACCAGGTACAAGGGGTGGAAAACGACATTGGAGAACTGAAGGGGATCGCAAAACAATTGCGCCGGAACATTATTTCTCTCATCCATCAGGCGGGGTCCGGGCATCCCGGGGGCAGTCTATCCGGGGCGGATCTCCTGACGGGGCTTTTCTTCGGAGGGGTCCTGAAATATGATCCCCGTAACCCGAAGGACCCCAATCGCGACCGGTTTGTGATCAGTAAAGGCCATGCCTCGGCGCTGTATTATTGTATTCTTTCCATGGCCGGTTATTTCCCCGCGGAAGATCTGGCCGATTACCGCAAGATCAACAGCAAGCTCAACCTTTCCGGCCACCCGCATCCTAAAACACCAGGCGTTGAAATCGCCACCGGAAGTTTGGGGCAGGGCTTGAGTGTCGCGCATGGCATGGCCCTGGGGCTTCCCGCTTCGAGGGTTTATGTGTTGCTGGGCGATGGGGAACTGCAGGAAGGGCAGGTCTGGGAAGGA
The DNA here is from genome assembly GCA_002796165.1 of Nitrospinae bacterium CG11_big_fil_rev_8_21_14_0_20_56_8. Taxonomy (GTDB): domain Bacteria; phylum Nitrospinota; class Nitrospinia; order Nitrospinales; family VA-1; genus 21-14-0-20-56-8. The sequence goes on from PCWF01000061.1 coordinate 14,665, forward strand.
GCCATGTCGGCGGCGAAATTCAAAACCCGGAACCTGGTGGCCA
>PCWF01000036.1 GCA_002796165.1 Nitrospinae bacterium CG11_big_fil_rev_8_21_14_0_20_56_8
GGGTTGTGAAAAATCGCGGGCCTTGGCTCCCGAGATCGGCCCGGCAACCGAGGCGGAGTGGGATATGGAATACACGGGCCTCAAACTGGCCGTCAAGGTGGTGCGCGGACTGGAGGAGGCCATCGATTTTATCAACACGCATGGCTCGGGACACACGGATACGATTCTCACCGAAAACCGCGAATCTGCGGAACGGTTTTTAAACGAGGTGGATTCATCCAGCGTGATCTGGAATGCTTCGACGCGGTTTGCCGACGGATTCCGGTACGGGCTGGGAGCCGAGATTGGGATCAGCACCAACAAAACCCACGCGCGAGGTCCCGTTGGGTTGGACGGGCTGGTGATTTACAAATATAAATTGATCGGCACCGGGCAGACGGTATCCGATTACTCCGGGGAAAACGCCCGCGATTTTACGCATAAACCCTTATGAATGGATTCCCTTTCCTGGAGCCGACCGCATCCGGATAACCTCCCTCAGATCCGCGCAAAAACCGTTATGAACGATTCTTTTTCGCTTGAGAGGGAGTTCCCCCATATATTCCCGCGGAGCCCGCTTCCTCCTCCGGACAGGCGAAGTTGGGTGGTCTTCTTCGTCCTTCTGACCGGCACGATTTTCACCACCTTTCTTGCCGGGGGCTGGCTTTTTTCAATCAGTCTCATCCTTATACTGGGTGCGCACGAATTCGGTCATTACTGGGCCAGCCGGAGGAATCACGTTCGCGTTTCGCTCCCTTATTTCATTCCGGCGCCTCCCGTTTTTATCGCGGGAACTTTTGGGGCTTTCATCCAAATCAAGGAGCCGATTCCCGATCGGCGGGTCCTGATGGAGATCGGAGCGGCCGGGCCGATCGCCGGATTCATCGTCGCCGTTCCCGCACTCATTTTAGGACTGTTCCTGTCGACCACCACGCTTTCCAACGCCGTTTATGGGATCGCGTTTGGGTCCTCCATTATTATGAATATTCTTTCCCAGTTGATTCTGGGGGTGACCCCGCTTTCAACCGATGTGGACATTCAACTGCATCCCATCGCGTTTGCGGGTTGGATCGGATTGTTTGTGACGGCATTGAACCTGATTCCCATCGGCCAGTTGGACGGAGGACATATCTTCTATGCACTCTTCAAGGGAAGGCACCGGTTTTGGAGCTTTTTATTTTACCTTGCGTTGTTTCCACTTGGATTTTTGTGGCCGGGATGGTGGTTTTGGAGTGTTCTCATTATCGTTGCGGGTTTTCAGCAAGCTCCTTTATCGAATCCCCATGTCACCCTGGAACGAAAACATCGAGTTTTGGGGTACATCGCAATCATTATTTTCGTCTTGACGTTCATTCCCACCCCATTTAAAGTGATTGGTTAAGTTAACATATTGTAAATAAATGTATTATTCTATTTTATTCAGAGTGGGCCGTAAATGGAAATTATCCTGAAAAAATTGCCTAATATTTGTGCATATCTTGGATGTTATTTTATAACATATTGTTTTTATTGAGTTTATTTTGTTAAAACCAGCATCGTTTTTTACAATTTTGCCAAATTAATATTGACACTCCAGCAACCCTTATGTTAACTTTTCTACGATCCCTCAGGGGTACTGAACTCTTGTCCCGGAACCGGGGCATTTCCATAAAAGAATCATCTTGGTTGCCATCAAGGTCTCTTTTGGGGAGTTCGGTACCCCTTTCTTTTTTTCCTCCTCTCGTTATTGGTTTTTCTTCCGGTTCACCTTTTCCCCCATTCATTAATTGTTATTTTTCTCAGAGCACAAAATGATTTTTTGCGATCCGTCCACCCGGAAATTCAGAATTTCCTCCCTTTTTTGCGCGGTTTTCACCCTTTTAATGATGCCGCCCGGAACTTCGGTGGAAGGAGCCGGGAGTGAAGCCCGCATTCCACCTTTGGAAGAATTGATCGGGCTTGCCCTTCAGCATTCCGCCCACCGTCATTTTCGTGAAGAGATTGTTTACGAGGTGAGCCGGAATTATTATCTGATCCAGACCAAGAAGGAACAGACGGGAATTGCGGAAGAGGTGAAGGGCCATTTTGAAAAGGCGGTCAAAAAGTCGGAGGAGAAGTTGGAGGCGGGGGAGGAGGAGATCACCCAGTCGAACATCACCAAGCTGAAGCTGGGGCTTGCAGGCACGGAGAACGACCTGATCGATTTTAATACCGAGTCCCGCATCGCCAAACTGAAGCTGGGCCGGTGGGTGGGGCGGGATTATGGACCGGAGACCCTATTGGCGGATGAGGAACTCCACCCTGTGAAGTTCGCTTACGCAAGGTTTGAAGATTATGTCAAAAATCGGCCGGTGACTCCCGAAAAGCGGTTTGAGTTGGAGGAAGCCTTTATCGAGGTGCTCAAGGCCCGGAAAAAAATGGAATTGGCGCAAAAAAACCGCAAGAGCACACGCGCCTTGCTTGTCACCGAAGTGGCGAATTATGATTTTGGCATTGGAAGCTCGGGCGACCTGTTCGAAGCGCTGATTATATATACTCGCGTATTAAGCGGATTTTATGATACCGTTTACCACTTTAATCTGGCTGTGCTTGAGTTGGCCCGCCGGGAATGAAGGGTCCTGTCTCTCCACGGTTTGTCATCGGGGCATATTCGGGAGTTGTGATTGGATAATCCACGGTACTGGGTGGGATTGAATATGGTGGTCGGGGTCGGTAAAACCCTGTTTCACCGATTGAAGAAGACCCTGGGATCGCCCGAACAGGTGTTTCGCTCCACCCGTAGCCAGTTGATGAGTGTGGAGGGGATCGGAGAAAAAACAGCTAATGAAATTCTGAATTTTGACCTTGCGGAGCATGTGGATCGCGAATTCCGCCTGGCGGCTCGATTGGGAATTCGCATATTGACCCTCGAAAGTTCCGAATATCCCGAACTCCTGAAAACAATTTACGATCCACCGCCGGTGTTGTACTGTCAGGGTGAACCTCTGGACCGGCTTCCGTTTTGTCTGGCGGTGGTGGGAACGCGGCTTCCCACGCGTTACGGAAAAATCGTGACGGAATCGATTTGTGAAGCGCTGGCTTCGTGGGGAATCTGCATTGTCAGCGGCATGGCACGCGGCATCGATACGCTGGCCCACAAGACGGCGTTGAAATGCGGAGGAAAGACCGTGGCGGTTTTGGGTTGCGGTTTGTCGCAAACCTATCCTGCGGAGAATCTTGCATTGCGGGAGAGGATTGTGGAGCAAGGCGCGGTGATCTCGGAGTTTCCCATTTCCACCGCTCCCGACCGAAACAATTTTCCCGCTCGGAACCGGGTCATCAGCGGGCTGTCCTGCGGAACGCTTGTGGTGGAGGCGGGAGAAAAAAGCGGTGCCCTCATTACGGCGCAATTTGCACTGGAACAGGGCCGGGAGGTACTCGCGGTTCCGGGCAACATCAACTCTCCCAAGAGCCGGGGAACCAATTTACTGGTCAAGACCGGGGCCAAACTGGTCGATGGGATTGAATCGATTCTGGAGGAGCTTCCGTTCGAGGTGCGGGAGGGTCTTCAATCTCCGGGTCCGGGGCCGGGTCTGCCGGAAGATTTGACAGATATCGAAAAGCGTATTATCTCATTATTAACGGGTGAGGAACGGCATATCGATGGTCTGATTGAAAACAGTCAATTGTCAGCGGCGGAAGTTTCCGCTACACTGATACGGCTTGAGTTGAAAGGTTTGATTCGCCAATTGGAAGGAAAAATGTTCATCAGGGCGAATTCCAAGGGAAAGTGATACTTTGCGCCGGGCCGCAACCGGTACGGGGCGATTGATGGATAGGATTGAGAGGAATTATGAGTAAATTATCTAAATCGCTGGTGATCGTGGAGTCCCCCACAAAGGTCAAGACGCTCAATAAAATTCTGGGCAAGGATTTTATCGTCAAGGCATCCGTGGGGCACTTGAAGGATCTACCCAAGAAAAAGCTCGGGGTCGATGTCGATAACGATTTTGCCCCCGAATACATCACGATACGCGGCAAAGGCAAGATATTGAGCGAATTGAAGACGGCGGCGAAAAAAGCCGAGCACATTTACCTGGCTCCCGACCCGGACCGTGAAGGGGAGGCCATCGCCCACCATATCTGTTCCGAGATTGCCCGGCTGAACAAGGGGAAGGTTTATCGCGTCCTCTTCAACGAGATCACCAAGAAGGCGGTGACGGAAGCGATCAAGAATCCCACCGAAATCAATTTGAACAAGGTGGATGCCCAGCAGGCGCGGCGGATTCTGGATCGGCTGGTGGGATACAAGATCAGTCCCATTTTATGGAAAAAGGTGCATCGCGGACTCAGCGCCGGGCGGGTGCAGTCGGTGGCGCTCCGCATCGTTTGCGAGAGGGAGCGGGAGATCCAGGGGTTCAAGGCCGAAGAGTACTGGACCCTGACTCTGGATATGGAGGGCCATAATCCTCCCCCGTTTCAGTCCCGCTTGTTCAAGATTGAGGACAAAAAGGCCGAGTTGCACAACCAGGCTGAAACGGATGCGGTGGTTCACGCCATAGAGAACGGCATATTTGTTCTTGAGGATATCGTAAAAAAGGAACGACGGAGGAATCCCGCCGCTCCTTTCATCACCAGCAGTCTTCAGCAGGAAGCCTCGCGCAAGCTGAATTTTTCTCCCAAGAAGACGATGATGCTGGCGCAACGGCTTTATGAAGGAATGTCGCTGGGCAAAAAGGGGACGGTGGGTCTGATCACCTATATGAGAACCGACTCCACCCGGCTTGCCGATGAGGCGATCGCGGCCGTTCGTTCCTTTATCGGGGAACGGTTTGGCCAGGAGTTCATTCCGCAGGCGCCCAATGTTTACAAAAGTAAAAAGTCGGCCCAGGAAGCGCATGAAGCCATTCGCCCGACGGATGTGGAGCTTGACCCGAAGTCGGTGAAAGAGTTTCTGGACAATGATTCCTTTCGGCTCTATGAACTGGTTTGGGCTCGGTTTGTGTCCTGCCAGATGGTTCCCGCGGTGCTTGATACCACGCAATTCGACATCCGTTGTGGTAATTACCTTTTCCGGAGCAATGGCTCCATTCTCAAGTTTGCCGGGTTTATGAAGGTGTATGTTGAAGGGGTGGATGATGCCTCGCCGGATGCTCCCCTGGGCGACGACCGGTTGCTTCCCGAGTTGGACAAGGGTGAGGAACTGAAGGTCCTCAAGGTGCTTCCCGAACAGCATTTCACCCAGCCGCCCCCGCGCTTTACCGAGGCGATGCTGGTGAAAGAACTGGAAGACAAGGGAGTGGGCCGTCCCAGTACGTATGCCTCCATTATCAGCGTGATCAAGGAACGGGATTATGTCACCACGGTGGAGCGAAGATTGGTGGCGTCCGAGTTGGGATTCCTCGTTTCGGACCTGTTGGTGGAGAATTTCCCGGATATCATGACGACCGAGTTCACCGCCCGGATGGAAGACCAGTTGGACCAGATCGAAGACGGAACCGTCCCCTGGGTCAGCGCGCTCAAATCGTTTTATGAGCCTTTCAAGGTGGATCTTGAAATGGCCGAGAAAAAAATGCGCGACGTGAAGAAGCAGATGGAAGAGACCGGGGAAACCTGCGAGAAGTGCGGGAAGTCCATGGTGATCAAGTGGGGCCGGTTTGGAAAATTCATGGCCTGTTCCGGTTACCCGGAATGCAAGAACACCAAAGAGATCGGCGGCAACAAAACGGACGAGGCCGCGGTCAATGAAACGGTGGAGGGAACCTGCGATCAATGCAATTCCCCCCTGGTGATCAAGTTGGGGCGATTTGGAAAGTTTATTGCCTGTTCGACGTACCCGGATTGCAAGTTCACCAAACCCATCAGCCTGGGCATTCCCTGTCCGGAAGAGGGGTGCGAGGGAGAAATTTCCCCGCGCCGGTCCAAGAAGGGCCGCACGTTTTACGGGTGTAGCAAGTATCCCAAGTGCACGTTCACTTCGTGGGACAAGCCGGTGGCGGAGCAGTGCCCCGAGTGCGGCAATGCCTTCATGGTGGAAAAGTGGAAAAAGAACGAAGGGGCTCAGGTCCTGTGCCCCAAATGCGGTCACAAAAAATCGGCGGCGGCCTGAGGGCCGGGGTTAGGGTGGAGTGAAAGATTACCTGACGATCGTTGGAGCGGGGTTGGCCGGGTCGGAAGCGGCATGGCAGGCGGCGGAACGGGGGATTCACGTTGTTCTCCATGAAATGCGGCCGGAAAGACCGACTCCGGTTCACAAAACCCGGAATTGCGCCGAACTGGTGTGCAGTAATTCGCTCGGTTCCAATCTTCCTTTTTCTGCCCCCTATCTGTTGAAAGAAGAACTGCGCCGCTTCGATTCCCTGATCATCAGCTCCGCGGACAAGCATTCCGTCCCGGCCGGGGGCGCCCTTGCCGTGGATCGCGAAAAATTCTCACAGCACATTTCCGAAAAAATCCGGAACCATCCCAACATCACGTTCAAGTGCGAAGAGGTGAGGGATATTCCGGAGGATGGCCCTGTCATCATCGCCACGGGGCCGTTGACCTCGCCCGCGCTATCTGAAAAAATTTCCAGCCTGACGGGACAGGAGTATTTGTATTTTTACGACGCGCTGTCCCCTATCGTCGATGCGTCCAGTATCGATTATTCACGCGCATTTTTTGCCTCCCGGTACAACAAGGGGGAAGGGGACTATCTCAATTGCCACATGAATAAAGAGGAGTACGATCGCTTTATCCGGGAGCTTAAAGCCGCCGAGAAGGTGCCCTTCAAGGCTTTCGAGAAACCGTTGTATTTCGAGGGTTGCATGCCCATCGAAGAACTGGCGATGCGGGGTGACCAGACCTTGGCGTTCGGTCCCATGAAGCCCGTGGGCCTGCCGCATCCCGAAACTCACGCTATTTCCCATGCGGTGGTGCAGTTGCGGCGCGAAAATCGGGAAGGGACGGCATTCAACCTGGTGGGATTTCAGACCAAACTCACCTATCCGGAACAGAAGCGGATTTTCAGGATGATTCCCGGTTTGGAGAACGCGGAATTTTTCCGTTTCGGCGGGATTCACCGCAACACGTTCATCAACGCGCCCACGCTTCTCAATCAGGAACTGGAAGTCCGGAAGCGGCCCGGTATTTACTTTGCGGGCCAGATCATCGGGGTCGAGGGTTATGTGGAATCGACCGCGATGGGATTGTTGAGTGCGTTAAGCGTGGTCAAGCGGATGCGGGGGGAATCTTACTCGCCGCCGCCGATGGAGACGGCTCTGGGATCGTTGTTGAGCTATGTGACGGATCGCCGGAACGCAAATTACCAGCCGATGAATATCAATTTCGGCCTGTTCCTGGTGAAGGAAATGAAAATTCGGGACAAGAAACAACGAAACCAGAAAATCGCCCGGAACGCCCTGGACAGCCTCGCGGCCTGGATGGATCGGCAAAAAGTGAGCATCGATCCCGCCGCCTGAGGGGGATTCCGACTTTCGGTCACACGATACAGACGGCGAGCACCTGCTTCAGGTCCGTATCCCCCTTGAAGATCTTCCATATTCCATCCTGCTTCAAAGTGGTCATGCCGTCCTTGATGGCCTGTTCGCGCAATTCTTCCACCAGCTTCTGTTTCATGACCATGCGCTTGATGTCTGCGGTGCCATCCAGCAATTCGTGGAGCCCGGTTCGTCCCGCATAGCCCGTTCCCCCGCAGGAATCGCACCCGACCGGTTTTTTCAGCATAATCTCGTCGGTGTACTGAATACCCAGGTTGGGGAAGTGGTCTTCCCCGTATTCCCTGACCAGGATGTCAAACTCCTCCCGGGAGGGATGGTAGTCCGCCTTGCATTTTTTGCACAGGGTGCGCACCAGACGCTGGGCGAGAATCAGGAGCAGGGCATCGGCGAAATTCAATGGATTCATCCCCATGTCGAGAAGACGCGTGATGGTCTCGGGGGCGGAATTGGTGTGCAGGGTGCTGAACACCAGATGCCCGGTCAGCGACGCTTCCAGGCCGATGGAACAGGTCTCCGCGTCGCGCATTTCACCCACCATGATGACGTCGGGATCGCCGCGTAGAAACGACCGCATCGCGCGGGCGAAGTCCAGACCGATTTTGTTGAGCATCTGCACCTGGCGCAATCCTTTTTGCGTGATTTCCACCGGGTCCTCGGCAGTCCAGATCTTGCGTACGGGAGTGTTGATGTACCCGAGACAAGAATGCAGGGTCGTGGTTTTGCCCGATCCCGTCGGTCCCACAACCAGGACCAGTCCGTAGGGTTTGGATACTTTATCCACAATCAGGTCGTAATTGCGCTGGAAAAAGTTCATCTTGTCCAGAGGGATGGGCTTGCTGGACGCCAGGATGCGGAGTACCGCGTCTTCATTTCCTCCGACGGTGGGGCAGGTGGCGACGCGGTATTCGATTTCTTTTTTCCCGTACTTCATTTTGATTTTTCCGTCCTGGGGAAGGCGCCGCTCGGCGATATCCAGCCGGGACATGATCTTGATGCGCGAAAGGATGGCGTTTTTGTACAAGTAGGGGATTTCCTCGTAAATTTTGCATTCCCCGTCTTTGCGGAAACGAACCAGAACGCCTTCCTTTCCGGTTCCGGGTTCGACATGGATATCCGATACCCCTTTTTCGTAGGCATCGATCAGAATCTTGTTCACCAGGCGGACAATGGTGCTGTCGGTTTCGCTGATCATGTTCGCTTCATCGTCTTCATCGCCTTCCACCTCGGTGCCCACCTCGTCTTTCAGCGCGAGGAGCAGGGAGGACATGCCCTCCATATCCCCGGGAGCGTTGGTTTCCTCATCGCCCAGATTGGAATTAAGGAAATCCACGATGTCCTGTTTGAGCCCCACTTTGAAATCGATTTTCCTTTTGGGAAAGATCAGTCGAATATTCTGCAGAATGTCCTGATTGCCGGGGTTGTTGATAAGAATGGTAAGGTTTTCCCCATCGGTCTGAAGGGGCATCCAGTAATTCTTGATCAGGAAATTCTTGTTGAGGCCGGAGAGGACATCCGCAGGAAGAACCACGGTGTCGTGGTAACCGAAATAGGGGAAGCCGTAGTACTTGGAAAACGATTCTCCCAGGTCCTTTCTCTGGATCCTAAAATCGCTCAGCAGTATCGATTCAATATCGATCTGTGTTTTTCTGGCCTTGGAGGTGGCTTGGGTGAGCTCTTCGTCGGTGATGATGCCATTGTTGAGAAGATGGCTGAACTTGGTGGGTTTTTGCTCGACGAATTTTTCCTGATTGTGAAAGGCGAGGGCAAGAACTTCGGCGATGATGTTGGCGAACCTCTCGTCTTCCTCGGTAAATCCTTCCTCACCTTTCTTGTTGATGATCTGAAGTACTCCCATTAATTTATTGTCATGGAGCAGAGGCACGCCCAGCATGGACCGGGTTCGAGCCCCCGACTTTTTGTCCCAGGAAGAATCAAATTTCAGGTCCGCGTGATATTTTTTGAGTTCGGCTTCGTCGTATACGTCCAGAAGGTTGACACTGGACTGCGAGGTGGCCACCCACCCCGCGATGCTGACCGGGGAAATGGAAACACGGATCTTGTCCACCCGGTCCCCGGTTTTGGCCTTTGAGTAAATCTCGTTATGCGCGCTGTCCACGGCATAAATGGTCACCAGGCTGGCATCAAAAAGTTCCAGGATGGAGCTTTTCAATTCGAGGAGAATATCGTCGACGTGTTTTGCGGAGTGAATGGCTTGGGAGATCTGGTGAAGTTTTTCCTCCCGTGAGTTTGATTCCCGAACCACTCCTTGGGGTTCGGGCGGGTTTTCTTCCAGCTTGGCGAGGAGGTAACCCAGGGCCGGACTCAAGTCGCGGGCCAGTTTAAAATCGGTTTCGGTGAAAGCGTCGTTATTATTTTTGTTGGCGATTTCGATGACACCCACGAGTTTTTTGTTCCAGGGGATCGGTAGCACCATCATCGCCCGGGCATGGATATTCAGGACCTCGTTCATGGAGGATCCCGGTCCAAGCTGGGGATGAAGTTTAGAGAGATCTTCCTTGGATTGAGCATCATCGATATGGACAGGTTTCCCGACAATGGCCACGAAACCGGCCATGCGCTTGGGCGAGATATCGATTCTCAGCTTGGGGATGGAGTTTCCGAAGGCATAGTGGGTGAACAATTGCCTTTGCGCGCGATCCAAAGAAAAGATCGCAATGGCCTCGCATTCGAGGATTTCCTTGATCTCCTGAATCAGGGAGGGGCACAATTTCCCAAGGGCTTTTTCGGACTGTATCTTTGCCGAAAGGCTTTTGACTCGCGCCGTTCTTCCATTGACTTCCGGGGACTGGGTTACCGCGTTTTGTATGGTTGTGTCCATGGGTTTAAAAATCGGAAGTTGATGGAGTTTTTTTGTAATTTCAATTCGGAGGTGATCGAGAAATCCGGGATAAAACGATCGGTCACACGATACAGACCGAAAGCACCTGCTTGAGATCGGTGTCTCCTTTAAACACTTTCCAGATCCCATCCTGTTTCAGGGTGGTCATTCCATCCCCAATGGCCTGGGCCCGGAGCTCTTCCACCAGGCTTCGTTTCATGACCATGCGTTTGATGTCTGCGGTTCCATCCAGCAATTCGTGGAGTCCGGTCCGCCCTGCATAACCGGAGTTGTCGCATTCGGAGCACCCCACGGGTTTTTTCAGCTTGAAATCGTCGGTGTATTCGATCCCCAGCTTGGGAAAGTCCTTTTCGCCGTATTCCCGGACCAGGGTCTGGAATTCCTCTTTGGTCGGGTGGTAATCTGCCTTGCAATGTTTGCAGAGGGTACGCACGAGACGCTGGGCGACGATCAACAGCAGGGCATCGGCAAAATTGAGGGGGTTCATTCCCATGTCCAGAAGCCGGGTGATGGTTTCGGGCGCCGAATTGGTGTGCAGGGTGCTGAATACCAGATGCCCGGTCAGGGATGCTTCCAGACCGATGGCGCAGGTCTCCGCGTCGCGCATTTCACCCACCATGATAACATCGGGGTCGCCGCGGAGAAAGGATCGCATCGCACGGGCAAAATCGAAACCGATCTTGCCCAGGGTCTGCACCTGCCTTAACCCTTCCTGGGTGATTTCCACCGGGTCCTCGGCCGTCCAGATTTTCTTCTCGGGAGTGTTGATGTGGCCGAGGATGGAATGAAGCGTGGTGGTTTTTCCCGAGCCGGTGGGGCCCACCACGAGGATCAATCCATACGGTTTGACCGATTTGTCGACGACGAGGTCGAAATTCCTTTGGGAAAAATTCATCTTTTCCAGCGGAATGGGTTTGCTTGCGGCCAGGATCCGAAGGACCGCATCCTCGTTATTTCCTACGGTGGGACAAGTGGCCACGCGATATTCGATTTCTTTTTTGCCGTATTTCATCTTGATTTTACCGTCCTGGGGCAGGCGGCGTTCGGCGATATCCAGTTTGGACATGATCTTGATACGGGAGAGAATGGCCTGTTTGTAAAGGTAGGGAATCTCCTGGTAAACTTTGCAGACCCCGTCTTTGCGAAACCGGACTTTGATTGATCTTTTCCCGCCTCCCGGCTCGATGTGAATATCCGAAACTCCCATGTCATAGGCGTCGGTCAGGATTTTGTTTACCAGCCGGACGATCGTACTGTCGGTTTCGCTGATGGCGTTGACTTCGTCATCCTCCTGACCTCCCTCACCCGGAGATTCGAGTTTTTCATCTTCAAGTGCGTCCAGCAGGGAGGACAGTTCTTCTCCCCGGGGCGTGTCGATATCCAGGTGTTCGTCTTCTCCCAGGGCGGAATTGAGAAAATCGTGTATGTCCGATCTGAGGCCGACCCGGAATTGAATTTCTTTCTTGGGGAGGATCATCCGGATGTTACTGGTCTTCGTTTCGTTGGCGGGATCGTCGATAAGGACGACTACCTGCGTTCGATCGTTTTGCAGGGGGACCCAGATGTTCTTCGCGAGATAGTTTTTGTTCAGGCCTGCGAATACGTTGCCCGGGAGAACGATGGAATCGCTGTAACCGTGGTAAGGGACGTTGTAGAATAATTCGAGGGATTTCCCCAAGTCCTTGCGCTTGATTTTATACTCGCCCAGCAGGATGTATTCGATATCCACCCGGCTGTTTCGTGCCTTGGAAATGGCGGCATTCAGTTCATCCTGGGAGATAATTCCGTTTTCGACGAGGTAACCGAATTTGGTTCGCTTCTGGGGGAATTTTTTCTGCTGGTTGTAAAATGCAAGGCCCAGCGTGTCGGATATGGTTTTGGCGTTTTTCTCGTCGAAAGGAGAAAACCTCTCGCCGTGCATTTTGTTCATGATCTGTATGACGCCCATCAAATCGTTCCCGTGGAGAATGGGGCAGGCCAAAAGAGACTTGGTTTTGATCCCCGATTTCTGGTCCCACGACCGATCGAAATTCAGATTGGGGTGGCAGTTTTTCAATTCGTTATCGTTATAAACGTCAGAGACGTTCACGAAGAGTTTCTCCTGAGCCACAAATCCCGCGATGCTGTTGGGTCCAATGGGAACCCGGATTTCCTTAATGCTGTTCCCGGTTTTGATTTTCGAATAAATTTCGTTCTTCTCGAGATTGACCGCGTAAACGGTGATGAGGGCCGCATCGAAAAGTTGCAGGATGGGCATTTGCAATTCGATCAAAATGTCATCGATGGTGTTGGCCGAGTGGATGGCGTGGCTTGTGGCACGGATTTTTTCCTCGATATCTTCCAGTTCGAGCTTGACCAGCGCGTTCCCCAGCGTGGTGCACAATTCGCGCGCGATTCTCACGTCGCGCTCGTTGAACCTGGGCTCGGATTTTTTGTTGATCAGTTCCAGCACCCCCATCAGACGCTTGTTGTGGGGAAGGGCAAGGACCAGCACGGACCCGGTTCGGAAATTGAATCGCTTGTCCCAACTTTCGTCGAGCCGCAGATCGGGGTGATATTGGTTGAGTTCCTCGCGGTTATACGCGTCCTGAACGTTGAGGATTTTTCCCGTTGCGGCGACAAATCCCGCAAGACTTTTGGTGGTGATGTCGAGCCGGATTTCCTCAATAGCGCCATTATTGATGTTGCGGGAATAGATCTGGCGTTTGGCCCGATCCAGGGCATACAGGGTGACGGCTTCGCAATCGAACAGGTCCCGCAGGTCGTCGGTCAGGGAAAACAGGATTTTGCGGATGCTCTCTGCAGACAGGATTTTGTTGATGATCGGGCGGATTTTATCGCCGACCATTCTGCGGTCCGAACGGCGTTCGGACTCAAGCGATTCGTTGGTGTCCGGTGAATTGGAGGGTTCATCGCCTGCAAAAGGTGGAGCGGGGGAAACCGATTCTTCGGTTTCCTTGTCTTCCAAGGGTGTTTTAGCTTTGGAAAATAGAGACATCCGGATTCTGGCTCATTGAATTACCGGCTTAAGTGGATTTTAGCATCCTACTATCATGTCGGGGAAATTACAAGCCGAATCCCCGGTCAGAATGTAAAAATCTATTTGAAATAATAGGGCTTAGGAGAAACCACTCCAAAGGTCAGACATCCAGGTTCCCGGCGAATACGGCCCGTTCCTTAATGAACTTGAATCTGGGCTCCGAGTCTTTTCCCATCAGGTTAATAAAGGTCTGGTTCGTTTGGGTGTCGTCCCCGATCGTGACCCGGATCAAGGATCGGGTGGACTGGTTCATCGTGGTGCTACGGAGATCGTCCGAGGGCATTTCCCCCAAGCCCTTGAACCGGCCCACTTCATAATTGGATCCGTTCAGCTTTTTGATGATCTCGTCTTTTTCCTTGTCGTCCAGGGCGTAGAATAATTTTTTTCCTGCATCGACCCGGTAGAGTGGGGGTTGTGCGATGAATAGATGGTTATTACGGATCAATTCTGGCATGTACCGGTAAAAAAAGGTCAGCAGTAGAGTGCAGATGTGCGCCCCGTCCACATCGGCGTCGGTCATGATGATGATTTTCCCGTACCGGAGCTTGCTGTATTCGAACTTGGGCGCAATTCCGGTGCCCACGGCGGAGATGATGTTCTGGATTTCGCTGTTGGCCAGAATCTTGTTCATCGCCGCGGTTTCCACGTTCAGGATCTTGCCTCGGATCGGCAAAATGGCCTGGGTCTTTCGGTCGCGGGCCTGTTTGCTCGATCCGCCGGCGGATTCCCCTTCGCAGATGAACAGTTCCGCCGAGTCCCGGTCGGTGGTCGCGCAATCGGAAAGTTTACCGGGCAGGTTGAGCCTGTGCGAGATGCTGGTTTTTCGCCGCACCGCTTCCTTGGCTTCCCGCGAAGCGATGCGTGCCTGCGCGGCAAGGATGATCCGGTTCGCGATCGTGTCGCCCTGCGTCTGGTGCGCGTGCAGATGGTGTTCCAGGGAATGTTTGACCACCGCTTCCACCTGCGAGGTGATGTCGGAGTTGAGGCGTCCCTTGGTCTGCCCCTGAAATTCCACTTCCCCCTGAAGGTAAATGTTGATGATGGCCACCAGGCCTTCCTTCACGTCGTCGCTGGTCAGGCCGGAAATATTTTTTGGGAGCAGGTTGCGGCGTTCGATATAGGCCCGCAGGGCCTTGGTGATGCCGTTGCGGAATCCGGTTTCGTGGGTGCCCCCGTCCACCGTGCGGATGGAATTGGCGTATGAGAGAAGGATCGTGTCGGTCTGCGACGTCCAGGTGAAGGCGGTTTCCAACCGCATTT
>PCWF01000135.1 GCA_002796165.1 Nitrospinae bacterium CG11_big_fil_rev_8_21_14_0_20_56_8
CGTTCGGCGGCTTACATGGCCCGCTACGTTGCCAAAAATCTCGTCGCGGCAGAAATCGCCGACCGGTGCGAGGTACAGATCGCCTACGCCATCGGGGTCGCCGACCCCGTCTCGGTGTGCATCGAAACGTTTGGGACCGCCCATGTCAATCCCGGCATTCTGGAGGATCTGGTCCGCGCTCATTTCAACCTCAAACCGGCTGGAATCGTCAAAACTCTGGACCTGCTGAAACCCCGATATTCTCTCACCGCGGCCTATGGCCATTTCGGTCGGACCGAGAAGTCATTCACCTGGGAAGCAACGGATAAGGCGGAAGCCCTCCGCAAGGACGCGGGACTCTAAGTCCCGAGGCACACCGGCGGGAGAGAGCGGACGGGAGGGGAATAAACGGAGGCCGGGGCGGAAGGGCTATTGAATTCCGCAGGCCTCCTTGATTTTAAATTCCAGGGCTTCAGCCTGGACCGGTTTCACCATGTAATGGGCGATCCCGGCGCGAATCGCCTCTATGACTTTATCCTTTTCCTTCTCCGCCGTAAGCAGGAGGAAGGGAATGTTTTCCCAACGCCGGTCCTTTTTGAGAGCTTTGAACAATTGAATCCCGTCCAGATTGGGCATATGCCAGTCTGAAATGATCAGGTCGAATTTCTGCCGCTTGATTTCTTCAAGAGCAATGTCCCCATCTTCCAGCAGAAAAATATTATTGAACCCCAGTTTTTTCAAAATTTTTTTGATAAACAACCGCGTGGTCAAAACATCTTCAACCACCAGAATGTTCATTTCATAATTAAACATGGCAGGCGGGGTCGATAAAACTCCCATAAAATCATATATTTCGGCTTCTTGTTTTACCATATCCCCTGAAACAATAAAACTTTATTTTAAGAGGGAAATTAATTTTCGTCTCCATTTTTGAACCGGTATGACAATTTTACAGGACATCCGGATCGGGATCATCGGCGCCGGTCAGAACACGCTTAAAATGCATCTTCCGCGTCTGCAGGCCATCCAGGGGGTTCGGCTAATCGAGGTGGCCAATCGATCGATCGAGTCGGGCAAGACGGTTGCCTCCAAATGGGGTATCCCCAAGGTCCGGGCCTCCTGGACCGAGGTGGCCACTTCACCCGAGGTGGACGCGGTCGTGATCGGTACCTGGCCTTATCTGCATTGCGAAGCCACCTGTACGGCCCTGAATGCAGGGAAACACGTCCTCTGCGAGGCCCGCATGGCCATGAACGCGGATGAGGCCCAAACCATGCTGAGCATCGCCCAGGGGCATCCCGGCCAGGTGGCGCAAATTGTTCCCGCTCCATTTACCCTGCATGCAGATGAGCTTGTGGCGGATCTGTTAAATAACGGTACGCTGGGCCTCCTGTCCCATTTTCACATGGAATTTCAATCCCCTCCCACCCAGGCGGAAAACGCCCCCCTGCATTGGCGACGCAACCGGAAACTGAGCGGCAATAATATTATGATGCTGGGAATCCTGTATGAATCCCTTCTGCGCTGGCTTCCTCCCGCGCGCTGGGTGCAGGCCGCCGCCCGCGTTTTCAACGGACGGGCTCGGGATCCTGAAACGGGGGACAGGATCGAGGTGGATGTTCCCGATTACCTTTCGGTCCAATTGGAGCTTGAAAACGGAATTCAGGGAACCCTGCTGATGAGTGAACGGGCGGTTTGTCCGGATATCCCCTTTGTGAAATTTTTCGGCGAGCGGGGCTCCCTGCATCTCGAACTGAACCCGGCCGGAAACCTGCATCTCACCCTGGCGGGAAGCGGTAAAAATCCGATCCCCCTCCCCTCCCTGCCGGATAGCGGGTGGAGGGTCGAGGAGGAATTCATCAATTCCATTCGGGGAAGAGAAACGGTGAAGCGGACCCGGTTTGAAACAGGCGTTCAATACATGCGATTCACGGACGCGGTGAATAAAAGCTTTCGAGAGGGTGGAAGTCGCGTCCCGGTCGCTGGGTAATGAAGATCTACCCCCTGCATCCCTGGGACGTTTCGACGGAAGAAGCGGTGCGAATCCAGCAATCCCTCGCGTGCAGAATCCGTTTGCGGGGAGGTTCAGCCCTCCCGGCCCTCGTGGCGGGCGCGGATCTCGGATTTTCCCATACTTCACAAACGATTTACGCGGGGGTGGTCCTTCTGAAGTTCCCATCGCTGGAGCTGGTCGCCAAGTTCACCCTGCAGGGGCGGGTCACCTTCCCCTACGTTCCCGGCCTGCTTTCCTTTCGGGAAGCCC
Organism: Nitrospinae bacterium CG11_big_fil_rev_8_21_14_0_20_56_8; assembly: GCA_002796165.1. GTDB lineage: Bacteria > Nitrospinota > Nitrospinia > Nitrospinales > VA-1 > 21-14-0-20-56-8. Next base: position 2,243 of record PCWF01000135.1, read on the forward strand.
CTCTCCTGCTGGAGCTTTTCAAAAAAGTCCGGCCCACCCCCGGCCTGCTGATGTTCGACGGCCAGGGCCTGGCCCATCCGCGCCGGTTTGGTCTGGCCTGTCATCTGGGCCTGCTTCTGGACCTGCCCGCCATTGGTTGTGCAAAGTCCCGTTTGGTGGGCCGTTACGAAGAACCTGGGAACCAGAAGGGAGATTGTTCACCGCTGGTCGACGAAACGGGTAAACGCCTGGGAACCGTAATTCGCACTCGGGAGAAGTGCAAACCCTTGTTTGTCTCGCCTGGGCATCGCATCAGCCACGATAATGCCGTCCGGCGAACCCTGGAATGCACCACTCGATACCGAATCCCGGAACCCACACGTCTGGCTCACAATCTCGTCACCGAATTGAGAAGACGGGATCTCGATCCCTAACGCGCCTCGGCCTTGACAAGAATAGCGGAAAGGGAGTACACCGATTCGGTATGCTTGACGGTGAACCCCCCGTCCTCCACTTCCTGGCACATTTCGTCGATGGTGAACGCTTTCCAGTTTCCCCGCCGCAGTTGCCGCTCGATGAACCGCAAGCCAAACCAGTATGTCAGGGGATAATAAATATACCGTTTCCACCACATGGAAGGAGCACCGCACCGGAATTGGACCTGCCTCAGGCTGTCCTGGATGATCCGGGCCGCGTTATAATCGAGCGAAGGATTGACCAACACCAACTCGCCACCGGTACGGAGCACGGAGTGGACGTGTTGCAGGGCAGAAATTCTCTGTTCTCTTTCAGGCAAAGTATACAGGGAAAAGTGGGCGATGACCGCATCTATGGAACCGGGTTTGATGGGGAGGGGCTCGGTAAGGTTGGACTGAAAACACAATACCCGGTTTTCCAACTTGAAATATTTGGCCTTGGCGCGGCTCAACCGCAGGCCGGAGAACAGAAGATCGGTCGCCACCAGGAATCCGCCCCGGGCAAGTGTCTCATGAAGCCGGTCGATCAACATTCCCGACCCGCAACCGGCATCGAGCCATACCCGGCCGTTTTGCAAAGGCGAAAGGCAATCCAGACAGCTTTCGAGGGATTGAATATAGGACTCCGGCGTGAGCAGGTCGTATAATCGCGAGCGAAATCCAAATCGCCAATAATTGTCCTCTAACCAGTCTCCCATCAATTCAATCGATCGAAATATTCAGCGGCGGGCTCCCGAATGCCCCCCTTTTCAAAGAGAGCTTTGCATAAGTCGGAGAAAGGCGCCGAAAGTGTCGTGCTGAGCTTGTTTTGAGCCTGTCCTGAGCGAAGCCGAAGGAAAGCAAAACCGGAGATCGCCCTTCGACAAGCTCAGGGCGACATATTTGGGTTAGGCAACGGTCTCCTTTTCAAAAGGATTTTGATCCGGAAAAAATCTTCATATAATAAGCAGAGCGAAACTTGGAGAACCGCAAATGGCAAAAAAACCTTTCATAAATAAATACGGGTTTGTGGAGTACCCGTTTCTGCACGATCAGCGCAAGTCCAAAAACTGGTGGTTCTGGAACCTGATGGAAGACTACCTGAAACGCCGGGCGCGTCAAAAAAATGGTCCCGCCTATACCCGGGATCACATGGACGATGACTTCAAGCGCATTTTGCCGGAAACCAAGCTGAAGGTTTTCGCCCTCATTCCCTCTGGAATGGGAATGGAGTTCAAACTCATCGGATTTTATGAAACTCCAGAGTTAATCGAGGTCGAGGATCCGGTCCCGTTTATCCAGGAAAAATACGGCGGGGGCAAATTCAAGGTCAATATCTACCATGAGGGGACCTTCGCCGGAACCGAAAATTTTAAAACGCACGGAGACCCCCACTGGGTGGAAATCGAGGATCCCGCCCCCTATTGATTGAATGAAGGGACGGCCCTGGAGTATTACAGAGTCTCCTCCGGATTGATCGGTTTCCGGATGGTATCGATTTTGAACTTAATCGAATCGGGAATTTTGGACGGGGCTTTCCCCAGGGCTTTATTACTATCGTCCTTAAAAAGTCCACCCACGTAAATGTGCCGATTCTGGACCTTTACCGGAAAGACCCGCGTTTTCATTTCCGGGTTCTGCATGCAATAACCGGTTTCCAGATTGTACCGCCACTCATGTTGAGGGCAAATAATGACCCCCTCCTCGATTCGCCCCTCGCCCAGCGGCGCCCCTTTATGGAGGCACTTGTTCGCAATGGCATAAAGCCGGCCCTTGTAATTGAACAGAGCGACTTCCTCCTCACCGGCGCGAATGATGGCGGATTTACCGATGGGCAGATCCTCCTCCTTCATAACCTTCAGATATTTCATAATCCCATTTCCAGGGTTGTGAAACGGATCGTCTGATTCAAGATCGTTTCTGAAAGCGGGCAATCAGGCTGGACGTGTCCCACCGCCCGCCCCCCATCGCCTGGACCGCCGCGTAAAATTGGTCCACCATTTCCACCACCGGTAATTCCGTACCGGTTTTTTTTGCTTCCTCGAGACAAAACGCGAGGTCCTTCCGCATCAGGTCCACGGCAAAACCGAAATTGAAACTTCCCTGGACCATCGTCGGGCCGCGGTTTTCCATCTGCCACGATCCCGCGGCCCCGCGGGTCAGAACCTCAAGAACTTTTCCCGTATCCAGCTTGGCGCGGACACAAAAATTCATTCCTTCCGCAAGGCCTTCCAGCAACCCGGTGAGGCAAATCTGGTTAACCATTTTGGTCAACTGCCCGGTTCCCACGGGGCCCATAAGCTTGGCCATGCTACTGTAATGGCCGAGCAGGGGACGGATATGAACAAAGGCTTTGAAATCCCCACCCACCATAATGGTCAACTCACCCGATTCGGCCCCCTTCTGTCCCCCCGAAACCGGGGCATCCAGATAAATGATTTTCTTCCGGTAAGCGGTGTCCGCCAGTTCAACGGCCAGGTGGGCGGACGTGGTGGTGTGATCGACAAAAACCGTGCCCTCGGCCATGACCGAAAAGACCCCGTCACGGCCCAGAGTGATCTCGCGGACATCCTCGTCATTGCCCACGCAGGCAAACACGACTTCCGCACCCCGGGCCGCATCGGCAGGACTTTTCGCCAAACGGCCCGTGAATTTCCGAACCCAGTTTTCGCATTTCACGGGACTCCGATTGAAAACAGACACCTCCTGCCCGGCAGAGGCCAAATGGCCTGCCATGGGAAATCCCATCACTCCCAATCCTATAAACGCGACTTTCAAAATTCCCCTCAGGATGTTTTCAGACTATGTATGCTCAGAAGCTTGAATCGGGGAGCCAGGATTCGAAAATCTTACCCAAGACCATCAGGCAGAGCGTTTATTCCCCTCTCCGCTTTCCTCCTCCTTCTCGGGAAGGTTTTGGACGTATTCGAACTCGCAGTTGGAATAGATATAATTCATGGCCTTTTGCCCCAATATTTTTCCGGTCGTCTGTTGCATGGTTTCGGGATAGGCCAACATTCGGTTACGCACCACCTCAATCTTCTGCCCGGTCTGCTCGGCCAGGCGGCGGTATTCTTCTTCCATGTCCTGCTGAGTGACGTGGATTCCCTCCTTTTGGGCAATCGCCTCAAGGATGGAGTATCCCCTCGTATTGAATATCGCCCGATTCTTCCATTCCTCGCGAGCCCGTTCCTCATCGAATCCGGAATCTTCCACTTTCATTCCCGACTCCTCAATCTGGAATTTCATCCCTTCAATCATGAATTTGAGCTCCCGATCGACCAGAGATTCCGGGGGCTCCAGATCGTGTTCTTTGACAAGCTGATTGAAAATCTCCTCTTTGATTCTCAACTCTTCCTGCTGAAGAGCGAAGTTTTGCATGTCCGCTTTCAACTTGCGCCGCAAATCGTCCACACTGCCGCACCCTTCCTTTTTCGCCAGGTAATCGTCCAGGGGTACGGGAACCCTTTTTTGCAAATCCTTGAGCCGGACTTTAAACGTAGCCAGGTCGTCCGGGGCTTCCCCTTCCTTGCCGGGGACGGGCATGCTGACCCGCCGCAGTTTCTGGTTCCATTGTTGCGGCAATACAACGCGAGCCTCGAATTCCTCCCCGACTTTGTGCCCGACCAGTTGTTCCTCGAATCCGGGGATCATCTTGTTCTCGCCGAGCCGAACCTCGTAATCCCGGCTGGAGCCATTTTCAAGCGGCTCATCCCCCTGGAATCCATCGAAATCCAGCACCGCGATGTCTCCCATCTCAGCGGGATGATCGTCCTCCCAGGGTTCCGTATGGCCATGCATCATGGTAAACCGTTCCAGAGCCCGTTCCAATTGCTCGTCGGTGATGACGATCTCTTTTTTCTTGAACTTGAGTCCCTTGTAATTCTTCAATTCGATACGCTTGCGAACGTCGAGCACGACCGAAAATTTGAACGGGGCGTTTTTCCTGACATCGGTTAACTGGGAGTGGTCGATCTCGGGTTGGCTGACAGGTTCCAGGCCGGTTTCCCGCAGGGCTTGCTCGTAATAATCCTGCATCAGGTCCTGGAACAGGTTGGAAAAGGACTGTATGGGCACCTGTTGCTCCAGAATGTGCTGGGGAATTTTGCCCGGACGAAATCCCGGCATGCTGATCTGGCGGTTCAGTATTTTGTAAGCGTCGTTGACCTTTTGCGACACCACCTCCTCGGGAATTGTGATGTGCAATTTCTTCTTTTGCGGATTCAGCTCTTCGACTTCCACCTGCATGACGTCTCCTCTTCGTTAACCGGTCAGGCCCCCGCGGCTTCGACGGCGCCGTATCGCTCGGAAATAATTAGATCCAATTCCTTCTTCAAATGTCCCAGAATCTCGTCGTAGGTGTAAGACCCCACCGTTTCAGTGCCTTTCTTGAGATTGACCCGTGACGGGCCGCACCACAGCCCCAGATCGGCGTCATCGGTTTCACCGGGACCATTCACCCGGCAACCCATGACGGCAATGGTAAGCTTGTATTTCTCCGCATATTGGGTCAACCGGCGGACTTCCTGCGCCAGTTCCACAAACTTGTCGTTCTCCACCCGGGAACAACTGGGACAAGCGATGATATTCAGCTTGTCGGAGAAATTTTCCGGGACCGAACGAAACCGCCCCGCCTCGATGTCGGCCAGGATTTCCCGGCCCACGTCGATCTCCTGTCCCTTTTGCTCATTCGGAAGGGTGAGCGAAACCCGGATGGTATCGCCGATCCCCAGGGAAACCAACTGCTCGAAGGCAATCCGGGTCTTGATGATCCCTTCCGGCGGCAGTCCCGCCTCCGTCACACCGAGATGGATGGGCACATCGGGCCGTTCCTCGGCAAAACGACGGTTTGCCTCAATCACCTTTTGCGCATCGGAATCCTTGAGCGACACGCAATAATCGGAAAAATTCAGTTCATCCAGAAGACCGCAATGATCGACGGCACACCGCACCATCGCCTCGATGGAGTCATTGGGAAACCGCGCCTTGTAATCCGGATCCACAGACCCGCAGTTGACCCCAATCCGTATGGCGCACCCGTATTCCCGGGCCGCGTTGGCGATAAACTCCACCTTCTCGCGAATGGTCTTGTCTTTATCCAGGTGGTACAAGTGGCCCGGATTATACCTCACCTTGTTGACCAGCGGGGCCACGAGGGGAGCGAGCCGGTAATTCTCCTGAAGATCGACGGACAGGATGGGATCCGGAAATTGCTGTCTCAGCCGGGCCAGGGCTTCCACGTCCTTTTCGCTGTCCACCGCGATGCGGATCACGTCGGCTCCCGCCGCCTGGAGAATCTCGATTTGCCGTCCCGTGGCCGTGAGGTCCTGCGTCTGGGTGGCCGACATGCTTTGCACCGCAATGGGGCTGTCTCCCCCTATGACCAGCGAACCGATATGAATTTTCCGTGTTTTTCTCGGTACCATGAAATAAACCAATTGGAGGGTTTTCAACGAAACCGGCCAGACGGGCCGATCCATGAGGGAACCATTAAAATTGTCCCCAGGAAACCAAATGGGGAATTGATCGCAACTTCCAGAAACTTAAACCTGCCGCATGAATCGAAGGCGAGCGAGTTGCCAAACCGCAAAATTCCGGACTCTTGCGGCCCCCTTAAAAATATCAAAATTACAGCCCGTTAACAAACAAATGATTCGTGGTTTCGCACCCGGTCCAGGGGAAACGGCTGGTTCGGGTTCCGGAAATCGGGAAGATTATGGACCTCGTCTTCGGGATCCTGCGTGAACAGGGTCTCGAAACCCAACTCCCCGGCCATGGCCAGGGCGGCTTGATATTCCGACGCGGTGATCCGGCGGGCCAGGCCGGGAATCCCCAAAGCCCGGTGCACCGGCCGGTATTGGCTCATCAGGCTGACCGGCACCCGCGGGGACAACTCCAGGGCGATGAAACACAGCGTCTCCCATGTCCCGGCGGCTCCCTCGGGAAGCACCAAATGCCGGACCATGAGGCCCCGTTCCGCCAAACCGTCTCCCCTCACCCGCAGGGGACCGACCTGCCGGAACATCTCCAGTACCGCTTCCCTCGACCGCTCCACGTAATCGGCCGCACGGGACAAATCGCGGGCAATCCGATTGTCCGAATACTTCAGATCGGGAAGATAGACATCCACCACCCCGTCGAGAAGTTTCAGGGTCTCCACCGAATCGTAGGCGTTGGTGTTATAGACGATGGGCAGTCGAAATCCTTTTTTACGCGCCAGGGCCAGACTTTTCAGCAATCCGGGAACGATATGGGAGGGAGAAACCCAGCCCAGAAAATTGACCCCGCCGGCCTGTAGTTGAAGCATCTCTTCGGCGACAACCGCAAAAGGCCGGTCCGCGCCCCTGTCCTCCTGGGAAATCTGGTAGTTCTGGCAATAACTGCAGGCCAGATTGCAGGACGTGACGAAAATGTTCCCGACCCCCGTCTGTCCCACAAGAGGAGGCTCTTCGCCGTAATGGCGAACGAAAGAGGATACCTTCAATCCGTCACCCAGACCGCAGAATCCTCTGCCGCCGCCGGTGCGGTCCACGCCGCACCCGCGCGGGCACACCCGGCATTCCCGGTAGATTTCGTAAGCCGTCTCCGCCCGCCGGTCCAGTTCTCCTTCGGGGAGGTAGAGATAACTTCCTTGAATCTGCTCCAAACTCGTGTCCTTGAACGCGGTTAATTTCTCATTATATCAACAAAATCGCCCACAAAATTAAAGGGTTTTCTGCATCTTCGGAGGCGTGTAAGATAATTGGCGGATGATTTCCTACCTTTTTACCGGAGAACCCGCATGTACCGGACGATCCTTGCGCTTCTTATTTTATTGCTGACGGTTCATCCCGTCATGGCCAAACCTCTACCGGGACTGTCCCTGTATGGTCCGAGCGGACTCAAATACAAAGCCGATGAACCTTACGATTATTCCAGTCCGAAGGCGAAGCCGGGCGGGCATCTGGTCCTCGCGGATTTCGGCGCCTTCACCAAGCTCAATCCGGCATCCCTGAAGGGAGTCACCGCCCCCGGCATCGGCGGGCTGGTGTTTCAGACTCCCATGGACAGCTCATCCGACGACGACGAGCCGTTCTCCCAATACGGCAACATGGTCGAAACGGCGGACCTCGCGGACGACCGGATGACCCTCATTTACCATTTGTATAAGACCGCACGCTGGTCGGACGGCCAACCCGTTACCGCCGACGATTTCCTGTTCTCCTTCGACCTTTTGAAGGACCCCGAGTACCACCCCATCTACAAGCAGTATTTCAAGGATATCAAGAAGGTTGAGAAAATCGACCCCTACACGGTCAAATACACCTTCAATATTTTCAACCAGGAGCTTCCCCTCATCACCGGACAGATGATCATTTTTCCCAAACATATATACGGCCAGAAAGAGAAGAAATTCGGCGCCGATTTCGACAACATCGCGGTGGGGAGCGGTCCTTATGTTGTGGATCGATACGAGTTTGGAAAATTCATTACCCTCAAACGCAATCCCGGCTGGTGGGGCAACAACCTGCCCAAAAACCGGGGCCGGTATAATTTCGAGAAGATCACCTGGAAAATCTTTCTGGATCCCGTCGCCATGCGCGAGGGTTTCAAGGGGGGAAGCTACGATGCGGAACTGATCGGCAGTTCCCGCGATTGGGCATTGGACTACCAGGGAGATTTCGTCCAGAGGGGATATTACCTTCGGGAAAAAATTCCCCACAAGCGCGTCGCGGGGATGCAGGGGTTCGTGATGAACATGCGCAATCCCCTCTTCCAGTCCCGTAAAACCCGTGCCGCGGTCGCCCTGGTCTTCGATTTCGATTGGAGCAACAAAAACCTGTTCTACAACCAGTACACCCGGAGCGAGTGCTATTTCGACAATAACCCGGAAATGAAGCCCAAGGGACTCCCCGAAGGGGCCGTGCTCGACCTGTTGAAAAGGCTGAAGGAGAAATATTCCGAGGATGTTCCCAAGACCGTGTTCACCAAACCTGTGGGAGCGCCCGGAGAAGACGCCCCGTTGGAGGCAAACGTCCGCACCGCCAACGCCCTGCTCGATTCTGAAGGATGGAAAATCGGGCCCGACGGTATCCGCGTCCGGGACGGCCAAAGGTTCTCCTTCACGTTGATCCTGGCAAGCCCCGATTTCATGCGAATTTCAGAGCCGTATAAAAATAATTTGAAGAAAATCGGGGTGGACATGGATATGAAGGTGGTCCAGATCGCGGAGTACGAGCAGAAATTGCGGGAATTTTCCTTCGACATGGTGGTCGCCAATTATCCGCAGTCGCGTTCGCCGGGAAACGAACAACGTTACATGTGGAGTAGCGAGGCCGCCAAAACCCCCGGATCGCGAAATTACATGGGCATCCAAAACCGGGCCATCGACGACCTGATCGACATTACCGTCGCGGCCAAGACGCGCAAGGAACTGGTGGACGCCATCCAGGCCATGGACCGAATTCTCACCCATCAGTTTTATATTGTCCCCCAATGGTACATCGGCTACGACCGGCTGGTGTACTGGAACAAATTTTCCCGGCCCGAGAAAAATCCCTCACAGGCCCCGATCGTCGGCAATATCATCGAATGGTGGTGGTGGGACGAGGAAAAAGCCCAACGGCTGGAAAAAGCCCGGAAATCCGGGAAATCGGTTTTGTGATTTTTCATCGACGCCGAACCCGTTTCCGGAACACGCCTTCGATCCAGACCACGAGAAAGGTCGCGGCCAGGGCTAATACCAACAGCCCTGCGGCGGCGACGGCGTTGCTGAGCATCTCGGAAGCAAACACCAGAAGCAGGCCCAGAGAGAGCATCATGATTCCAGACATCAACTTCAGGACCCGCCCTTCCCGCTCCATGAGTTTTCTCGATCCCAGCGTCACGGTAAAGGCGATGACGATCAAAACCAGGGGAACCACATAAATCACGTTATAAAACACCAGATAAAAATAATAGGTGGGCACGGACAAGTTGCTCAGGGTCAGCACCCGGGTGTAAACCATGGGAAACCCCGAGGTGCATAAAAACTCATACGCGTTCGCCACAATGGCCAGGAGTGTGGTTCCGGCGATCATGGAGGGAAGAGACGTTTCGCGGATCAACCCCGTCATGCGCTTGAAGAGCCCCGGTTTCCGGCTTTCCGGGATCGAAATGGAAAATCCCTCCTTGAACCTGAAAAAGTCCTTGATGTTGAACAGGGCGATCAGCACCGCGAACATTCCCGCCACGAGGGTCACCAGCTTGATCTCCCCCATGACCAGGAAAACATTCAGCCAGGCCGCCATGAACACGAAATAAACGAATCCGGAAAAAAACACGAAAATCCCTCCGACGACAACCATCCGCGTCCGCTTGCGCAAATGAACCATGAGACTCAGGAGAAACAAAAGAACGAAAAACGCGCACGGATTGAAAGCGTCCACTCCCGCAATGATCAGGGTGAACACGGGCAACGAAAATTGTTCCGGATCGATCTCTCCGATCCAGGGAAGAGAGATGGGTCCCAGGTGCATGGGCACCTTTGACGAGGGGTGGTTGTTCCCGCTGAACAATCGTGCCCGGCAGGACAAGATCTCATCCTCGATCTGCGAGGTGGATTGCGGGGAAAAGCCGAAATGAATGGATTCACAAAACAGGAATGCGGGAACCGCCATGCGCGTTTCCCCGATTTCTTTTAACATCGACTGGAATAATTCGGCGTTGATCTTGCTTGCGGACAACTCAAAGGAGTGCACCTTGAGCCAGGAATGATTCTTTTCAAGCTGAACGACCCAGGGCTTGGCTTGCAGGCAATGGGGGCAGTTCCTCGACCAGAAATAGTATACTTCCACGGTGGGACTGCCCTGGGCATCGAGTCCCTTCCACCGGATCTCCTCGGCCCCTGCCATTCCTGCCGGGAAATGAAAACAGATCCATCCTGCCACGGCAAAAGCGATTATTCTCAAGATCCGGAAGTGCATCATGGTTGGGGATTGGGCCCCCTCCTCCAGCATGATATATTGTTGGGACGGGAAGATACTTCCCGTTCATTATAAACCCATTGCTCCCGCAACCCGAAAACTGAGTTTTCTCCGCGCAACTCCATGATCAGTTATATCATCCGCCGATTGCTCCTGATGTTCCCCACCCTCATCGGGATCGTCACGATCACCTTCATCGTGATCCAGTTTGTTCCCGGCGGCCCGATCGACCAGATGAAGTCCCTGCTCCGCGGCCATGCCGGGGTTCTGGGGGAAGCCGGCGGCGGCGCCATCGGCAAACCGGGGACCAAACCCGGGGAGCTGGATCCGGAACAGTTGGAGCAACTCAAAAAGATCTACCATCTCGACCGTCCTCTTTGGGAACGGTACTTCAGAACCTTTATCTGGTTTGCGCCCGCGAATCCCCGCGCCCCGCTCTGGGAAAACCTGACCGATTATGACAGTTGGGAAGGTTTCCTGGTCTTCAAGTTCGGCGACTCGTTTTACCGGAACAAGTCGGTGATCGGATTGATCCGCGAGAAGCTTCCCGTTTCCGCTTCGCTGGGCGTGTTCAGTTTCTTTTCGACCTATATCATCTGCATCATTCTCGGCATTGCCAAGGCGGTGCGCAACGAGTCCCATTTCGATACCGCGTCCAGTTTCGTGGTCCTCATCGGGTACAGTATTCCCGGATTCGTGCTGGCCATTTTCCTCATCGTGTTTTTCGGACCCGGGGAGGGCGCCCTGGTCCATTGGATTCCCCTGTCCGGCCTCACCTCCGCGGGAACCCCGGGATACGAGGCCTGGCCGTGGTGGGACAAAGTGGTGGACTACCTGCACCACCTTGCCGCGCCCCTGTTCTGTTACATCCTCGGAGGATTTGCGACGCTCACCATGCTCACCAAGAATGCGATTCTGGAGGAAATGCGCAAGCAATACGTGCTGACCGCCCGCGCCAAGGGGATGCCGGAAAAGGTTGTTCTCTACAAGCACATTCTGAAAAACGCTCTCATCCCCCTCGTTACGGGATTTCCCATCGGCTTCCTGGCCATGTTTTTCACCGGCTCCCTCCTCCTGGAACAAATCTTCACCCTGGACGGGCTCGGGCTATTGGGATACCAGGCGGTCATCCAGCGCGATTATCCCATCGTCATGGGAACCCTGTTCATCTTTTCCCTGATGGCCCTGGTGGGTCAGCTCCTGACCGATCTCTCCTACGTCCTCATCGATCGAAGAATTTCGTTCGAAGAAAGCCAGGGGTGACCGTGTCATGAAGATCAACCAGGACCTGCAAATCAAATTGCAAAATTTCCGGCGGGACCGCCGGGCCTTTAAGAGTTTCGTTCTACTTTTTTCGTTTTTTCTGATTTCCCTGCCTGCGGAGTTCCTTTGCAACGTGCGTCCTCTCATCATTGTGGTGGACGGAAAACCCTATTTCCCCATCCTGTTCAGTTACAGCGAAAAGGATTTTGGCGGAGTCCTCCCCAGCGAGCCCGACTACCTGTCCAGCCACTTCATGCTGCTTGTCAAGGGCGAGCCGGAACCGTCTGTTGCTTCGGCGGAAACAAAATCGGATTCCACCCCTACCGGTTTTTCTCTTGGATTGGACGATTTCGAAGATTCCTCCTCGAAATCGGTAAAATCCGGTGAACCACCCATTCCGAAGTTTTCCGTGGAGCTGGGCGATTTCGATGAGAAACCCGCGGCGCCTTCGGTGGGAACCTCCGCCAGCAAAGGGCCTCGTCCCTTCTCGGTAGAGCCGGGCGATTTCGAGGATGGCGGCGGGAAAGCGGAGTCTTCAGCCTCTGCTTCTGCCCCCGTCCCTCCCGCAATTGCATTGCCGGACCATCCGCGCAAGGTATG
>PCWF01000100.1:0-7188 GCA_002796165.1 Nitrospinae bacterium CG11_big_fil_rev_8_21_14_0_20_56_8
ACCAATATTTCTGCACCCGCCACATCCAGGACAAACTCAATTCCTCCTACGATCCCCTCGACGGCTGGGTGCTCCGGAACCATACCCTCGTCGGGGTCTTGTTGTTTCTGGGGTCCGCCTATGTCCTGCTGTTCGTCCTGCTCCACCTGATGTGAGGCTCTATTGGGTCGAGAGCCGGGCATCACTCCGGCAATAAATGATCCCCCCAAGGAATGTGCCACACGGGCACAGGCCTCATACTGGATCGACGCAAGATTCTTCGGCGCGTCTGCGCCTCAGAATGACAAGTTTGCGCTTTTCATGATAACCCGGGCTTTTCTAAACATGTCGTCTTCGGCCTTCTTCATAGTCATCCGGGCCTTTTTTAAATGTCATCCTGAGCATTTTTTAATTGTCATCCGGGCCTTTTTTAATGTCATCCTGAGCCTTTGGCGAAGGATCTGGCTGGAACCGTAAAGAGGCATGCCCCCCCTGATGGATCGATGCAAGATTCTTCGGCGCGTCTGCGCCTCAGAATGACAAGGTGGCGCTTTTCATGACAACCCGGGCTTTTCTAAACATGTCGTCTTCGGCCTTCTTCATAGTCATCCTGGCCTTTTTTAAATGTCATCCTCAGCCTTCTTCATTGTCATCCTGAGCCTTTTTTAACTGTCATCCTGAGCTTGTCGAAGGATCTGGCGGGAACCGTAAAGAGGCATGCCCCCCCCTGGATGGGGCGGGCAAGATTCTTCGGCGCGTCTGCGCCTCAGAATGACAGCGTGGGTGTCATCCTGAGCCTTCTTCATTGTCATCCTGAGCCTGCTCGCAATGACTCCCTGAAAGACCCTCCCTTGGGTAACGGGGGTCCCCCCATGGGAATTCCGTTACCCAATTTTTCAGTCTTTTTTATTCCAAAAATATTCATTTCTTCCTTTTTTTTCTGAAACCCATTTAAATATTGGTATTTATTGAAAGCTCCCGAAAAGATTGTGAATTCAGCTTGTGGCTGGCCCAAGGTTTGCATCTATATAGGTTAGAGAATAGTAATCGTTGACTTTTCAATGAGTTGCGATTAAACTATGCCGGTTAAAGGGGGACAACTCAAGGGAGGAGTGGATCAGTCATGAAAATTCACAAACGTAATGAGAAAGGTTTTACCCTGATCGAGCTGGTCATGGTTATTGTGATCCTGGGAATTCTGGCGGCAGTAGCGGTTCCGAAATTCGTCGACCTGCAGTCCGATGCGAAAAACAGCCGACGTGATGGAGCGCTGGCCGCGGGCCGAGGCGCTATCACCATGCTTCATGCAAGGTATCTGGTGAACAGTACCGACTATACCGCAGGCACGGTGGCAGGTAACATGGACGTCTCAGGGGGGACACTGTCCTCCGCCGCCGGCAATATCACGGTGACCTGGGACGATTCCACAACCAACACGTTTACCTACACCGCCCGGTCCGGGAACACTCCGGCGACCTTGACGACTTGATAACCATGCCAGTCGGGTGGCCATGAATGGAAGGGACTTTGCTGAAGAGCAAGGTCCCTTTTTCGTTTTAAACGAACGGGAATCTTGGTTCGCCGCCCTCGCCTTCCAGTGCCTCGCCCTTGCCTATCTGTGGGATGCCGCGGGACCCGGCTCCTCGATCCTGGGGTCCGATCACGCGTATTTTTTCATCCCGCACCTTAAACTCTGGCTGGACCAGGCCCGTCAATTTACCTTTCCCCTTTGGAATCCCTATTTCGATAACGGAACCCCTTTGTTCGCTTCCCTGCAAGGGGCCGTGTTGTATCCTCCCAACATTCTGTACTTTTTTCTTCCCTTCTATGCCTCGTTCAACCTTCTGTTCGTGTTCCACCTGGGCCTGGCGGGCTTTTCCATGTACATCCTGGCGCGTTGGCTGGGTTGCCGTTACCGCGGGGCGTTGGTGGCAGGGGCCGCCTATATGCTGGGAGGCTACACGGTCAGCTTGTACCTTTATTTGTCCACGTTCTACCCGGTTGCCTGGGTTCCCCTGCTTCTGCTGATTCTGGGCCAGGGTCTCCGGGCCGGGAATTGGAGGCATGGTGCGGGGGCCGGGTTGATCGGAACATTGATGTTTTTTTCCGGTGGATTGGAAACCTGCTTCATGGTCTTCCTTTTGGCGGGTGCGCTGACCCTGGCGCCCGGCCTGCTGGATCGGGAGACGCGGTTTCCCGGCTTCCGCTGGCGCCTGTCCTATCTTGCCGTGTTTGCAGGCGTGTTCCTCGGGCTGTCGGCCGTGCAATGGCTCCCGACCCTGGAGCTGTCTCAACTCTCGCCCCGTTCGGGTGGGGTGCCGTTTCAGGAATCGGCCCGCTGGTCGATGTCCCTCCGGGACCTGTGGCAACTGGTCCTGGTCGATCCCTTCGGGTATGAGGGGCAGGACTCCCTCTCGTTCGAAAATCAGACCTGGCTTAAGTCCATTTATTTGGGCGTACCGGTTCTGTTTCTGGCGCTGGTGTTTTTGTTTTCGGGAAGACGACGGGTTACCCTAACCGCCTGGGCGGTCCTTCTGCTCTCCGTCCTCCTCGCGCTCGGGAAAAATGGCGCGCTGTTTCCCTGGCTCCACGCGCATGTCTGGGTGTTCGACTCGATCCGGTTCCCGGTCAAGTTTATCCTGCACGCCATCCTGGTCCTTTGCCTCTCCGCCGGATTGGGATGGGAGAGGCTGAACCCGCCGACCCGTCCGGAGCGGGCTGGAACTTTCTCTCTGATGACGTTGTGCCTCATCACCGGATTTTTGTTCATCCTCCTGTTTGGCGGGATCGAGATTTTCGGACCGGATCTGTCGGCATGGTTGACCGCCCAGGGCTGGGGCATGGGCCGGCCCGGCGTGATCGATAACAACCTGTTCAACATCCAGCGACTCTCGGTGTTCATGGCGCTCTTCGGACTGTTCCTGTTTTTCGCCGCCAAAAACCCGGCGCTCGATAAACTCTCCTGGGGGGCGGTCGTCATCGTTTTTCTGGACCTGTTTTTTTGCATGCACGGAAGCATGGCGCACATCTCCGTCGAAGAAGCGGAGAGGGAGGGAAACGAGGTCCGCATCCTGAAGGAAGACCCGTCCCTGTTCCGCATTTTCGTGTCCCGCGATCTGGAAACCACAAACCAGGTGCGCGTGGTGGAGCGGAGCGGATTGAGATTCCGGGGGAAAACCGTTCCTCATCCGGTCCGTTTGGGCGAAGGGTTGTATCAGGCCGGGGGTATGGTGGTGATGGGGAAGGGAACTTCCCGCGTCTTTGAAAAATTCCTTCAGGCCGTCCCCTTCCCGGAAAAATTGAATCTCCTGCGCATGGTGAACGTGAAATACCTGTTCACCTCCCAACCTTTGCGAGTGGAAGGAATTCGCCTGATCGACTCATCGGAGGAAGGGGGAACCCTGGATCGCCACGGAGATTTGCCGGTCTATCTGTATCGCGTGGACGGGGTGTTGCCGCGCGCCTTCTGGGTGGACGAATGCCAGGGAGTAGAAGGGGACAAGCCATTTTTTGAATGGGTGAGTCAACCGGATTTCGATCCGGAAAAACGGGTGCTGATCCGGAACACCGAGGGGGAGAGTTGCCTTCCCATCGCCCCCGGGAAAGTTGAAGAAAAACCCCGGGTGCGGATCGAGCAATACGGTCCGGACCGGATCGACCTTCGGGTTGCCTCAACCACGCCGGGTTACGTGGTCATAAGCGATACCTGGTATCCCGGCTGGAAGGCATGGGTCGGGAATGAAGAGAAGCCCATGTTACGGGCCAATTTCAATTTCCGGGCGATATATTTTGCGGGGGGGGATCTGCCGGTCCGCATGGAATACTCCCCCGCTTCTTTCCAGGCAGGAGTTGGCATCTCGCTTTTGACCCTCATGCTCGTCACTGTGGGATTCAGGGCCGGGAGAGCCCGTAAGGAGATTTCCATTTCTTCAACACCTGCGGGTCACTCTTCTGTTGCTGTCTCCGCCCGTACCGTTTGGGCGGTTTCAATTTTCAGCATCACCTTTCTGGTTTTCGCCAAATCGTTTGGAAACGGGTTTCTCTTCTGGGACGATCAGCATCATGTCCTCTTCAATAAAATGATCCAGGGAATGACCTGGGAGAACCTCCGGAATATCCTTCTGGGGGTTCACATGAAAAACTGGCAACCGCTGACCTGGCTCTCGCTGTCCCTGGATTATCAGTTGTACGGGTTGAATCCCAGGGGCTATCACTTTCTCAATCTCCTGTTCCATTCGCTCAGTGCCGGTCTGGTATTTTTTCTGTTCATAAGAGTCGTCCGCCGGACGGGATTGGAAATTGCCAACGAACGCGCCTTGCTTTGGACGGCGGGATTTGTCGCCCTCTTTTTTGCGGTCCATCCGCTCCGTGTGGAATCGGTGGTATGGATTTCCGAGCGAAAAGACGTCCTTTGCCTGTTCTTCATGTTACTGTCGATATATTTTTATCTGGGACCCGGGGATGAATCGAATGCGGCCTCCTTGTCCCACGACAGGTTGAACCGGTCCCTGGTGTTTTTTGTGCTGGCCATCCTGTCCAAACCCATGGCGGTAACGCTCCCCGCCGTTCTACTTCTGATCGACGTTTACCCCCTGAACCGGTTAAAGGCTCTGCGCGGCCTTCCGCGTCTGCTGTGGGAAAAAAGGCTGTTCCTCCTGGTGGCGGGGGCGAGGATAATTCTGGAACTGGGAATCCTGAAAACAGAATACGACTGGATGTCCGCCGATCTCCTGCCCCTCGGCGATCGGATGATGGTCGCCCTCGATGCCCTCATGTTTTATCCCCTCAAAACCCTGCTTCCCTTCGGGCTGGTGCCCTTTTATCCGTTTCCTGAAACGGGCGTCGGATTTTACCTGTCGGTTTTCATTTCCGCCTCTCTCCTCTTCTTCATCGCCTGGCTGGCGGGAATACGAGCAATGAAGGGATGCTGGCAACTGGCGGTCGCGGTCTCCATATACCTGGTCAGCGTGTTGCCGGTCCTCGGGGTCCTGCAGTTCAGCAAAGTAGCCATGGCCGACCGCTACAGCTACGGACCGACCCTGAGTCTTCTTTTCCTGGCGGGAGGAGGAATCGCATGCCTGACGCAGGGAGCGGGAGGCGCCGTTTGGGGCAAACGCTTCAACCTCTGGCTCGCGTCGGCGGGCATCCTCATTCTTTGCCTGCTTGGAGGGGGAACACTCCACCGGATTTCAGTCTGGAAGGATTCGTTTACCTTGTTCTCGTTCATGACGGAACGGTATCCTGGGCGAATTTATTTTGCGCACGAGTTCCTGGGCACCGCCTACACGCAAAGAAGAAACTTCGCCCGGGCGGAAAAGGAATTCGAAACCGCCCTGGCGCTTCGTCCGGAATATATTACCGCCTACATCAACTACGCCATCCTGAAAGAAGAACGGGGGGATACCGGGGCGGCGGAAAATCTTTTGCGGCAGGCATTGAGTTACGATCCCGAACATCCTGGCGTATACAATGAAATGGGAAATCTTTATTACCACCGCGCCGATTATTCCCGCGCCGAGGAATATTACCAGCGGGCATACGCCGGGGATCCCGCACAGGAAGCGTATTTGAAAAATCTCGGCCGGGTTTATCTCAAAAGAGGAAAATTCCAACAGGCCCTCGATCTGTTTGAACGCGAGTGGGAAACCCATCCCCCGTCAGCGGACCTTTTAAACCGGATGGGAAGCGCGTTTTACAACCTGGGGAGGTACGAGGAGGCGAGGGACCGTTTCGCCAGGGCCCTTGAGCTTGATCCCGCTGACGGCAACGCGAATCGCAACCTGGATCTCACCAACCGGATATTAAACGCAACCCCAAATGGCCGGTCGATCGCCGGACCTTGAACGACGGCCTCTTTTGAAGGTTCTCAATGCCCCGCAGGTTTTTAATCGCATTCATCATCGCGCTGGTCCTCGTGGGAAGCCACGGACCTTATCTCCCGTTTAACCGGTACGAGATCACCAGCGTCTTCGCCTTTCTTTGCGCGGGGTGGCTCCTGTTCTGCCTCATCTCCCCGGGGACGCGGAAACCCGCGCGCGGATTCACCTCGTATTCAGTCGTCCTGGCCCTCTTTTTCGCCGAATCGGCAGGCGGGATTTTCTTCACCATCCGGCTGGACCAGAGTCTTGAATTCGTTCTCAAATACCTGGGCGGGATCTGCATAATTCTGGCGGTACGGCGCACCGTGCGTGGAAAAGACGATGCACATAACCTCCTCTCCCTTCTCACCGGGCTCGCGGGAGGAGTGGGCCTGCTGGGGGTCGCCCAGCAATTCATCCCTTTCCTGCGTCCTTCCGGATTCGAACATGCCCGGGTCTTCGCGGCGCTGTTTTCCAACGTCAATTATTACTCCTGTTACCTCCTCGTCCACCTTCCGCTATGCGCTTACCTTTACGCGGCGGAAACGCGCCCGGCCCGAAAACCCCTATGGGCGGGGGTGTGGGCTTTGCTGATTGTGGGGCTCTGTTTTTCGGGTTCACCCGGAGGACAGGGGGTTGCCTTGATCGTGCTGGCGATGCTGGCGGGATTCCTCCACCGTTCGGGGAGATCGGCGGATTTGAAACGGATGGCGCTCGGCACGGGAGGCGCGCTCGGACTGTACCTGGTCCTCGTGGGCCTTCTCGCGCTGACTCAGGAAGCGGAGTCCTCCCGTCCGGTCCTGCACATTCTTGCGCGCCGGGAATGGCATGCCGATCATCTATGGAACCGGCTCGAATACTGGAAAGGGGCCTGGATGATCTTTCACGACCATTGGCTCACCGGGACTGGCCCCTTCACCTTCTCCGAGATGTATTTCAAGTACGACCTTTCGCAGGTCCCCCTCCACGCGCACAGTCTGTATATGGAAACGCTCGCCGATTCGGGAATCGTGGGGTTCTCCCTGCTGACCGCATTCATCGCCACCTACTATGCGGCGGTCCTGCGCCGGTTGAAAACGGAATCCGAGATGCGCGCGGACGGGCTCTTCGCCGTGTCCCTGGCGGTGACCGGATTTCTCCTGCACAATCTGATCGAATACAACTGGCCGACCACGGTTTTCCTGTTTCTGCTCACCATCCTGGTCGCGCTGACAGAAGTTTTTTTGAGCGTGGACGGGGCCGCACCCCCGGCAGGGAACAAATTAACCGCTACGGTCTTCGCCGCGGGTATCGCGGCGCTGACGCTCTGGGCCTCGGCGCATTATTTTTCGTATTCGTGGATTGTCCACCG
>PCWF01000100.1:7200-14481 GCA_002796165.1 Nitrospinae bacterium CG11_big_fil_rev_8_21_14_0_20_56_8
AGCGCAGGACAAGGAGGAAATCATCCGACTGACGGACCGGGCCTCGGGGCTTTGTCCGGCCTGCGACGAACCTCACATGATTCGCGGCATCGTGTTGATGGAAGATTACACGCGGACGCGCACCTTCGCCAGCCTGGAGGACGCCCGCTGGGAATTCAGCCAGGCGGTGCGGCTCAGTCCGCAATACTCGGAGGCGCAATTTTACCTGGGACACACCGCCCTCCTGCTGGGAGAAACCGGCCGGGCGCGTATGTTCCTCAATCTCGCGGCGGGCGACCGGCGCTACCGGGCGAACGCCCTGCAGGATCTGCGGAAACTCGACGCAGAACCCACTCGCCGTGGGAGGCGCGGGGAAGGAACGTGACAGGAGACCGCGCGGAAGGAAAAATCCCCCCGCCCTCTTCCGCGACCTTACATCGAAAAAAAAATTTCTGCTATAATCCCCCCATGCGAAACCCGGTCCTGCCCCTCATTATCGCCCTTCCACTCGTCATTTCAGTCTATCTCAATCCCGCGTTTGGAGGAAACCTGCGCGGGGAATTTTTCAATCCGTCCCGCATGGTCAGTCTGGAAACCTCAACCCAGGAGTTGAAGCAGATCTATTACCACGGAAACCATAACCGGACCCTGCATTGCGGGTGCTTCTTCGACAAACTCCTGCAGGTGCGCCTGCCGTCCTGCGGGAAGGGGCCGGGACGGGTGGAAGCCGCCCCCAGGCAGGGCATCGTCGACTGGGTGCACGGCATGCCCGCCTCGGTGTTCGGGGCGAGACTCGCCTGTTTCAATCGACCCCTGTGCGAATCTCCCGGCGGCGAGACCCTTGCGGGAGCCCGGTGTTGCCAGACGGTTTCCCCGAAATTCAAAAGCATGGAAGCCGACATGCACAACCTGTTTCCGGGAATTGAAACCGCCGGGGCAAGCGCACCGGCGGCGGACCCCGCGCAACGCTTCGGCGGGATGGCAGAATACGGGTTTTGCAATAAGGAAGGCGCTCCTCCGGAAATGCCCCGGAAAGAGATCCGCGGCGACCTGGCCCGGGCGCATTTCTACATGTCGGTGCAATACGGGATCCCTATTCCCCAAAAAGAAGAGGACGAGCTCCGCCTGTGGCACGTCACCGACCCGCCCGATGCCTGGGAAGAAGAACGGAACACGCAGATCGAGCTCGTTCAGGGCAACCGGAATCCGTTCATCGACCACCCGGAACTGGCCGAACGCGTGCGGGATTTTTAACGTCCTGCTCCCAACCCTTCCCCTGTCATCGCTTATTTACAGTCGAGCGGTCAAGAGTTCTTATTCTTCGTTAGGTCTTTCTTGGAGAATTTTAATTATGTTTCCGGCTGTTCTCATCCAGGGCTCGGCAATGGCGCCTGGCTTTTTGAATACGTGTAATAAAATGGCCGATCGAAACAAACTTGAATGAAGAAGGAGATTGCCGCTTTCAGGATCTTCCCGTACCGCCCCAGATTTTTTGAGCTCTGGCAAGGAAGAGGGAGAATAAATATTTTTCCCCATTTGTTTGGCGAGAAGTTTCCTGGGAACAGAGGTTCCAACTAAAGCAAGGATGTTCATAATTTCTTCCCGCATTTTTGGTTTGCCCTTGAAATCGTATAAGTTGGAAAAATCCTTGGTTTGAAGTTCTCGGGCCGCATTGCCAATGGCCTCATTCCAATCATCCGAATTTATTGCATTATCCGTATCCACCTCAATTAGGTTATGTCCCAAGACTTGCAGGGAGTGAGGGTAACCTCCGGCAACTTGGACTTTCGTGTCCAATTCATTCGAATCATATTTCACCTGAACTTGATCGAATCCTTTGGTCAACACCTCCTTTGCTTCTTCTGGGGGCATGCTTGTGAGATGAATCGTATCGAAACTCCTTCGCGCCGAAGGATCTCCCTCAAAAAAACTGTGAATTGCTTCGCTGTATCCAATAATAATGAATGAAATGTTTCCCAATCCATTGACGTCTAATGTGGTCGTAATACTTCTTAATAATTGAGCAATTCCTTTAATATCTCTCGCATTGTGGATTTCATCCAATACGATCAAGAGGCCGTCGTATCTCTCCCCCTCTTTTGATTCTTTGATTCCCAATAAAATATTGGTTAAGACCGAAAGAGCCTGATCCTTGAAGTATTGCTCAAGACCATCGATCCCCGGCAATTCCATTTGCTCCGGACTCGTCTCCATTGTTACCCCAAAGGCCCCAAATGAAAATTTTCCTTTTTTAAATAAATCTCCGAGTCTGTCCGTAAGCCGGTCAATGGATGTTTTGGGAAGTTTGTCTGTAAGTTGATTCAAAACCGCTTGTAATACGGTTTTAAAATGTTGGCCTTTTTCCACGGAATAATAGCTGGTGAGAAAATTCAAATCTTTAAAGACTGGATCTCTTGATTCAGCCATAAAAAGCGTCAATTTGGCCAAAGCAGTTTTTCCAATCCCCCTTTCTCCATGAAAAATAAAATTTGAGGGCATTCCCCTTTTCACTTGGGCCAGCTTTTGAAGGATTTGGAGCATCTGTTGGCTTCGTCCGGCAAACAGTGCGGGGGTAACCGTGGAGTTTGGGTTAAAAGGATTGAAAAGAGCCATATTTGGGCAAATTTGGATTATTTTAAAATTTGATAGTATTCGTCGATATTTGTTAGTAACTAGCTAGTAATTAATAAATTCACGAATATTTGTAATTTGATCCTACCTTGGAATGTAGCATACCAATATTTAGAAAACGATCATTAATAATTGAATTACAATAATAATTAGGATAAATATTTATTTTACTATTATTAATAAAAAAATTTTGCTATTAATAACAATTAATTTTCGTTTAATTTTTGCCTTTTTCCGTTTAGAAAAATTTTTATATCTTGGTCTGACTTGGGGAAGAAGAACGGAACACGCAGATCGAGCTCGTTCAGGGCAACCGCAATCCCTTCATCGACCACCCGGAACTGGCGGAGCGTGTGCGGGATTTTTGAAAAGAAGCTCGGAATCGATTGTGGATTTTATTCTGAGGGTGCTCGCCGCACGGGCGCAAGGCCAAACTCCCAAGGCGATTGTTACCTATCCATCGCCATCGTCCCGTTCCGGCCTTAAGGCCCCACGCCCAGTGGGCGACGATGAATCTTGCATCGATTCAGTATGGACCACACCCCTTGATCGTTCCAGCCAGATCCTTCGCCGAAGGCTCAGGATGACAATAATAAAGGCTTGGGATGACAATAAGAGACTCGGGATGACAATTTGAAAGGACCCGGGTTGTCATGAAAAGCGCCAATGTGTCATTCTGAGGCGCAGACGCGCCGAAGAATCTTGCCCCGATTCAGTATGGACCACACCCCTTGATCGTCCCGGCCAGATCCTTCGTTGCACTCAGGATGACAATTGGGGCGTTTTCCGGCAATCTGCTGATTTTCTCCCAGCCCCCTTCAATTACCCTCCCAATCCGGCCGAATCCTTCACGCGAAAAAGCTTCGCGAACGGATAAATCCATTGCCCGAGCAAGCCGTCGGGAATCCGGTCCCGGACCAGGCCCAGTTGCTCCGGGTCCTCGCGGCGCGCGGGCAGGTAATGCGTGCCGAACATCCAGTCGATGCAGGAAAAGAAAATGGCAAAATTCCGGTTCTCCGCTTCCGGACAATTGGCGTGGTGCCAGCGGTGGAACAACGGACTGGTGAGAACGTAGTCGAGCGGACCATACGAAATCCGGGCGTTGCAATGGATATACAGACTGTATCCGCGCCGCAGGAAAATACATATCGAGGAGAGAAACGGATCTTCCACCAGGGCGATCAGGATCAGAAAACTGACGATGGTGTTGATGAACTGGTTGACCGGGTGCATCCGCTCGTTGGAAAGCCAGTCCACCGATCCGGAACTGTGGTGGATCGTGTGGAACGGCCAGAAATATTTCGAATGCATCAGGCGGTGCCGCCAGTAACCGATGAAATCCATCGCGAACAAAACCAGAACCAGTTGCACCAGGAACGGCCGCTCCGCGTTCCAGGTTCTCAAATCCATGAAAAATCCGGACAGCCCTTCCGACGAGCGGCCCGTCCGCTGGACGCTGGTGACCGCCCAGGAAACCTTTTGCGGTTCCGCCTCGACCCGGATGAGGATCGTCTTCACCGTTTCATTCTCTCCCGCCGACTCGCGGGTGACCATCGTGTCCAGTCCGGAAAAACCCGGTTGCGGAAGGTACGTCCAGTTGGGACCGGGATGGATCGAGACCGCGCCGTGGCGGGGGTTTTCGACCACCTTCAATTGCCGCTCGATGAAGCCCGGCGCGTCCGGGTCCGCCGGAACCGCGCCCAGAAAGTAGCCCGTGAAAAAAATCAGCGTCAGCGTGTGCGGAACGTAGAGGAGGAGGGGAAGCGAGAACGAGTAAGCGAGATCGAGGGCGGAGTCGCGCCGCCACAACCGCTGGACCCGTTTGGCGGGGAACCCGAACTCCAGCAGGGCAAAGACCACCGCATAACCCAGAAGGGCCTGCGCGTGGGGCACCAGGATGGCACTCAGCGTGTCCGGCATTCCGCTCCCTTATCGATCCCGCCTCGATGACTGAAAACGAAGATGGCTTCTATATTATAAGAGGAGAAGGGAGGGGCGGGTCAACCCCCGCGGGGAGAGAACACGCACCATCCCGATTCAGAGCCCGATTCCGCTTCGCCGATGCTCCTCGGAATGACAGACCGGGTGTCATCCCAAGCCTTCCCTTTTTCCCTCCCGAGCCTTCCCTTTTGTCATCCCGAGCCTTCCCTTTTGTCATCCCGAGCCGAAGAGGCGAGGGATCTTGCCGGAACGTGAAGCACGCATGCCCCCTCCTCAATTGGAGCCAGATTCCTCGTCGCCGATGCTCCTCGGAATGACAGACCGGGTGTCATCCCAAGCCTTCCCTTTTGTCATCCTGAGCCTTCCCTTTTGTCATCCCGAGCCGAAGAGGCGAGGGATCTTGCCGGAACGTGAAGCACGCATGCCCCCTCCTCAATTGGAGCCAGATTCCTTGTCGCCGATGCTCCTCGGAATGACAACGAATTTTTGGGTTCTTTGCGCGGTTTGCGCCTTTGCGTTGAAATGCCGTTGACCGCAAAGACGGAAAAGACGCGAAGGGGAAGGATAAAAATCCCCTCACCCCAACCCTCTCCCAGGGGGAGAGGGAAAAATATCGGCACGGGGGATCGGGTTTAATCGGTGTTGATCTGTGCGCCGCACCGGCGGTAGTAGGTGGGAGAGTTTCAATTCCCCTCAAAACGGATGGGTCGCAGGACGGGAAGCGGAATCTCCCTCCACCTGGGAAGGTGGTGCCGATGGAGGGAATCGAACCCCCACCCCCTTGCGGAGAACAGATTTTGAGTCTGTCGCGTCTACCAATTCCGCCACATCGGCACGGATGTTTCCGGGTTTCAGGAAGCTACCATAACCCCGTTGCGTTTTCAATCGTTTCAAATTGCCTGCTGGAGTGGAATCCGGATTATTACTCCTTACTCGCGCAATATCCGGGTTAACACTCCTCCTCTGTTCAAGGAGGGGGCGGATTGGCCGGAGGCGTCTCCCCCCACGCGAGCAGTTGCCGGATTTTCTCCGCGCCCGGCTGAGCGGGATCCAGCTCCAGCGTCCGCGCGAAATACGTCAGCCCCGCCCGGCGGTCGTTCCTGTAAAAATAATGCAGGACCCCCAAATTTCGCATGGCCACGGCGTACCGGGGATTCAACTCCACCGCCCGTTTCAGGTGCGTATCGGCCTGGTCCCACTCCCGCCGGGACAGGTAAATCTCGCCGAGTTTCCCGTGCGCTTCGGGAACCTGCGGATCGATATTTGCCGCGCGGCTGAAAAACATCAGCGCCCGGTCCGCGTCTCCCCGGCGCAGGTACAGCTCGGCCAGGTTGTAATTGGACGCGAACAGGTTGGGGTTGAGTCGCAGGGACGCCTCGTAGAGCGCCGCCGCCTCCCCTTCCCTCCCCGCCACGGTGAGGCCCCGCGCGAGGTTGACGAGCGGCCGAACCTTGCCTGGCGATTTGCGATACGCATCCTGCCAGAGCGACACTTCGCTGTGCCACACGCGGTTGCGCTGGACGGTGAGCAGGCTCAACAGGACCAGCACGAAAACCGCCAGCGCCGTCTTCGGCACGGGCCGGGGCGCGGCGGAGTGCAGGAGCCGGGCGCAAGGAAACAGAAGGCCCAGCCCAGCGAGATACACCCGGTGCTCCGCCGCCGCGTCGTGCAGGGGAACGATCGACGAGGACGGCGACAGCACCACGAAATACCAGGCGAAACAGAACAGGTTCAGCCGCCGGTCCGCCGACCGCACCGCAAGAAAAAACCAGAGGCCCGCCAGCGCCGTCCCGGCGAGAAACACGGGAGAAGCCGGACTCGTCACCCAGCCGAAACCGGGATCGACGGTGAGGTTGAAGGGAAGCACAAGTTTGTTGGCGTAGTACAACATCACCACGCCGGGCTGGGTCGTCAGGTAAAGGCTCCGCGCAACCTCCTTCTGCGCCCCGGAGTAAAAGGTGAGAAAGGTTTCATCCATGACCAGCTGAACAGTCAGCGCCGCCGCGGCCGCCAGGACCCCGCCTCCCAGCACCCACCGCCAGCGGCGCAGGAATTCGAGCGCGGGCGAGCCGGGCCCCAGACCCATCAGGTAATAGAGGACCAGCAGAAACGGAAGCGTCGCCACCGTCGGTTTCACCGAGAACCCCAGCGCGAGGCAGGCGAGGATTCCCAGCGGAAAAATCCCGGCGCGGATCCA
The DNA here is from genome assembly GCA_002796165.1 of Nitrospinae bacterium CG11_big_fil_rev_8_21_14_0_20_56_8. Taxonomy (GTDB): domain Bacteria; phylum Nitrospinota; class Nitrospinia; order Nitrospinales; family VA-1; genus 21-14-0-20-56-8. Next base: position 13,949 of record PCWF01000100.1, read on the forward strand.
GGCCGGCCCTCTTCCGCGTCCCTCCAGCGCGGATTGAAACAGAAGAAACCCCGCGAGATAAAACGTCGCCGAAAGCACCTCCGACCGGCCCATGACGTAGACCACCGACTCGGTCTGGATCGGGTGGAGTAAAAATATCAACGCGGCGAGGCGGCAGGCTCCCGGAGGAACCTCTCCCTCGCGTCCCAACCGGCGGCCGATTCCCCGCAGGACCCGGTACGCGAGGAAGGCGTTGAGCAGGTGAAAGCACAGGTTGAACAGGTGGAATCCCGCCGGGTCGAATCCGCCCCACGCCACGTTGGCTGATAGGGAGATCTGCATCAGGCTTCGATCCATGAACTCCCGCGCCCAGAACCCGAGCGAGAGAATCTCGCCGGGGTGTTGCAGGCGGGGATTGTCCAGGACGTGGGCCACGCTGTCGAACTGGAGCGGATTCTCCAGATGGTTGGCGAATACCGCGCTTCCCAAAAGGACGATGAGCAGGGCGAAGGCCCGATCGCGGCGGGCGAATGTTTGCGGATGGGATACGGGGA
>PCWF01000202.1:0-10104 GCA_002796165.1 Nitrospinae bacterium CG11_big_fil_rev_8_21_14_0_20_56_8
ATCAATTCAATCAACGAAATCCTGGAATTGAATCTCCCCACCAGCGAGGACTTTGAAACCCTTGCGGGCCTGGTCATCGGCCGCCTCGAAAAGATTCCCCTGCCAGGGGAACAGGTCGAGATCGATAAGTACCGCCTTACGGTGAAAGAGGCAAGTAAACGAAAAATCATTTCCGTCATCGTAAGGGAATTCATCCAAAAGGAAAATGGCGGAGAAACATCCCCCCCGGCCAATGCCCCCAGGGAAACAGAGTGAGCCTCCTCTGCAACCCTCTCCGTCACCTCTGACGACATCACAACCCGCGAAGATTCTGGACCTCCTGGAAGGCTTCCTGGATTTCCAGGAATTTCAGGTGAGCGGCTTCCGCCGATTCGGTTCCCTCATGGGCAAATCGATCCGGATGATACCGTTGAGCCATTTCCCGGTAGGCTTTCTTGACTTTCTCGTTGGTGGATGTGGGAGGGATGCCCAGAATCGTGTACGGGGTCCTCAGCGCGTCCAGGGAATATTTTCGGCGGATGCGGTCATGGTCCTCGTAGGTTACCCCGAGGAGCCTCGCAAGCCGGTTGATCTCTTCCTGTCCCCCGTGCTCCAACCCGTTGCCAATCAAGGCGATTTGATAACCCGTCGCGAGGATGAGGAATTTATAGTGCCCGCCGGCCGCCTTCCGGTACTGTTCCACCACCGCTTCAAGATTGGGTTTTAATTTTTGCGTCTCCTGGACGATGTCGTTGATGAACTTCAGATCGTCGTTGGAGTAATTCAGGTTTTTAATCAGGAACTGCTGGATGACGCCGGTTTCTTTGGGCGTCAAGGGTCCCTTCGCCATCCCCACCCGGGTCAGGATGACGATGAGGCAGGACACAAAGATCCCCCGGTTGGCGACTCCGGGGAGGGAGGCCTCCATTTTTTGGGTGATCTTTTTTCGGATGAAATGCTCGATCGCACCCCCGATCAAGGCCCCCACGGGCCCTCCCCGCAAAAAACCCAATCCGGCTCCAAGCATCCACGACATAAATCAACAATCCCAAATAATACTTCGGTCCATACCCTTGATTCGCCATATTAACTTCCGGCTTCTCAGGAAATCAAGAGATGGAAATTTTGTGCCGCGAGTGATATTCTCTCCCCCTGCCATTCTCGAAACGGAGGAACCATGGTCAAGCATATCGTCCTGTTCAAGCTGGCCGAAAAGACCCCTGCTAACATGAACCGGGCCATTGAGGCACTAAAAAGCCTGGAGCATCATATTGAGTCATTGCGATATCTGGAGGTGGGGGTGGACTTTAAAGGATCGGACCGCAGTTATGATCTGGCCCTCACCACCCATTTTGACGATCGGAAGGGATTGGAGGCCTATGCCCGGCATCCCCGCCATCTTCCCGTTATCGAAATCATGCGCTCCCTCTGCTCCAGTTCGATCGTGGTGGATTTCGAATCTCCTGCCGCCTGATCACCCAAGGGGGTCCAATTTAAACAAACCGGAAAAAGTGAAAATAATTGCTTGAACTTTTGGGGGGGTATTGATATTCTTCCGCGATTCTGTGTAAACAGGATGTTTTAAATTGGAACCGTTTTAAGAAACGCAAATACTTAACCATCTGAAAGAAAAGCTTTACCGGTTAAGGTCGACCCCAAATTGGACCCAAACCGCCGGAGAATTCCGGTGGTTTAATTTATAGCCAAAAGCGCATAAATTATCCAAAAACCCGTTGGGCAGGGAAAAGCTTTACCCTGTACAACTCAGGTAAGGAGATTTGGGGTGGCAACTAAAAAAAAGAAAGCAGTTAAAAAGAAGGCCGCGAAGAAAAAAGTTTCAAGAAAAAAGGCGCCCCAAAAATCGACGGCTAAACGTAAGAAAACAGCCGTTAAAAAATCCAGGCCTGCCTCGAAATCCAAACCTTCGCAAAAGAAAAAGTCTTCCCGGCCCCCTTTGAAAAAAACTGCTCTACCAAAAAAATCGGCCAAGACCAAAGGTAAAGCGCGAGCCAAGACCCAGGTGAAGAGCAAACCCGTTAAAACCAAAAAATCGTCCGTCAAAAAAGCCGCCTCAAGACCGACTTCCCGGAAGGGAGTTGCTTCTAAAAAGCCCGCATCTCCAAAAACAAAACAACCTGTTGCGGCGAAAAAAAATACCGTCGCAAAAGCCCCCAAGAAACTCGATCCCATCATCGAAAAGATCAAAGAGAAACTGGTCGGCACCCGTTCCGACCTGCTGAAAATGATCCAGTCCTCGCAGGCCATTGAGCGGAATGTAGGGGATTTGACGTTCAGTAACGAGATCGATCTGGCTTCCAGCCTGGAGGGAAGAGAGATGATGTTTCAGTTATCGAGCCGGGACCGGCATGAACTGAAACTCATCGAAGACGCGCTTTTCAAGATCCATCAGGGAACTTACGGGCAATGCGAATCGTGCTCCAAGATGATCGGCATCAAGCGGCTTCAAATCCTCCCCCTCACCAGTCTTTGCATCGATTGCCAGGAAACGTTGGAGCGTTCCTAGCCAGAGAGAGCCATCCCGATCGCGAGTGATCGAGGAAGGTCATCCCATCCGTTTCCCAGGTCACTGCCCGTGACACTTCTTATATTTTTTCCCGCTTCCGCATGGACAGGGATCGTTCCGCCCCACCTTTTTGTCATCCCGGCGAACCGTAACCGGCTTTGATTCCTCGGAGCCATCACCCCCGCCGCGATGTTCCACCACCTTGGGGGGGCGAGGGATATTTTCTTCAACCACCGTTTGAGGTTCCCGGGAGATGTTGGCCTTGAAAAGATACTCGGTGATTTCTTCTTTGATCCGAAGCATCATGGCGCTGAACATCGAGAACCCTTCTTTCTTATATTCCGTCAGGGGGTTCTTTTGAGCATATCCCCGTAGCCCGATCCCCTCTTTGAGGTGATCCATTCCCAACAGGTGGTCCCGCCAGAGGTTGTCCACCACCTGTAGCATGATCATCCGCTCCAGGTGACGAATCGTCCGCGGATCGAACGGGGCCATCTTTGTTTCGTAGACATCGACGACCACCTCCACAATGGCGTCATACAATTGCTCCTGATCGCAATGCTCGAGGGGAAGGTGTTTTTTCTCATGTATCAGCAGTTCCGCATTATTTATCTTTTGCACCCCGATCCCGAACTGGCGCTGGAGAAAATCGTTCAGCGCCGGGATATCCCATTCTTCGGGGTAGATTTTTTCATGCGCAATCTCCTGCAGAAATTCCTCAATGACCTCTTCGGCCATATCCAGGAGAATGTCCTTCTGGTTGTCTCCTAAAAGAATTCCCCGCCGCAGGGAATAAAGAACCTCCCTCTGCTTGTTCATCACATCGTCGTACTCGAGGAGGTGCTTGCGGATATCGAAATTGTGGGCCTCGACCTTCTTCTGGGCGTTGGCCACCGCCTTGCTGACCATGTTGTGTTCGATCGGTTGACCGTTTTCCATCCCCAGTTTCTGCATTAGCCCCGAAATCCGGTCGGAACCGAAAATCCGCATCAGGTCGTCTTCCAGCGACAGGTAGAATCGCGAGGATCCCTTGTCTCCCTGCCGCCCGGAGCGGCCGCGGAGCTGGTTGTCGATCCGTCGGCTTTCATGACGCTCGGTTCCGAGAATATGAAGTCCCCCCATCTCCGGCACTCTTTTCCCCAGAACGATATCCGTACCGCGGCCCGCCATATTGGTGGCAATGGTCACCGCCCCTTCTTGACCGGCCTGGGAAATGATCTCGGCTTCCCGTTCATGGTGTTTGGCATTGAGGACGTTATGCGGGATCCCGGACCGCTTGAGCATGTGGCTCAGTTTTTCGGATTTTTCGATGGAAATCGTTCCCACAAGAACCGGCCGTTTGATCTCATACAATTCGCGAATCTCTTCGATGACGGCATCGAATTTCTCTTTTTCGGTCCGGTAGATCACGTCGGGGTAATCCTCGCGGATCATGGGCTTGTTGGTTGGAACCACCAGGACTTCCAGTTTGTAAATGGAGTTGAATTCTTCCGCCTCGGTATCTGCGGTACCCGTCATTCCGGCAAGCTTTTCATACATGCGGAAATAATTCTGAAAGGTAATGGACGCCAGAGTCTGGTTCTCGTTTTCGATTTCCACCCCTTCCTTGGCTTCGAGGGCCTGGTGAAGTCCGTCGCTGTACCGGCGGCCCGGCATCATCCGTCCGGTAAACTCGTCGATGATGACAACCTTGCCGTCCTTCACCACATAATCCACTTCGTTCTTGAACAGCGCATGCGCCTTGAGGGCTTGATTGGAGCAATGGAGTAGCTCGATGCTGGAAGGATCGTACAGGTTTTGCACCTGCAATTGTTTTTCCATGTAGGCCACCCCTTCCTCGGTAAACGAGGCGGTGCGGCTTTTCTCATCGGTGGTGTAATGCGTTTCCTTGCGGAGCTTGGGAAGCACCCGGTTGACGACGTAGTACTTGTCGGTCGATTCTTCGCCCGGGCCGGAAATGATAAGGGGAGTCCGGGCCTCGTCGATCAGAATGCTGTCCACCTCGTCCACAATGCCGTAGTACAGGGGGCGCTGGGCAAACTGCTCGGCGGAGAACTTCATGTTATCGCGAAGATAGTCAAAGCCGAATTCGTTATTGGTCCCGTAGGTGACATCGCACCGATAAGCGTTCTTCCGCTCTGCATCGGGCATGTCGTGATAAATCACTCCCACGGAAAGACCCAGGAATTTATAGAGGGTACCCATCCATTCCGCGTCGCGCCGGGCAAGATATTCGTTGACGGTAACAACATGCACTCCCCGGCCTGTCAGGGCGTTCAGGTAAACCGGGAGGGTAGCCACCAGGGTCTTTCCTTCCCCGGTCTTCATTTCGGAGATTTTCCCTTCATGGAGGACGACTCCCCCGATCATTTGAACATCGAAATGACGCATGTTCAACGCGCGCAAACCTGCTTCCCGCACGACGGCAAACGCTTCGGGAAGTAAGTCGTCGAGACTGGCCCCCTGCTCCAACCTCTGCTTGAACTCGGCCGTCTTCCCGGCAAGCTCAACGTCAGTCAAAGGCTGGATCGAGGGCTCAAACTGGTTGATCTTTTCGACAATGACCTGGATCCGTTTTATTTCCCGCTCATTGCGGGTGCCGAATATTTTTTTGATCAGACCTAGCATAATTCCGGAAGGATGGCTTTTATGGGAAAGAGGATTCGGGAGTAGTCGTTGCCGGGACACAAACACCCGCCGCGAATGAAACGTATGGCCACGGGGCGATCACTCTGGATTATATATAATGTTACAAAAAACGGTTGAATTTAATAAGTGCCGGTGCGAGGTGGGATTATGTAACCTGGAGAAGGATCTCCCCCATCTTGGAAGAATCCGGTAATCCCGCCAGGGGAAAAGGAGGAAGACCCGGAAACGAAGCACACTTCCCCCGCCCTGACAGGGGGAATCCAGGCCGCCTGTATTATTCCTCCAGAATGAAATTTTGGGGATTGACCGGTACGCCGTTGAGAAGCACTTCATAATGAACATGAGGTCCCGTACTGCGGCCCGTACTACCCACCAGGGCCACAACATCGCCTCGTTTCACCTTGTCGCCGACCTGGACCATGTGCTTGGAGTTGTGGCCATAACGGGTAATGTAGCCATAACCATGATCGACCTCGATCATGTTGCCATAACCATATTCTCTCCCGGCAACCACGACGACTCCATCGGCGGTGGCCCGAACCTGGGACCCGGCCCGGGCGGCGATGTCCCAACCCTCATGCTTTTCGCGCAAGCCGGTGAAGGGGGATTTGCGATAACCAAATCCGGAAGTGACCCAACCTCGCGTGGGCCAGACGGAAGGCGTGGAGGACAACAGCGATTTCTGACTTTTAAAAAATTCGTCAAGTTCCTGGAGGCTGATCGTCTGCACCTTGGCTTGCTTCGTCAAATGGCTCAAACTGCCGGAAAGCCGCTCGCCGATGGCCCGCGCCTCCCGCTCCAGCGAGGTCGTGAAACTGTGATTCGACAATCCATAGGGTCCACCCACCCCCCAATTATCCTCGGTGGAAGCGGGATTGCCGTCCAGGGCGGTGATGACCCGCAATTTTTTCTCGAACCGCTCCAGACGGGCCATTTCCGTTTCAAAATTCCGCACTTGCTGGGCGAATTTCTCCACCTGAATCTTTTGAATCTTGGATTCGCGGCGAAGAGAGGTCAACTCATCCTGAGTACCCAAAAGATCGATGTATCGGTTGGCAAAATAGAATGAGGACCCTGCGACACCTAAAACCAGGACCAATAAAAGGGATAGCCCCACGCGGACAAACCGCTTGGGAATCTGGGTCTTTTTGGGAGCACCCGTGGTTCCCGCAAAAATCACCAAAGTGTAGAAGTCTTTATCCACCCGTCCTCCTTCGGTTAAGAATGCGCATATGGAGCGAATTCACAAAAAAAGTCGTTTGATCGTATCCTTGAAGCTCAATAAAGTCAATAAGTAATTAGAGTTATTGTCCTACATTTTTTTACCCTCTTCCCAAACACGATAGCGGAGCTTTTCGGAAGAAAGTGCGTTTTAATGCCTTTTTTACCGCATCCGCAATTTTTCCCTGGCCTGGATATGACCCGGATTGATCTTCAGAACCTCCTCGTAAAATTTATAGGCGGTTTGGAGGTCGCCCGATTCTTCATATAAAATCCCCAGGCTGAATAACGCCTGTACCACTCCGGGTGGATAATTAATTTCACGGTATAACTCCAGCATGTCAGAAAATGCCTTTCGGGTTTCGTCCGGCTTTCCCTCGCTGTAAAGTCGAAACCCTTTCTGGCGTAAGGAGTTCGCCAGCGTCCGCCCATATCCCAGCGACAGCGCATGAGGACCGGTCTCCAGGCTCTTTTTATACTCTGCAATAAATAAGCCGGTCTCCCCCATCTCTTCATAAATTTGTTTCAAGTTCTGATAAAACCGCAAGTCCGAGGGATCCAGTTCGATCGCCCGTTTCACTTTTTTTATCGCCTCACTGTATGATTTTTTTTCCGCCAACACCGCCCCCAGGGTATTCCAGGCCAGAGCATTTCCGGAGCTCTGGTCCAAAGAGGCGTTCAACCGATCCTCCGCCGGGCCGAACTCTCCCATCAGAAAATGCATGAACCCCATGCCAAAAAGAAGGTTGGCGTTGCCGGGGTCCGTGTTCAGTAATTTTTCCAGATACCGTTTCCCTTCGGCCAGTTGTCCGGTCCCCTCATAGGATTTTGCCAGGCCGCGGTAAACCGTGGGTTCCTGGCTCCCATCCCCGATCAGGCGTTGGAACTCCTCCAGGGCTTTTGAGTACTGGCGCATGGAAAGCAGAATCTCCGCCTGTTGTTCCGGCGAGGGGTCCGGCAAAAAAGGATGGTTCGGCCGGGGTGGCTCCCCGGCCCAGCAGGGAAAACTCATCGCCCATCCGATCAAGAGAGATAACAGGAGAACCTGACGCGGTTGACTAAAGATGGGGTTCACAAGTCCTTCCCTGGAAGTTAAGGGGGTTCGGTTCAATTTGAGACCCCCTAAGGGTGGGGGGCTTATCCTTACATCCGACGGACCCCGTATGAACGGAGGCAGAGGTCCCCTAGAAAGGGGCCTCCTCATCGTCTCCGGATGGGGTTTCTGCCTGCGGTGGGACATCGGTCCGCTCGGTCAGATTGCTGAAGCGGGTAAAGTTGTTTTCAAATGCGAGACGCACTTCGCCGAGGGGACCGTTGCGCTGTTTCCGCACCAGAATCTCAGCGATACCGATATCCTTGGTATCCGAATTATAAACTTCATCGCGATAGATGAAGGCGACCACGTCCGCATCCTGCTCGATGGCGCCGGATTCGCGGAGATCGGAAAGGAGGGGCCGTTTGTCGGTGCGGCTTTCCACGGCCCGGCTCAACTGGGAAAGCGCCACGATGGGCACGTTCAGTTCCTTGGCCAGGGCTTTCAGGCCACGAGAGATTTCGGATATTTCCAATTGGCGGCTTTCGGACCGGCCGCTGGAATGCATGAGCTGGAGGTAGTCGACGATAATCAAGCGGAGGGGTTGTTCGGCGGCCAGCCGCCGGGCCCGCGCGCGGACGTCCAGGCTGGTCAACGAAGCGCTGTCATCGATAAAGATGGGGGCCTGGGCCAGCTTCGCACCGGCTTTATGAATCTTGGGCCAGTCGGTGCGTGCGATAAAACCGGTACGCAGTTTGTTGGAGTCGACGCGCGCCTCGGCGCACAGCAGGCGGTTGCCTAACTGTTCCTTGGACATTTCCAGACTGAATATCGCCACCGCCTTCTCGGCGTGGACCGCGGCATAGCGTGCCAGATCGAGCACGAAACTGGTCTTTCCCATGCTGGGACGCCCGGCGAGAATGATAAGGTCGGAGGGTTGCAGGCCGGAAGTGATACGATCGAGATCGGTGAAACCGGTGGGAACCCCTGTCACCAGGCCCGGCGCCTGGGAAAGTTTTTCCGCGGTATGGATACTTTCTTTTACAACCGCGCTCAGTTCGTAAAAACTGCGCCGGGTCCGTTTCTCGGAAATTTCAAAGATCGATCGTTCGGCCCGGTCGAGGATGGTTTCCACCTCGTCGGTGTCTTCGTAACTTTGGGTGACAATGTCGCTGGCGGTCTGGATCAGATCACGAAGGATCTTTTTTTCCCGGACGATCCGGGCGTGGTGGGCGATGGCGGTCGCGGTGGGAACAAAATCTTCAAGCTGGGTCAGGTAATCGAGTCCGCCGACGTCGATGAGCAGGTCTTTCTTTCGTAACTGTTCCGAGACCGCGAGGATATCGACCGGATCATTGCTTTCAAACAGAACCCGCATGGCGCGGAAAATTTTCTGGTGAGAGGATTTGTAGAAATCGTCTTCTCCCAGAATTTCCAGAGCCCGCGCCAGCGCCTCGCCCGATTTGAGGCAAGCGCCCAACACGCCTTCTTCGGCCTCCAGGTTATATGGAGGGAGCTTGTTCAGGGAAATTTGGCCGACGGCCTCCGGCATCGTCGTTCCCTCCCCTTTTTCAGCGTTGCAGAATGTTAGAAAGAATCAGGACGCTTCGGCAGAAGAGGCGCTTTCTCCCTCGACGCCCGGCGCAGATTCCTGGGCCACGTCTCCTTCAGGCGCGTCCTCGGATTTCTTTTCCTCTTCCTCCGCGATAACGGAAACCTTGATCGCAACCGTCACCTGAGGATGGAGTTTGAGATTGACTTTGAAATCACCCAACGCCTTGATGGCATCGGGCAGAACCAGTTTGCGCCGGTCCACTTCGACTCCCTGCCCCCGAAGGATTTCAACAATTTCCTGGGCCGTCACCGAACCGAACAGCTTGCCATTCTCACCGGCTTTTTTCCGGATCACGCAAGGGACATTGGCGATCTGGCCGGCTTTTTCCTCTGCCACAACCTTGGCCTTGCGCAACCGGGCCTGAACAATGCCCTTCTGATGGTTGAGTTCTTTTACGTTCCAGGTCGTGGCGAGGATGGCTTTCCCCTGAGGAATAAGGTAATTGCGGCCAAAACCGTCTTTCACCTCAACCTCGTCGCCCAGATTCCCGAGACCTTCCACATCTTCTTTCAGTAGCAGTTTCATGACGTTCGATTCACTCCTTCCCTAAATTTGATCTTCATCATCCGGCCCGGTCGAGGGACGGGGTTTCAGTTTTCTAAAATCGATCCAGATATCGAACACTCCCAATCCGATCACCAGTCCAATCAGGATGGGTTGCACCAGGATCAGGAGCAACGCCAGAGCCCAAAGGATTCCGGGAACATTTTTAATTTCAAAAAACCGGGCGATAATGGCCCAGCCCTGAAAAAAATAAATCACCAGAAGCACCAGCAGGACGTTCAGTCCCAGGACATCCAGCATGCCTTCCGTCAGCACCACCGCCGCCCCGGAGAGCAGGAGCGGCCACACCATTTGCTCCGGCAAAATCCACTCGGAAAACTTTTCCGGCGGCGATATTGAGGGCCCATGAAACCGAACCATCAAAAATCGCACCAGGAAAAAGTTGATCGCCGCCGTGATGAGGCTTCCGATCGCGATGATCGCCGGAAAGGAAACCGCAAAGGTCTCCGAAGCCTTATCGGCGAATCGCTTCATTTCCGCCAGGTCCGCCGCGCTTTCCCCCATGGTCTTCAGGGAATC
>PCWF01000202.1:10160-24470 GCA_002796165.1 Nitrospinae bacterium CG11_big_fil_rev_8_21_14_0_20_56_8
CGGAGGCGCTGAACCCAACGCACCGGTCGAAGGAAAATCCCAATCGAAGGGTTTCGGCCATAATCACGGCCAGAACGGCATATTCGGCCAGAAACAGGATGGCCTGCATGGGCCCCATCACCGCAAGCAGAACCCCAAAAATCACCGCCACCACGGCCAATCCCGCGCCCTTACCCACTTGAAGGTAAACAAAAATCAATGGAACGGGAGACAGAATTCCCGCCACCAGGGCCAGGGGAGGGAACACGAGCGCCATTAATCCAAGAACCAGAACAGCGATCCCCGGTAATAACAGGTTCCTGGGTGGGGTTGGGTCAGGCAATCGTCAGGGTACCTCTATGGGTTCGGTATGTTCCTCTTTGGAACTCCGGGCGCTCTTCTATTAACAGGGAAAACCCGAAGTAGAAGGCAATTGTTAGAAGTCCCCCTTGGAATTCAACGTTCAACGGTAAAGGGCAAAAGAGCGATGTTGCGCGCCCGTTTGATAGCGACCGTCAATTGCCTCTGGTGTTTCGCACAATTCCCGGATATTCGGGAAGGCACAATCTTTCCCCGCTCCGAGATGAGGGGTTTCATTGTCTTCACGTCGAAGAAATCGATGTGATCTATTTTTTCGGCGCAGAAGCGGCAGATTTTTTGCGCGAACAGGTTTCGCTTTTTCGTAAAAGTCATCTTGGTGTCCTTGAAAACAAAATTGAATCGGTTATCGGTTTAATATGGAAACCCTAAAAAGGGATATCGTCTTCCTTGCCCGCAGGAAACGGGGGTTCTTCGCCCATGGGTTCGGTGGATCCTCCCCGGGGAGCGTCGCCTCGGCCGCCCAGGAACTGGACCGTGTTGGCGGTAACGTCCAGCTTGCTTCGCTTCTGGCCGTTATCGGTTTCCCAGGTGGTAAACCGCAGGTAGCCGTCGACAAACACCGGCCGGCCCTTGCTCAAATACTCGGCGCAATTTTCTCCCTGCTTGCCCCAAACGGTGATGTCGACAAAGCACACATCTTCTTTCCATTCATCGCCTTGTTTGTACCGGCGATTGATCGCCATCCCGAATGTGGCCACCGCGGCCCCGCTTGCGGTATACCGCAATTCCGGATCCCGGGTGAGATTCCCCATCAAGAGTACTTTATTGAAATTGGCCATTTCCCATTTCCTGTCCCGAGCGGTGGATCAAGCCTATTCGGCCACACCCACCACTTCCTCGGCGTCCTCGTTATCGGTACCTTCAACCGCCTTGCCCGTCCCTTCCTTCGCTTCTTCACCGGCCTCCGCCTGGGCGGCCCGCGTCAGCGCCCTCTCCAGATCGCGCTCCTCCAGACGAATGACCATGTGTTTTAGAATGGTCTCGTACAGGGAGTATTCCTTTTCGAGTTGGGAAAGTTTGTCGTTTTCGCAGGTATGATAGATGTTAAGGTAGTAACCGAACCGGTTCTTCTTCACCCGGTAAGCAAGACGCTTCTTGCCCCATCGCTCGATCCGGTGGGAGGATCCACCGAATTTCTTGAAAAAACCTTCTATTTTCTGGACGGCTTCGTCGACCTGGGTTTCATCCAGATCGGGTTTTAAAATAAGGACACTCTGGTAGGATCGCAACGCTGACCTCCTCACGGGTTATAGCCCTAACCACCACGGGTTAGAGCGAGGGGTTGTTAATAGAAAAAAGGTATTCTGGCACAGGGGAAATTTAAAATCAAGGGATTTCCCCGCCGGAAGGTCCAGGTTAATTCATTTCAGGATAAGGTGTTATGAAGCGACCGCACGTTGGCGGAAAAAATCGGAAATGGACGGGATTCCTCCTGCCCGGGCTCCTGCTCTTGGCGGGGACGGCCTGCGATTTCAAACTGCCGTCGCCCCCGCCGGACCTCCTATATAAGTTCAACGTGGTGAACGTGGGCCAGGGCCCTGCCTGCCTGGTCACCGCCGATCTCGATCTCGACGGCTGGGCCGACCTGGTTTCGGCCAACACCAAGGACAGCACGCTCTCCATCCTGTATGGCCATGGCGACGGAACCTTCGATTCCCCGCTCTCCATTCCCGTTCCCGCCGAGCCCACTTCCCTGGTCGTGGACGATGTAAACCGGGACGGCTTTGCGGACATCCTCACCAACTCCCGCGGCGCCCATGTCGTCACGGTCCTTCTCGGCCGGGCCAAGAGGTCCTTCTATCCCGCCCACCCCATTCCCACCGGCAAGGTGCCTCTGGCCCTGGCCGTGGGGCATTTCAACGAAGATAACAACCTGGATCTCGCCGTCACGCTCACCTTCGACAAGGTGGAAATTTACCTCGGCACGGGAGACGGCAGTTTTAAAAAGGGAATGACCTATGGAACCGGGTCCCGGTCCTTCTCGGTCCTGGCGCAGGACTTCAACGGCGACGGCCGCGCCGACCTCGTGCTGGCCACCACCAGTTCCAACGCGAGCGGAATCCGCCTGTTCCCGGGGAACGGCGATGGCACCTTCGCTTCCCCCCGCCGGATGGCCCAGGGGTTGATGCCGCTGACCGTCATCGCCAAAGACATGAATGACGACGGCAAACCCGACCTGCTCTTCGCCGCCGGCCAGGGAGACAACATGTATTTGATGCTCTCCAATGGGGACGGGGCCTTTCGGAAAGAGATCCCCTTTTCCGGCGGGGGCGGCCCCATCGCCCTTGTGGCCGAGCATTTCAACGACGATGCGTTGCTGGACGTGGCCGTGGCCAATTCCCGAAGCAGTAGCTTCTCCCTCATCCTGAGAACCGCGAAAGGCGGATTCCATTACCCCACCCGCGACTACGTGGTCGATGGCGGAACCCCGCTCACGATCACCAGCGGCGACTACAACGGCGACGGAATGAAGGACGTGGCGGTGGCGAGCAATTTCAACAACAGCGTGGAAATCTACCTGCAACGAAGAATCCTCGGCTGATCGGGTCAACCCTCCGGCGCGAACTGCGGGACGGCGGGCAATTTGCGCCATTCGTTGAAGTAAAAGGATATCCGTCCATCGCGGGTGGGATAGATTTTTTTGTACGTCTCCTCTCCCCCCGGCCCCCGTTCCACGATCACGATCTTCTTGTCCATGAGCTGGGTCGACTTGGCGATGTAGAGAAAGGTGTAAGGCTGGTCCCGGGCAATGATGCGATGCAACTCGTGCGCCATCTCCACCTGCCGGGCCTTGTCGTATTCCTTGCGGATGCGAAGGATCAACCGGTCCGCTTCCGGATTTTCATAGCCGACGAAATTGAGCTGGTTGGGGTTGGTCTGGCTCGAATGCCAGATCTGGTACAGATCGGGGTCGATGCCCATGCTCCACCCCAGCACCACCGCATCGAACTTGAGCGCGTTCACGAAATCCTTTAAAAACACCGCCCACTCGAACAACTGGGTGTTGCATTTGATCCCCAGCTTGCGCCAGCTGTTCTGCGCGATGGTGAGAATGTTCTTGCGGATCGGGTTGCCGTTGTTGGTGATGAGGTTGAACTCGAACACTTTGCCCTCCTTCTCCAGAAACCCTTCCGCGTTCTCCTTCCATCCCAGCCCGTGGAGAATGTCGAGCGCCCCTTTCGGGTCATAGGGAAGCGGGGCAATGGAGTGATCGTACCAGTCGGTGATCTTGGGGAAAGGTCCGGTGACCCGTTCCCCCTCGCCGTACAAAACATGCTGGATGATCTTTTCGACGTCGATGGCCATGCCGAGCGCGCGGCGCACCTCCGCCGGCTCGAATAGCGGGTTCCGCACGTTGTATCCGATATAGCTGTAAAAATACCCGAGACTGGAAAACCGCTGGTACTTGGGGTCGTCCTTGAAACGCGCCACCTGGTGCGGTTGCACCGAATAATTGTCCACCGCCCCCGCGTAAAATTCCATTTCCTGCGTCAGCGAATCGGGAATGATGCGCAAAACATATTCGTTGTATTCGGGCGCGCCGTCCCAGTAAGTCTCATTGCGCACGAGACGGATCCTCTCATCCGAGTTCCATTCCTTGAACACGAACGGACCCGTCCCCACCGGATGACGGTTGAACTCGCTCTCGCGAATCGTGAACGATTTCCCGTCCAGGTTCCGTTCCCGGGCCTCGCGTTTGAGGGCGGCATCGTTCAGCAGATGTTCCGGCAAAATCCCCATGAACCAGGAATTGATGGCTGGAGAGAACAGCTTGTCATAAACAAACCGGATGCGATACTTCCCCAACACCTCCGCCGAGCGGACCGGTTCGTAATCCGAGCGGCGCGGCGAAGCGTTCTTCGGGTTCATGATCGCCTGGTAAGTGAACAAAACGTCCGCCGAGTCGAACTCGTGCCCGTCGTGAAACCGGACTCCCCGGCGCAGGTCGAAAACGATCACCGGATTATGCTCGGCCACCGCAAACAAATCCGCGTAACCGGGCTCAAGGCGCGGCTGGTCCTCCGGGTGGCCGGCCACGATCCATTTCCCGTAATCCACCCGATCGAAATAATCCTCGCCGATGAATTTGCGGAGCGGAAGAAAGAAATCCTGATCCACCGCCTTGAGCACAAACTTGATGCGTTCGGGAAGATGAAGCGCGTAGGCCACCTCTTCCATCTCCGGCCGCCCGTTTTTTTTCACCGGCTTGCCGTTGCCGTCTTTCCGGGGCAGATGCAGATGTCCGGGTACGATCGTGGGCGGAACCACCTCCGCCGAATCGATTTTTTCCAGCCATTCCGGATTCCCCTTCATTCCCTCCCGCACCGCGCCGAGGAGATCCGTAGCGGAACGGATCGTTCTTCCCCCCAGCGACCGTCCCTGTTGAAAATATTCCGGCACAAACGCCAGGTAGGCTTCCTCGTATTGCCGCCAGGACTCGGCCAGGCGCGGACGGTAATTCAACTTGTCATCGAGATCGATCAACCCGTCGAATACCAAGTTGTTGATGGTACTGCTGGTGGTGTCGGCGCTGAGGATGGGGTTGAGGATCTGCGCGTCCCCTCCCGTTCCCTGAACATACTTGACCAGGCGATCGGGATTGCCCAGAGCCTGCCGGTCATAGGTGGGCACCCAGAAAAACGATTGCGCAAGAATTAAAATCAGCGCGAGCGGGAGAAACAGGAGAATCCGTTTGACAAGCATGAGAAAATCCTATCAAATTAATTGCCGGAACGCATAACTTTGTGCTTTGAACTTTGGGGCCGCAAAGAGGCAATCCCCCGGGCTCCGCCGGGAGGATGAAGCGGCAGAAAAAAACCGGCCCGCGCAAAAACAAAAGAATGGAAAAAATTGCTTGACTTGGTGGGGACATTTTTCTATATAGGGTGCCAGACTGAATCCATAACCGATCAAGTTACAAGCCATTCTTGAGAAGGTTAGCCTTCTCTTTTTTATGAAGACGGAACGACTGGAAACACGGTTTAAGTTTATTTAAGGACCTCACCCTTTTAACTATAAATTTTAATTTTAAGGAAAAGGAAACCTATCATGGCAACTATTATCACAGAGGAATGTATCAACTGCGGCGTATGCGAACCGGAATGCCCCAATGGGGCCATCTCGGAGGGCGAAGATTACTACGTGATCGATCCCGCCCTGTGCACCGAGTGCGTCGGGTTCCACGGCGAGGAAGCCTGCCAGGAAGTCTGCCCGGTGGACTGCTGTATTCCCGATGCCGATCGCCGCGAATCGGAAGAAGAGCTTCTGGAGCGCGCCAAAACCCTGCATCCCGACGATTCGTTCCCCGGCCTGGACGAATTGACCGCGGAAACTTCGCCGATTCGCAATCCCGATCGGAAGAACGCCAATCTCTAATCGCCCACACGGCGGCCTGCGAAGCGAAACCCGTTTCGCAGGCCGTTTTGTTTTCCCATCGCGATCCCCTCGGCCGCCGGGCGGAAGCCCGGAGCCGATCGCAAAAAAATAAGTTCGCTTGACAAGCAACTTCAAACCGTTATAGTTTGTTTCAGTAACATCCGTTACTAATCTCCCTGACAACTCAATACTGCGGGGTGGAGCAGTCCGGTAGCTCGTTGGGCTCATAACCCAAAGGTCGTCGGTTCAAATCCGGCCCCCGCTACCAAATAAAACAAGGGGTTATGCCGATTGGCTTAACCCCTTCGTTTTTGCGAAAACCCGTTTGTCCCACTCCTGTCCCACCTTTCGCGGGATCCCAACGGCTTATTTCGATCCTTGGCTGATTTCTGAAACATGGAAGGTCATGCCCGCCTCCAGTAAACAGAGTACATTTTATGCGCAAATATGATATAAACTGAACATGACGGCTTGGGTAGTTGTTCTCACCAAAAGGGCGGGCAAAAACCTGAAAAAACTACCCAAGGAAATTATCGAAATCATGGATCAGTTCCGCCGGGACCTTGAGACTGAGGGACCCACTCCAAACGGTTGGATTGTAAAACATGTTCAAGGTTCACCGGAATGCTTCAGCGCTCGATTAAAGCGTGAATACCGCGTTATTTACGAGGTCATCGCACCGACGATTATCGTAATCAGCGTATCCCATCGAAAGGAAAGTTATTGACATGGCGGGTGAAAATGTAGCGACGATAATTTTTGACAAACATCCTGAACTGAAGACTTTGTCCCAAAAGCATTCGCGCGCGGTAAAAGCGGCAATACACGAAGCAATAATGTTTTCGTCTCGCGAAATTCTGAATCCCGACAAAACGGAGCGATTATTTAAAAAGCTGGTATCCGATTCAGGCAAACCATCCGCCGCCTTGCGAGCTTACCGTAAACGGCTATCCTTGACCCAAAAAGACCTGGCCCAAACCAGCGGGATACCGCTTTCCCATATCTCGGCGATGGAAAAGGGACAAAGACCGATCACCCCCACCGAGGCCAGAAAACTGGCCCCGCCGTTAAATATTCATTTTAGAAAACTGATTTAACCTCCCCTCCCACTGTTCCAAAATTGTTCCAAAAAATATCGAAAAGCATCTAAAACCGTCGAACCGGGCATAAACGCCAGAACAGCCTGAACGCCTGGACTGGCAGGGGATTGCGGGAAGCCAGGCTGTCGGTCGCCGTCTCTCGAAAATTGTTCCAATCTGCCTCATAACCCAAAGGTCGTCGGTTCAAATCCGGGCCCCGCTACCAAATAAAAGCCCTTACGGGATTTCCCGTAAGGGCTTTTTTTATACACGGACGACGCTGACGGACACAGCGGCGCCCCCCGTTGGCCGATTCACTTTTTGGAAAACTGGCGGATGTACAGGATCAACTGCCAGATCTCTTTATCCTTCAAATAAGCGTAAGTGTACATCCCGGTTCCGGCGGAACCGTTCTGGATGATCCAGAACATTTGCCCATCCTTGATCTTGTTCATCGCCGGGGCGCAACTGAAATTTTGTGGCGGGGGCACCAGGCCCGGAGCCATCTTGCCCTGCCCATCGCCCTTCTCGCCGTGACATTGCACGCACCCCAGTTCCTTGCGTTCCTGATAATAGAGTTTTCTCCCCTCTTCCAGATTTTTTTTCGTCGGCTTGAGCGGGTTTTTATGGGCCAGGAAATTTTTGGGAGCCTGCGGGGTATTCCGGACTTGGGAACAGGTTTCGTCGGCAAAGGAAGGAGCCGCGCTTGCCAGCAAGAAAATGGAGATGAATACCGCCTTCTTCATGGGCACCCCTGATTTTAAATCCGGGTACAAACATCATAGAGCGGAAACACCGGGGAGTCAATTTGCGGATCGGTTCGACCGGACTTGGCCTGCCCGGACAGGGTAGACGCGCTCATCCAATATCCGTTATCGGAATCATTTCCAGAAACCCAAATACCTTAACTCCTCTCCTGCCCCGATCTCCCCTGGAAAGCCATTATGCCGGCCTTGGTCTTCCGAATTAATTCGTCAATATCGATCGGTTTTACCAGGAAGTCATGGATAATTCCTTCCTCTTTTAATTTTTCCAGTTCCCCCCGGGTCATGGCGCCCGAAATCATTACCCTCGAGGTTGAGGGGTGAATTTCCCCGGCGCATGTGAGCAGTTCCAGCCCCGTCATACCGCCCATCTTATAATCGGAAAGAATGACGGCAAATGGGCCTTTTCTCTGAACGAAAGCCAAAGCCTCCTCCCCGCTTGTGGCGGTGTGGATGGATATTTCTTCAGGATAAATACTTAAAACTTCCTTCAGCAGTTCCAGGTGTGGTTTTTCATCATCAACCAGTAAAATCTTGTCTAGTGACATTGAAATCGCCCCCCCTCCCCCTCCACGGTTTCGGCGGTTCCTCAATATTTTTCTGCAGAACTGTGGCTCCAAGAATTAATCTTATATCTACCCATTTTAATATATTGCCGGCAACCTCAATTAACCCAAAAATATGCGATTTAACTGGAGGATCCAGCGTATTTAAGGGAAACGGATCCATGAAAATCCATTGGATTTGAATCGAGGAATCGGGATTCTTCCGTTACAATCAAACAAACGGGAACCGTGAATTTTTGCGAAAGGTGGGAAAATGAAGGAGTCCTTTTTCAAGGTGCGGGGCGCCATCGTCAACAACAAAACCGGTTACGAGGAAGAATTCAACATGTTCACCCGCGCGGTGGACAACCGGTATGCGGTCATGATCGTCAAGGAATACCTGAGGACACATGCGCCCAACACCAACGGACGATTAATGGGGGAAATTATCGTCCACGAGGTAACGGAAAAAAAGGCGGAACCGGAAAATTGAGGGATCAGGTGAGACCGGGCCGGGCCGCCTCGTCCCTGCCATTGAGATCCTGAAGCATCCCGGCCAGTTCGGACAATTGCCGGTCCACACCTGGAGGTGAGAGGGGTTTACTTTCCCGGTCGCCTCCTGCCCGGAAGTAATGCGCCAACTGGGTATGACGATCCAGGCGAACCCACCGCTCTCCGGTGGCGGAGATCTCGTCACTCCCGTGCAATTTGCCGATCCGTATATTGGGGATCAAGGCGCGGGCGGGAACGTCCTTGACGACCTTGTCCCCCCTCCGGATCAGGACGGTGGCAAGAGGCTGGATGGAAATTCTTTTGGGAGGTATGTTTTCTTCCATGTTTGCCCGAGGGGGAACTGCGCGAGTGGAAACGAACGTTAAAACTTTCTTGAAGACAGCGGCATCTGCCTTCGCCGTAACATGACCAGCATGAAAATCGAAACGACCAGGACGAAAATGCCGACAAACTGTGACGTCGAAAGAACATCCTGGATCACAAAACCCCGGTCGTCATTGCGGAAATACTCAATCACGAACCGTCCGATGGAATACAACACTCCATACGTCCAGATGACCTGCCCGTCAAACGTTTTCCGGTGATAGAGCCAGACCAGAATCCCGAAGATGACCAGCGCATTGAGGGACAGGTAAATCTGGGTCGGATGAAGGGGGACCCCCAGCGGGGCCAGCGAGCGAGGATCCGTAAACACAATCGCCCAGGGAACATCGGTTTTTCTTCCATAACAGCAACCCGCGAAAAAACATCCCCACCGGCCGATCCCCTGCCCCAGCGCCAGGGCGGGAGCGATAATGTCGGCCATGGGCCAAACCGGCATCGCGTGCTTCCTCATATACCACACCGCCACCACGGAAGCCATAATCAATCCCCCGTAGTACACCAACCCGCCTTTCCAGAACTTGAAAACCTCCAGGGGATGGGCGATGAAAAATCGGTATTCCACCACAATATACATCAACCGGGCGCCCACAAGCGCCGAGATGAGAATGTAAAAACAGAGATCGATGATCTGCTGGGGAGAAATTCCTTCCTTTTTCCCGAGGTGGGCCGCCAACAGGATTCCCGCCAGAAATCCCGAAGCGACCAGCAGACCATAGGTGAAGATTTTGATAAACCCGAACTCGATCAGGACAGGATGCATGGGTATTCCTGGAAAGAATGAACCGGCTGGACCCCTTCGGCCCCCTCAGGCCGGGGTGGCGGACGAACCGGAGGAATGGTGGGACCCCTGCTGGAACAGGTCGATAATCATCATCCCCACCCCGATCGTAATGCACGAATCCGCCAGGTTGAACGCCGGCCAATGATAACCGCGGATCTGGAAGTCCAGAAAATCGATGACTTCCCCATGCAGAACGCGATCGATGAGATTCCCGACCGCACCGCTTAAAATCAGGGTCAATCCAATCTGGACCAATCTCTTGGCGTCCGCCGTCTGATGAAAAATAAACAGAATGGCCACGATGGCGACCGTCGATACGGTGATAAACGTCAGGGCCTTGTACTCCGAGGGCTGGCTGGCAAACAACCCGAACGCCACCCCCGCGTTGCGGATGTGAGTGATGCTGAGGAAATCCTTGACGACCGCAAGCGAATGATGCAGGGGGATATGAATGGAAACAATGAACTTGGTGATTTGATCGAGAATGATCAAAGCATTGGAAACCAGTAACAACTGTAGATATTTATTACGCAAAAGTCGTCAATCCTTGGCCATTTCAAGGTGGGCCACACAACGCGGGCAAACCGCACTCCCCTCAGTCCCGCCCCCGGCCGGTTCGAAATAGTTCCAGCACCGTTCGCACTTGGTCCCTTCCATGGCATCCACGCGAATTCTCACTCCCTCCATTGTATCACTTATAAAGACTTTTTCATCCTCCTCAAGGCGATCCACCACATCCACGCGGGACACGATAAAAATATAATGGAGTTCGGAAAAATCATTCTGGATCATTTGACGCAGATTTTCGGGAAGCACCAGCTGAACCCGCGCATCCAGGGAATGCCCGATCCCCTTTTCCTTCCGGCACAGTTCGAGCGGCCGGCTCACCTCCGACCGCAACCGCACCAGGCAATCCCACTTTTGGACCAGGGCTTCGGGAAGCACGATTTTTTCGGGTTCCGGAAAGCGGCTGAAATGAACGCTTGTTTCGTCCGCGCTCCCCTTCGGCATGTGCGACCAAACCTCCTCGGCGGTGAAACTCAGCACCGGGGCCATCAGGCGGGCCATCTCCGTCAACAGATGATAGAGAACCGTCTGGCCGGAACGGCGGCCCGCGGAGTTTGCGGGAAAGGTGTACAGCCGGTCTTTGATGATATCGAGATAAAACGCGCTGAGATCGACCACGCAAAAATTATAGAAAGCATGATAGAAGACATGAAACTCGTACCGGTCGAAGGCGCTCAGAATTTTTTCCGTCACCAGTTTGAAACGGTGCAGGATATAACGGTCGATCTCCAGCAGGCGGTCAAAGGGCAGGTCGTCCCGGGCGGGATCGAAATCGTTCAAATTACCCAGCAGGAAACGGAACGTATTGCGGATCTTGCGGTACGCCTCGGTCAGCCGCTTGAGGATCTCCTGCGAGATGCGGATGTCCTCGCGGTAGTTTTCCGACGCGACCCAAAGCCTCAACACCTCGGCTCCATACTGATCGATGATCTTTTGCGGCGCGATGACGTTTCCCGCCGACTTGGACATCTTCTTTCCCTTCCCATCCACCACATACCCGTGCGTGAGAACGGTTTTATACGGAGCCTTTCCACGGGTCCCCACGGACTCGAGCAGGGAACTGTGAAACCAGCCCCGGTGCTGGTCGCTTCCTTCGAGATAGAGATCGGCAGGCCAGGCCAAAGCGGGATCCCGCTCCAGAACGGCCGCATGGCTGACACCCGAGTCGAACCAGACATCGAGAATGTCGTTTTCCTTTTCAAAAACGGTCCCTTTGCATTTCGGGCAAGCGGTGCCGGGAGGCAGAAGCTCCGCAACCTCCTTCTCAAACCAGAAATCGGCGCCATTTTGCTCGACCAGACTCACGATATGGTTGAAAATTTCCGCGTCCCGCAAAAACTCCCCGCAGGACTGGCAGGAAAAAATCGTAATAGGCACGCCCCAGGCCCGCTGACGCGAGATACACCAGTCGGGACGATTCAAGACCATCCCGTAGATCCGCTCCTCGCCCCAGGGGGGAATCCACCGCGTTTTCCGGATCTCTTCAAGCGCCTGTTCCCGCAATCCCTTTTCGTCCATCGCAATGAACCATTGGCGCGTCGCCCTGAAGATGATCGGTTGACGGCACCGCCAGCAATGCGGGTAAGAGTGGTTGAGCGGGGCCTCCGCCATCAGGAACCCGTCTTCCCGCAGTTTCTGGACGATGGCCGGGTTGGCCTTGGTGACGAACAAACCGCCGAAGTGCTCCACATCGGCGTGAAATACCCCACCATCATCGACGGGGTTATAAGTTTCCAGCCCATATTTCTGCCCCACCACATAGTCTTCCTGACCATGTCCCGGCGCCGTGTGAACGCACCCGGTTCCCTGCTCCAGCGTCACGTGATCCCCCAGGATGACGATGGAGTCGCGCTTGATGAACGGATGGCGGCAAACCACTCCTTCCAGATCCTTGCCCATGCACTTGCCCAGGACCTTGTAGTCCTTCACATCCCATTCGAGAATGAGGGACGAAAGACGTTCCTCGGCAACGATCACCACCTGCCCGTCCACCCGGACCGCCACATATTGAAAATCGGGATGCAGACAGATCGCCAGATTGGCGGGAAGGGTCCACGGCGTGGTGGTCCAGATGACGAAAGAAACATCGGATTCGCCCAACTCGGCCAGGGGGCCCTTGAGACCCGACGCCACCGGGAACCGCACGTAAACGGAGGGCGAAGTGTGGTCGGCGTATTCCACCTCGGCTTCCGCCAGCGCCGTTCGGCAGGAGGTGCACCAATGCACCGGCTTCAATCCCCGGTACACCAGACCCTTTTCGACAAACCGGCCCAGTTCCCGCACGATCGCCGCCTCGTACCCAAAATTCATGGTCAAGTAGGGATGGTCCCAGTCGGCGAAAACCCCCAGCCGCCTGAACTCGTCGCATTGGATATGAACGAACTTTTCCGCATAGACCCGGCAGAGTTTGCGGATCTCGTTCTTGTCGGGCTGGTTCTTCTTTTCCCGTTCCTCCCGGGTCACCTGGTGCTCGATCGGCAGACCGTGGCAGTCCCATCCGGGAACGAAGGTCGCATCGTACCCCCTCATCGTCATGATCTTCACGATGAAGTCCTTGAGAATCTTGTTGAGGGCATGGCCCATGTGGATATGCCCGTTGGCGTAAGGGGGGCCGTCGTGGAAAACGAACCGCGGGCGGTCCTTCCGCCGTTCGCGGATGGTCTGGTACAACCGTTCCGATTCCCAGCGTGCGATCAGTTCAGGCTCCTTGGCGAGCAAGTTGGCCTTCATCGGGAAGTCGGTCTGCGGGAGATTGAGAGTTTCTTTATAGTCCATGGGTGATCGAAAAAAGGAGATTTACAATTTCATCGCATCCTTGGTCTGTTGCAGGGTTGCGCGGGCGATGGCCTGAGCCTTCTTCGTCCCCGCCGCCAGGATTTCTTCCACCTCCCTGGGCTTGGCGACGAATTCCTGTCTCCGCTCAAGGATGGGAGCCATCCCCGCGAGCATCGATTGGGTCAGTTTCTTTTTACAATCCCCGCACCCGATCTGCGCGGTCCGGCATGCGGGGATGATCTCTTCCTGCGTTTCCCTCGACGAATAAATCTTGTGGAAGGGAAACAGGTTGCAAACGTCGGGATCGCCGGGATCGGTACGGCGCAATCGCGCGGGATCGGTGAACATCGACTGGATTTTCTGCGCAATATCCTTTTCCGTATCGGAGAGGTAGATCGCATTGCTGTAACTTTTACTCATTTTGCGTCCGTCCAGCCCGTTCAGTTTCGGGATATCGGAGATCTTCGCTTCCGGTTCGATGAACACCTTCTTGTAAAACGAGTGAAACCGGCGAATGATCTCGCGGGAAATTTCGAGATGGGGAGCCTGGTCGATCCCCACCGGCACCAGGTCCGCCTTGTAAAGGACGATATCCGCCGTCTGCAGGACCGGATAGCCCAGAAACCCGTATGAACTCATGTCCACTCCCTTGACCTCGGTCTGCTTTTCCTTGTAGGTCGGATTGCGCTCCAGCCAGGGGACCGGAACGATCATGGACAAAATGAGGTGAAGCTCCGCATGTTCGGGAATCCGCGACTGGACGAACAAGGTGCACTTTTCCGGATCCAGCCCCGAGGCCAGCCAATCCACGGCTACCTCAAAGGAATACTTGCGGACCAACTGCGGGTTTTCATACAGCGTGGTTAGCGAGTGCCAGTCGGCGATGAAATAAAAACACTCGTAATCTTCCTGCAGGGCCAGCCAATTCTTCAGGGCCCCGTGATAATTCCCTAAATGAAGCGGACCGGAGGGTTGCATTCCGCTTAAAATTCTTTTCCGTTTCATGTCAATCAATCAGAGAGCGGCAAAACTTGCCTGGAGAACCTGGGCCAGAAGGGGGAAGACGTCCTGAGTCAGCACCTGGACGGAGACCATGATGGGCAAACCCAGAACATACCAGAGAATTCGAGTATGTGCAAAATGATCCAGAAGAACCACGCTCAGCA
>PCWF01000119.1 GCA_002796165.1 Nitrospinae bacterium CG11_big_fil_rev_8_21_14_0_20_56_8
TCGCGGAAGCGGCCTTCCTGAATCGCGATTTCGATATCCACGTTGGTGGCGGCGATGACGCGCACGTCGATCGGGATCGACCGGGTCCCGCCGATGCGGTCGATCTCCCGCTCGGACAGGACGCGCAGAAGCTTGACCTGGAGCGCCGGGGGCATGTCGCCGATTTCGTCCAGGAAAATGGTCCCGCCATGAGCCAGTTCCAACCGTCCCACCCGGGTGTGCGCGGCCCCGGTGAAGGCGCCTTTTTCGTAACCGAACAGCTCGCTCTCCAGCAGGTCGTGGGGAATGGCGGCGCAGTTGACGGCGATGAATGCACCCTGGTCCCGCGAGCTGTTGTGGTGCAGGGCGCGCGCGACCAGCTCTTTGCCGGTGCCGCTCTCGCCAAAGATCATGACGGTGCTGTCCGAGTCCGCCGATTTGTTGACGATCTCGAATATGGTGCGGATGGCCGGGCTTTCGCCGACGATTTGCAGGGAGTTGGAATTTATGTTGGTGCCCATAATCTGACGGCATTATAGCGGGTGGAAAGGATTTGTCAATTTAAAAAAATTGTTGATTTTTATATGGTTAGGGGCTAACCGGAATAAAATTGCGTTTCGGGGCGTCCTTCTGCGTCAATTATTTGCCGATGCAGAACTGGCCGAAAATGTGGTCCAGGAGGTCCTCGGCGAAGGTTTTGCCGAGAATGGCGCCCAGGTGGTCCAATGCCAGGTTGAGGTCCACGGCGACGAGTTCTTCGGACCGGTTTTGTTCGAGGGACTGGCAGGTTTGTTCCAGGGCGTCCCGGGCCCGGGCCAGATGCTGGCGGTGGCGTTCGCGGGTGATCCACAGGGAGGTGTCGGGGGTGGTCCCGCCCGCGACGGTTTGGTAAATGGCGTCGCAAAGCTCGGCCAGGCCGGTCCCGGTCTGGGCGGAAAGGGAGAGGACCGGCGCCTGGGGAAGTTGCGCCCGGATCTCGCCTTCGTCGATATGCGGTTCCAGGTCGTTCTTGTTGAGCAGAACGATGAGGGGTTTGCCGCGCACGGTGTCGATCAGCAGGCGGTCGTCGGAGTCGAGGGGTTGCGAGGCGTCGAACAGGACGAGGGCGAGATCGGCGCGTTCCAGGGCGTGGCGGGTGCGTTCGATGCCCAGGGCTTCGATCGCTTCGGGGTGCTGGCGGATCCCGGCGGAGTCGATGATCTGGATATGGATGTCGTGGATGCGCACGCGTTCTTCCAGGGTGTCGCGGGTGGTGCCGGAAAAGGGGGTGACGATGGCCCGGTCTTCCTGGAGCAGGGCGTTGAGAAGGCTGGATTTCCCCACGTTGGGTTTTCCGGCGATGGCCACGCGCGCGCCTTCGCGGTAAATTTTCCCCTGCCGGTAGGACTCGACGAGGGTCTGGATTTCCTTCTGCACGGAGCGGACGATGCGCAGGGACTCTTCGGCGGATTGAAAGGTGAGGCCGTCTTCGGAGAAGTCGATGGCGGCTTCCAGGTGCGAGAGCACGCCGATCAGGCGGTCGTACAGGCCGCCGAGTTTGTGCGACAGGCCGCCTTTGAGATGGGAGACGGCGGTGTGCAGGGCGCGGTCGGAGGCGGCGGCGATGAGGTCGGCGACGGCCTCGGCCTGGGACAGGTCGATCCTTCCGTTGAGGAAGGCGCGCCGGGTGAATTCGCCGGGCTCGGCGAGGCGCGCCCCCTGGTCGAGGATGGCCTGCAGGATGCGCGTGGTGACCCACACGCCTCCGTGGGCGGTGATCTCCACCACGTCCTCGGCGGTATAGCTTCGCGGCGCTTTGAACCAGGTGAGGCAGGCCTGGTCCAGGCATTCTCCGGCGGGGTCGGCGATCTCGCCGAAATAGACTTTCCGCGGCGCCGGGTCGTCGAGCCGGGCCCCGCGCGGGGTGCGGAACAGGGACAGGGCGCATTCGCGGGCCCGCTCTCCGCTGATGCGGATCAGGCTCACCCCTCCTTCTCCCGCCGGGGTGGCGATGGCGGCGATGGTATCGTTCATGCCGTCAATTATCGGCGATCTCGCCGTGTTTCACAACGGCCAACGGCGCCGTCAGTCCTTGGCGACCTTGTAGATGTAATATTGCTGGGCGATGGTCAACAGGTTGTTGACGGTCCAGTAAATGACCAGCCCCGACGGAAAGGTGAGAAACAGAAAGGTGAACACGATGGGCATGAGCATCATGATCTTCTGCTGGACCGGGTCCATGGCGGAGGGGGTCAGGCGTTGCTGGAGGATCATGGTGAGGCCCATAAAGATCGGCGTCACGTAATAAGGGTCGGCCACCGACAGGTCCGTGATCCAGAGAATGAAGGGGGCGCCGCGCAACTCGATGGAAAAGAACAGGGCGTGGTAGAGGGCGATGAACACGGGGATCTGCAACACCATCGGCAGGCACCCGCCCATGGGATTGACCCGGTGCTTGCGGTACAGTTCCAGCATCTCCTCGTTCATTTTCTGCCGGTCGTCCTTGTTGCGTTCCTGGATGATCTTCACGTAGGGCTGGATCTTCTGCATCCCCTTCATGGATTTGAAGCTCTTGTGGGTGAGGGGAAAGAAGAGAACTTTGATGATCACGGTCAGCATGATGATGGCCCAGCCGTAATTATGGAATACTTCGTAAAAGTACTGCAGGAATTTGAGCATGGGTTTTACGAGAAACGCGAACTTGTTTCCCAGCCAGCCGTAATCGAGGATGCGGATGAGTTTATGACCGGCGTTTTCGAGGATTTGCAGTTCCTTGGTCCCGGCGTAGAGTTTGAGTTTGACATCGGCGGCGCCCTGCACGGTTTCGAGCTCGAGTCCGACATAGTTCCGGTCTTCTTCCTGTTTCACGATGGCGCCCTTGGTGCCCGACTCGGGCAGGAGCGCGGCGGCGAAATATTTATTCTGGAACGCGGTCCAGTCCACCTCGCCCTTGAGCCGCACGAAATCCTGAATGTCTTCGGGAGCGGTTTCGATCCGGTCGTTGTTGACGAAGGTGGTCGGGCCGGAAAAGACGATGTAATCGGTCTTGGAATTGACTTTTCCCCCAAGGTCGGGGCCCCACACGATGAAATATTGCAGGTTCTCGCCCGCCCGGCCCGGATTTTTAATATGGGTATGGACGTCGATCATGAAATCGTCGTAATGGAACGTCAGTTCCCGGGTCACCTGCAGGCCGCCGGGGGTGTCGAGATTCAGGGTCAGCGTGGCCTCGGGAGCCGCCGGGGTGAGGGTGATGGATGAGGCGGATACGGTGTAATAACTGTTGTTGAGTATGCGGGTGATTTCGGCTTCGTTGCTTTCGATGGCGAGCGGGAGCGAAGTCCCCTGAACGTGGTTGACGAGGTCCACCGGGGTGCCGTCGTCATTCTTGAACCGGTTGAGGAGAACGCTCTGGATCACGCCGCCCCGGTTGGAAACCTGAATGGTCGCCCGGCCCGTGGAAATATTTACGATGACGGGGGGCGCCGAAGGGGTGGTTCCGCCGGTCGGAACCGTTTCGGATTCCGTCTGGCCCGCCGGGACTGCGGCGGATGTTTCGGGTGTGCCGGAGGCCGGGGAAGTTTCCGCCGTCCCTGCCTGGGGAGCGGGTGTTTTGTTCCCGGGCGCGGCGGGGATTTTATCGATTATCGCCTGTTTGGGCGGTGGCGGCGGTTGCAGGGTGGAGACCAACCAGCCCCATAGGACGAACACGACCAACGACAGAACGAAGGCGAGCAGTAGCCTGTTTTCCAAAACCTGTCTCCCTTATTTTTTCACCGGAACTGGATCGACCCCGCCCTCGTGGTAGGGGTGGCATTTCAACAGCCGCCACAGGGTGAGTCCCAGGGCCTTGAGTGGATTGAATTGTTGCAGGGCTTGGGCCGCATACTCCGAGCAGGTAGGGTGAAACCGGCAACTGGGAACGAGCCAGGGGGAAACGCACCTCTGGTATCCTCGGACCATTTTCACCAGAACCCACTGTAACATCTTGTACCTCGACCCTGCGGGATCCCCGATGCCTGGCTGAGGGGGATGGAACACCGCGTGGCTTTATTGGTTTTCCAAAAGGGATTTTGAAATCTTTTGTTCAAGAACGGAATAGGGAAGGGGGACCAGTTCCCTGCCGGTAATCACCACGATGTCCATCGCGGGGCGGATGCGGTGCTTGATCTTGCGGAATACTTCCCGGATCCTTCGCTTGACGAGGTTGCGCTTGACGGCCGATCCCACCTTGCGTGAGGCGATGATGCCGAGGCGCCCCTGCTGATGACCATTGGGGAGAAGGTAGAGGGTGAAAAGATTTTCAACCCTTTTTCGCTTTCCCCGGGAAAGGACTTTGTCAAACTGTTCCCGTTTCGCCAGCCGCTCGTTTTTCCGGAATGAAAACTCCCCCATTATCAGACGGACAGCCGTTTCCGTCCTTTGCGGCGGCGATTGGCTAGAACCTTGCGGCCCCCCACGGTCGATCGCCTTTTGCGGAAACCGTGCGTTCGTTTTCGTCTCAGGTTCTTGGGTTGAAAAGTGCGCTTCATGAGTTCTGTTCGAGTGAAGGATTAATAACGTATTGGATTTCCAGTAGTTAAATTTTATTTAACACAGGGGTTTCGAGGAATTATTTCATTCGGCCTCGGGGTTGTCAAGAAAGAATGTTATTTCCGCTTTGAGCGGGGTTCTCAGGGGGGACAGGGATCGGGTGGAATTGAAATTTTTGTTGGCTCATTTGTGCGTATTGTTGTAACATATTGACTTTAAAGAGATAAAAGAATTTTTGGGGAAAGGCCATGCCAACACGATCTTGGGGAAAATTAGGCGGGAAAGGATGGCCGTGCCGGAGGGATGGGTCCAGGGCCTGTGTCCTGGGCCTGTTGCTGGGAGTGGTGTGGACGGTTACGATGGCATCGCTCTTCGTGGAGGCGGGGGAGTTGCCGGCTCCCGTGACGAATGACGTCGCCGCGATTACCCCGGACATGGAATTGTTGCAAAACCCGCACGGCACGCTCTCCCCGGGGAATGGAACCATGCTTCCCGACGCGGTCGCGCAGGCGGGGAGCGAATCGGGAACGGTGGAATCGACGAGCGGCTCCGTGGGTTCCCCCCCGGGAACCAAGCTCAGCATCTCGAGTTTCGAGTATCTGCGTGCGGGTTTCCTGGTGCGGGAGGATATCTCGGTGGGGTCCATCATCGGCGCGGTGGACCGCCGGGTGACGTTTAATATCGGCGACAGTATCTATATCGATGTGGGTGAAAAGCAAGGGGTGGCGAAAGGCGACCGGTTTACGGTATTTCAAAAGGACCGCGAGGTCTATCATCCGGTCGAGGTGAATCCCGACGAGATCGTCACCGACACGTTGTCGCAGACCCTGGGCAAGGTATTCACGGAAAAGCCGGAAGCGCGGCAACGGCGCATTGGGGAACCGAATCCCATGCTGTTGACTCCCCCGGCGGTGCGGATGGGATTTCTGGCGAAGATCCTGGGAACGATCGAGGTGGTGGAAACGGGACCCCGCCAGTCGCGGGCGAAGGTCACCCACTCCTTCGATGAAATCCACGCGGGCAACCTGCTCATGCCTTACGAGGAACATCCGGTTCCTTCGGTCGAGGCGTCCTCCGGCGCCGAAAAGTCGATTGAGGCCTACGTCGTCGCCTTCAAGTACAATTTGCACACGGCGATGGAAAACGACATCGTGTATATGGACAAGGGGTCTCGGGACAATGTGGAGGTGGGAGATATTTTCGAGGCTTACGATTTCCCCCCGAACAATGAATGGGCTTACATCGATCTGGAACGAACCGGGAAACCGTTCCTGCCGGTCAAGGTCGGCAAGTTGCAGGTGGTCGCCACGGGACCCGACACGTCGACGCTGGTGGTGATTCACATGTTGCGCGATTTGCGGGTCGGGCACCGGTTGCGATACAAGCAGTAGGGCAAGCCCCTCCGGCGATGTTTCACCGGGGCAGAATTTTCAGAAACCGTTTTTTCCCCACCTTGAAAAGCTGTTCCCGGTTTCCGTTTACGGGATAGTTGACGTCGGAGATCTTCTCGCCGTTGAGGGTCACCGCGCCCTGGTCGATCAGGCGCCGCGCGGCCGAGGTGCTCTCGGTCAGACGGTATTCGGCAAGTACGTTGCAGATGGGACGCGGATCGGGACCCCATGATTTCTCCTCGGGAACGGCATCGGGGAGGTTTTTCTTCCTGAAGATATTTTCGAATTCCTGCGCGGCGCGTTCGGCTTCTTCCCGGGAATGGTATCGCTCGACCATCTCCCGCGCCAGGAGAACCTTGGCGTCTTTCGGATTCCGCTTCCCGCTTTCGCACAGGTTGCGGAGTTGGGCGAGTTCCTCCGCGGCGGCCGCGCTCAGCAATTCGTAGTAGCGCCACATGAGGGTGTCGGGGATGGACATGATTTTCCCGAACATCTCGGGCGGGGGATCGAAGAGCCCGATGCTGTTGCCGTAGCTTTTGCTCATCTTGCGCACGCCGTCGGTTCCTTCGAGCAGAGGCATGGTGAGGATCACCTGTGGGGGTTGCCCGTGGGCGCGTTGCAGGTCCCGGCCGACGAGCAGGTTGAATTTCTGATCCGAACCGCCGAGCTCCACATCGGCCTTCAGGGCCACGGAGTCGTAGCCCTGGATCAGGGGATACAGGAGCTCGTGGATGGAGATGGGCAGGTTGTCGTTCATCCGTTTTTGAAAATCGTCGCGCTCCAGCATGCGGGCGACGGTGTATTTCGCCGCCAGCCCGATCATGTCGGTGGCGTTGAACGCGTTCATCCATTCGCTGTTGTAGGCCACGGTGGTCCGGTCTTTGTCGAGAATCTTGTAAACCTGTTCGAGGTAGGTCTTGGCGTTTTCGCGCACTTCCTCGACGGTCAGGTTTTTGCGTGTCTCGGACCGGCCGGTCGGGTCCCCGATCATCCCGGTGAAGTCGCCCACGAGAAATATCGCTTCATGTCCCAGCTCCTGGAACTGTCTCATCTTGTGAAGGAGGACCGTGTGTCCCAGATGCAGGTCGGGAGCCGTGGGGTCGAACCCCGCCTTGACTCGCAGGGGCCTGCTTGATTTAATGGATTTCTCCAGAAGACCGGCCAGGTCTTTCTCGTCGATGATCTCGGTACTGCCGCGGCGGATGATGCTGATTTGTTCTTCTACGGATAACATGGGTGTCCTGGTGAGAAGGCCCGGCGGCGGGTGGCGGTCATGATTCGCGGCCCGTGGACGGGTTCTTTTGGCTGAAAAGAGGACGCTATCATATTCCACTTCAACCTGCAACGGGTAGGCGGTTCCGGAGGGAAACTCCTCCGGCGGGTCGGATGGGGGACGGAATTTTTTTCAGCAGGCTGTTCGAGGGTCCATGATGGCGGAAAATTCCAAGGAAGTGATGGAGAAAGCCGGAGGGGACTTCCCTTCTCCCAATCTGAAAAAATATCGTCAGGCGGGTATCGGTTTTGTGGTGCTGAACCTGATCGACCTGACCGTATGGATGCGTTTTCTTGGCATGATCGGATCCAGCGAGTGGTTCTACGTGGGGGGCGGATCGTGTTTGGTTCTGCTGGGGGTCCTGGCATTCTACATTTACCGGGGCAAGCGGGGACTGGTGACGGTGCTTGCGGTGATTTATGCGGGCCGGTCGGTTTTCTCGATGTACTCTTTGATTTTCTGGAAACCGTTTCCGGGGGTGCCTTATGGACTTCCCGCCCTCCTGCTCACGTTTTACGTTCTGGGCCGGGCGGCGTGGGATTGGCCCTGAACTTCGGAGGCTTCCTTTTTTGAGTGTGATATGAGAACCATCATTTTAAACGGCGAAAGCGTGACCCTCGAAGAGGTGGAGTTGCTGTTACAGCCGGGGACGCCGGTGGCGTTGGCTTCGGCGACGCGGAAAAACGTGGACCGCTCGCGCGCGGTGGTGGAGAACGCGCTCCGGAATAAACAGGTGGTCTATGGGATCACCACCGGTTTTGGGGCTTTCGCCAACGTGGTGATCTCCCCCTCGCGGTGCCGTCAACTTCAGAAGAATATCGTGCTGAGCCACGCGGCGGGGGTGGGCCCCCCTCTGCCGGATGATGTGGTGCGGCTGACGATGATGCTCATGCTCAACACCAAGGCCAAGGGATTTTCGGGAATTCGCTGGTCCTCGCTCCAGACTCTTCTGGAGGTTCTCAACCGGGGCGTGGTTCCGCATGTTCCTGAAAAGGGCTCGGTGGGCGCGAGCGGGGACTTGGCGCCGCTGGCCCACCTGGTGCTGGCGCTGATCGGCCGGGGCAAGGCGCGGTATGGGGGCAAATGGATGGCGACCGGGAAAGCGTTGCGGAAGGCGGGGATTCGTCCCTTGGTCCTCCGGGAGGGAGAGGGGCTGGCCCTCATCAATGGAACGCAGGTGATGACGGCGATCGGCGCCTTGACGGCCTGTCATGGCCGCCGTCTTTCCAAAATCGCCGACGTGGCCGCCTCGATGAGCCTTGAGGTTCTCCTGGGAAGCAACACGGAACTGCACAACAGCATTCACCGTCTTCGGCCGCACCGGGGCCAGATCGACTCGGCGTCCAACATGAGGCGGATCACCGAAGGAAGCGAGATCATCTCGTCGCACAAGGATTGCGACCGGGTGCAGGATGCCTACTCCCTCCGGTGCACCCCGCAGGTTCACGGAGCCAGCCGGGACATTCTGGAATATGCGGAGCGGGTGTTGGTCACGGAAATGAATTCGGCCACGGAGAATCCTCTGATCTTTCCCGACGGGAAGATTTTCTCGGGGGGGAATTTTCACGGTCAGCCGGTGGCGCTTGCGCTGGATGCGTTGGTCCTGGGTCTCGCCGAATGGGCCAACATCTCCGAGCGGCGGACGGAGCGGATGGTCAACCCCGCGCTCAGCGGGCTCCCTTCATTCCTGGTCCGGGAAGGGGGGCTCAACTCGGGATTTATGATCGCGCAGTACACCGCCGCCGCCCTGGTTTCCGAAAACAAGGTGCTGGCCCATCCCGCCTCGGTCGATTCCATCCCCACCTCAGGGAATAAGGAAGACCACGTCAGCATGGGGACCATTTCCGCACGCAAAGCGATGGCGGTTATGGAAAATCTCAAGTGGGTGTTGGCGATCGAGTTGCTGTGCGGAGCGCAGGCCCTGGATTTGTTCACCAATCTTAAACCGGGACGGGGTACCCTTGCCGCTTACCGCGTGGTGCGCAAATCGGTCCCGCACCTGGACCGCGACCGGGAACTGGCGCCGGATATCGAAACGGTGGCGGGACTCATCGACGGCGGCGAAATTCTCAACGCCGTCGAGGCGGCCTGCGGGTCCCTGGTGTGACCGCGGCGGCGGAAGGCATGGAATGACGGATTCTGAAGAGGACGGGATATTTATTACGCCACCGGTCCAGGGGCTTCCGCTCCTGGACGAAACGGGCCGCGGGTTTTGGGGACTCCAGCGGTCCTCCTCGCCGGAATTGGCCGACCGGGTCCGGAGTCTGTTCGAGTATTTGAACGGGGCAATGGGATTCCCCGATACGGCCCGGGGCCGCGAGGATCGGGAATGCTTCAATCTTCTCGTGCGGTCGGTGTATCCCGAGATTCTTATCGACCTGGCCGACCGGATCTATGTTCAGCACGAGCGGCCCGCCGTGTTTCTGCATTTCGATCATATCAACCTCAATCTTCGGCGCGACAACTCGCAACGTCCGGCGTTGTTTGCGAGTTTAAACCGCAGGATGGAGGTTTTGTTCGATGCTTTCACGGATGCCTTGCGGACCTGCGGTAATCTTGCGGGAGACGCGGAAGTGGTGCGGTGTCTGAGCGAGGGATACAGCCACTATTTGTTCCGGACGAAAAATTTCCCTTGGGAGGAGCCGTTGCAGAATTTCCCGCCGGAGATGTCTCTCCCGGTTCTGGACGTGGCGACCGGGCTTTCGGGGTTCAATCTTCTGCACGATTGGCCGGCCCTTTACCCGCGCTTGATCCTGACGGACAACATGCCTTTCATCGTGCGGGGGCTTGCGCATTTCAAAAATCTGCTGGGGCGGGAAAATGTGGAGGTCCGTTACGGCGATTTTTCAAACGGGGGTCCGGCGGGAGAAAAAGTCGGTTGCCTTCGGGTGCAAAAGTTCCTTCATCATTTGAAGCGCCCGGAGCGGCAACGGTTTCTTCAATGGGCTCTCGGTATCCTGGAACCGGGGGGTCAACTGCGGGTGCTGGACACCGACCTGGAATTGAGCATTCTCCATCTCGCCGGGGATCCGCAGGTGAGGTCCCGGCTCATCCGGGGCTATCCCGAAACGCTGGTGGAGATCGAAAACGAGTTTTGCGGGAACGTGGTGAAAGATATCCAGGCGGCGGGGTTCCGCCTCACGCACCTCGATTTCCACGAATACCTGGACGAGACGGACGCTTATAGCCGCAATCCGCGTGATAATCTCCCGCTGAAATTCATCGGAATCGAAGTGGAAGGGATGCGGGAGTCCTGAGCGCGGGCGGTCATTTTTCCGGCAGGTTCAGCTCTTTGCGGATGGTTTTCCATTCCATCTGGATGGAGCGCATGGCCTTGGACTCCATTTCCCGGTATATTCGGGCCATCTTTTCGCCGAAGGGCGTCAGGTGCGCGCCCCCTCCCCCCTTACCCCCCGTGGTGCTTTCCACCAGGGGTTGCCGGAAGCATTGGTTCATCGTATCGATCATATCCCACGCCCGCCGGTAGCTGAGTCCCATGGTCCGGGCGGCGCGGGAGATGGAGCCGGTGGTGCGTACGGTTTCGAGCAAATCGATCTTGCCGGGGCCGAGGGCGATTTTGTCTTCCACCATGATGCGGATGCGGGGCCGGCAATCGACCGCGGATTTTTTACGGGGGGTCCTCATGGGTTTCTCCGCGGGGTTGGGGACACGGTTTTTTGTGCCCCTTCATTTTTCCGGACCAAGCCGATGATGTTGGGTAGCGGCCAGGCGAATTGGTTTCCGTTTCCGGTTTCGGAGGCGGAGGAATAACCGCCGAGAAATTCGTACTCCTTTGCCGGGGTGTTGATATAGAGCTGGGCCTGTGTCCCGCCTTCGACGTACATGGCCCGATCCAGCGAGAGGGGCAGTTTAAGGAGCATGTCGATGAGTTCGTGAGTGCCGTAAGGCGACCGAACGTGTATGAAAAGCACCCTCCCTTCGGTGTCCACGCCGATCGCGGCGATGCTCCATTTGTCATTCTGGGTTTTCCAAACATTTTTTCCCTGGCAGGAAACCATGCGAATGCTTTGGACGAGCGACCGGTATTTGTCTTTCAACCGATCGAAATCCTGGCATTCACGGTCGATGATCTGTACTTCGGGATAAGTGGAGTCGATGGGATCGAACGCCAGCAGGGTTTTGTCCTTCGACAGCCGGGCGCTGTTGACGTGACCCCGGGACCGCATGAGGGAGATGCTGGTGGACAGATTGGCCTGATACATGCTGGCATTGATCGCGGCGACCAGGGTGTTGTTTTGCGCCCATTCCCTGGCGGTCTGGCGTTTTCCCTGGCTGGGGGCGGAGGCGTTGAGCAGACGGAGTTCGAAATGGGACGTATCCGCCCGGAGAACATGAATCAGGGAATCGCCCTGTTCGGAAGGCACGGGGGCGGAAAAGGTTCCCAGATGCAATCCGGGTTCCAGTTGTTCCCAGTCTCCGGGGGAGGATTCCACCGCGGGCAGGGAATCGGTTGCCGGCAACAAAACCGCGGCGGTGATGAGGGTGATCTGGAGTAACCAGCGTGGCACGTTCAAACGTCTCTCCCGCTCCAGGCGCGTCTGGTTTTGGTTCCTGCGGGCGTTCCCGGATGGCCGATTTTTGGATTAGAATGTTTAACATTTCTGTACCGGGTTGGCAATAGACAACCTGGTATTTTCACTCTATACTTTTTTTATTGTTTTTCAATTTTTGAGTGCAGGCGTGCCATCGGGGGCATTTATCGGCTTTAAAGGATATGGCCTGCGATCCGGGTTCGGGAGTGAGGAGTTTTGCGTATGAAAGGTGACGTCCGGATTCTGGTTGTGGACGATGCCGTCGTCATGAGACGCCTGGTGAAACAATACCTGGGACAGATGGGATTCAATCAGGTTTACGAGGCGGATAACGGCAGGTCTGCGTTGGATATTTTGGCCGAGGAAAAGGTGGGCCTGGTCATCTCCGACTGGTTGATGCCCGACATGGATGGATTGCAATTGTTGCGGACGATCCGGAACGATGCTCCACTGAAGCATATTCCTTTTCTAATGATGACGCTCCTCGATCAGAAAGACAAGGTGGTGGAAGCCGTCCAGGCGGGGGTTACGGATTACCTGGTCAAGCCGCTGAATTTCGAAATATTTTCGGACAAGGTGAAGCGGATTCTTAAAGGTATGAGACATGAAGAGGATCCTGGAACGAGCCCGGATTGATTTTGGATTTCTTTTCATTCATAATAAATAAAAAAATCCGCTCCATGTTGCCGGTGGGTGACGCGGTAATCGAAAGAATTCCTTGTAGCTGGCTACGGGGTTTCCTTCGCATTCCCCTCCTTGCGAAGGAGGGGTTAGCGGAGGTTGTAATAGATTATTCCTTTCTTGCTATGGGGAGCATTCATTCTCCCAGGGGGGCTCGATATGAAGAAATTCGTTCAAACCAGTTTGCTGATTCCGTTTCTGTTTGCGATGGGTTGCGCCGCTCAAAGCGGAGGTATGGCGGGGGGAGAACCTCCTAAAGTCTCTGCGCCCGCTCCTCAGGCGTCCGTGTCTCAACCGGGGTTGACTATCACCCAACCCAGGACCATGAGCGATGTCCCGAATGAATTTGAGGTTTGCATGGATATCCAGGGTTATGTCGTCGAACCGGCCAAGAATGGGGTGAATGCGGGGAAAGGCCATCATCATCTTCTCGTGGATGTGGGATTGCCCGCCGACCTGAGCCAGCCTCTGGCGAAGGACGAACATCACATTCATATGGGGGACGGTTCCACCTGCAAGACTCTGAAGCTCGACAACGGTCAGCACACGATCACGGCGGTCTTCGCCCAGGGGAATCATGTTCCGTATAATCCCCCGGTTACGGCCGCGATTACGGTGAAAGTGGGCCCGGCATCGTGAGTGATGAGGTTGGATTTTTGTCCTTCGGGTTGTAATATGAATTCCACCCCCTGTTCGGGGGGTGGAATTTTTTTTGCCGAATTTGTAAATTGTCACTCAACCGGATTTCCTGCGGGATGATTTGAAACACGACATGACTTATCAGGATTTGACACCCTCCGGGCAACTGATCGGCGAGGACAACCGGGTCAATCTGTATTACCTCAACGAGCTTTACGGTAGAATCGCCGCCCATGTCTCCCGCCAGATCGGCAAATACCTGGGAATGGAAATTCCCATCACTTCGGGCATTTGGGGCGGCACTTACCTGATTGCCGACGACATGGGGAAATGCAAGCGGAGGGTCTGGCGGTTGTACTCGATCGTCAATCTTCCCCAGAACACTCCGCTGGACCGGCACGAAAATCTGGAAAAGCTGATCGAGTTTTATTTCAAGGCTTACGTCCGGGCATTCGAGTCTTACGCGATGAAGCTCGATCTCAAAATGTGGGGTGGCGTCCTTCCATACAGTTGCAAGGTCAAGCCGAGTATCACCATGCACATGGAGGATGCGAAGAAACGGGTCAACTGGCTCAGAGCGTTCTTTGTCTGGAACAGCGTCCCCTGGGAAGAATCGATCATTTACGATGCGGTTCGCATCATCAAAGAGTACAAACAGTACTTCAACCTGGACCGGGGCATGGCGGATAAGGATGCCAGGGACATCAAGTTCATTCTGCAGGATATCATCATTATATATCGCACCCTGGAGCGGGCCTGCCATCCCGACTTTATCGAACATGCGGAACCCATTATCCAGAAGTTGACGGGACATTTCATGGAAGGTCTTTTCGATGAATCCCTCATCCAAGACCTGT
Source organism: Nitrospinae bacterium CG11_big_fil_rev_8_21_14_0_20_56_8 (assembly GCA_002796165.1). Taxonomy (GTDB): domain Bacteria; phylum Nitrospinota; class Nitrospinia; order Nitrospinales; family VA-1; genus 21-14-0-20-56-8. The sequence continues at coordinate 13,886 of PCWF01000119.1, forward strand.
ATCGAATGGTGTTCCACAATGCCTTGATCTATGGATACGAGCAAGCCCTTGAGGGTCCCTATGCCCGTGCGGGACTGGACGTCCGGAAGGTGGAACATTGGCCCAGCGAGAAAATCAATTGGGTTCCTCAGGAACTGAAGGACGCTCTCATTCCCCCCATCCGGGACTTGTTCGCGGGGTTTCGGGAAAACCTTGCGAAGGTTCACACTCAGTAATCAGGGCCGATGTGGGGAGTGAGTCACCAGGGAATAATCTTCCTGGGGTCTGTCATTGCGAGGCGACTCGCCGCAGGGGCGCTGGCCATGCGTTTCAAGGCTATTCAATCTGCTTGAGCGCAATCGGAATGTTTCGGCCCAGTGGCCCCCACGCCCAGTGGGCGCCGAAGAATCTTGCATCGATCCAGTATGAAGCATGCCCCAA
>PCWF01000229.1:0-814 GCA_002796165.1 Nitrospinae bacterium CG11_big_fil_rev_8_21_14_0_20_56_8
AGTTAAGCCAGGGGCGATTGATCAACGCCGTCAGTCTGGCCGGTTCCAGACTGGATCAGCTGTCACAATTTCAAGCAGCCCTTGATCAGACCAGCAGTTTTGACCAGTCCCTGATCTACGCCAGCGCCAGCACATCCGGAACGCTGCCAATCGGCGCTTTCGTCAATCTCAGCGCATAATGCCATACGACTTCAGAACAAAGGCATAGTTGAACGCAAGTTCTTCCAAGCGATCAAAACGTCCGGCCGCCCCGGCATGGCCGGCGCTCATGTTGGTTTTCAATAGCAGCGGATTTCTATCCGTTTTCGTCGCCCTGAGTTTTGCGACCCATTTTGCCGGTTCCCAATAGGTCACGCGGGGATCGGTCAATCCGGCCGTCGCCAGCAGCGCCGGATAATCCTTGGCTTCAACATTGTCATAAGGCGAGTAGGACAGGATATAGCGATACGCCGTCTCGTCCTGGATCGGGTTGCCCCACTCCGGCCATTCAATCGGCGTCAGCGGCAACGACGTGTCGCACATGGTGCTCAACACATCGACGAACGGCACATCGGCGACAACACACCGCCACAGGTCCGGGCGCATATTGGCACACGCGCCCATCAGCATCCCCCCGGCGCTGCCGCCATGTATCGCGATGTTGCCGGGCCGAGCGAGATTCTCGGCAATCAGGCCTTCGGCTGCAGCAATGAAATCCGTGAACGTGTTTCGTTTGCGATCACGCTTGCCCGCCGAATACCAGCCATAGCCCTTTTCCATACCACCGCGAATATGCGCAATGGCGAAAACAAAGCCGCGGTCAACAAGGCTCAAT
>PCWF01000229.1:865-4038 GCA_002796165.1 Nitrospinae bacterium CG11_big_fil_rev_8_21_14_0_20_56_8
ATCACCATGTCAGCACGATGCAGCACCGTCACCGGCACCAGCTCGCCATCCGCAGCAACCGCCTGAATGCGCCGTGTGATGTAATCTGCTGGGTTGTGACCGGACGGCACTTCGTCCTGCTTCAACAAGGTCCGTGTGCCGCTCAGCATATCGAATTCAATAACCTGACGTGGTGTCGTCGGTGACGAATAGGAAAACCGCAGTTTCCGGGTTTCATATTCATAGCCCCCCTCAAGCCCGATCGCATACGCCTCTTCTTCAAAGCGAACCGTATACTCAATCTCTGTCTGCCAGTTTCTGATGACGATCCTGGGCAACGCATCGACCCGTTCCAGGCGCACCAGATAGTCGGCAAACAGCTGGGTTGCGACGATCAGCGTGCCGGGCTTGTGTTCAATCAGATCATGCCAGTTTTCCGGTCCCGGGTTATCAGCGGCAACGGTCACGATCTTGAAATCTTCGGCACCGTCGGCATTGGTCAGAATGATCAGACGCCCCGCGTGCTCCGAGACACTGTATTCGACGCCAACCCTGCGTGGTGCAACCAGCCTGGGTGCCGTTGCAGGTTTGCTGGCCGGGATGATATGGACCTCAGAGGTCTCGTGATCATGAACATCAATCACGATGAAGCGATTGCTTTCGGTCTTTGACAGGCTGACAAAAAAACCGGGATCCGTTTCTTCATAGACCAGCACATCATCGGCGGCAGCGCTGCCAAGTTGGTGCCGCATAACCTTCGACGGACGATGACTGTCATCCAGCACAGTATAAAAGAACGTTTTCGAATCTTCCGCCCAGACAGCGTCGCCCCCGGTGCCGGTGACGCTGTCATCGAGATTGCCGCCTGTCTCGAGATCGCGAACATGGAGGGTGAAAATCTCGGAACCGTTTTTATCATCGGCATAGAGAAGACGCGCATGATCGGATGAATGCGTCACGGCACCGATCTTGTAATAGCTTTCCCCGTCGGCTTCTGCGTCGCCGTCAAGCAGGATCGTTTCGGTGTCCTGCCCGGCCGTCGGCACGCGGCAGAAAATCGGATGCTGGCCGCCTTCGACATAACGCACATAATACGCATAGTCCCCATCGGGGTCGGGAACCGTCGAATCGTCTTCCTTGATGCGCGCGCGCATTTCCTTAAACAACGTTTCCTGCAGGCCGAACGTGTCGCGCATCCACGACGCGGTGTAGGCATTTTCAGCTTCCAGATACGCGCGGATATCCGCTTTCAGAACATCAGGCTGGTGCATCACCTGTTGCCAGTTGTCATCCTTGAGCCAGGCATAATCATCCATTCGGGTATGGTTGTGATACGTGGTTGCAGTTGGGCGCTTTTCAGCAACCGGCGGCGTCACATCGTCCTTTGTCATAATCCTGCCTTCTGATATTGAGAGTATTGAAGATGCATTTCACATCTCTTTATTTAGGGAGGATCGGCCTGAATGTCGAACAAGGTTATCTTGGTGGTTGTCGATGGGCTTAAATACAAAACGGCGCTCGATCACTGCGGCTATCTGGAAGGTCAGATCGAAGCCGGTCATGCCCGTCGCTGGCGCATGCGGGCCTCGCTGCCAAGCATGTCGGCGCCATGTTACGAAAGCCTACACACGGGACTGGACCCGGCGCACCACGGGATCACCGCCAACAGCCTGCTTGGCCCGTCAACCAGCGATAACATTTTCGCGCTCGCCCACGCCGCCGGCAAATCGACCGCCGCCGTCGCCTATAGCTGGTTTTCTGTGTTGTACAACACAGCCCCCTATGTCGCGGCCCTGCACCAGGAAACGGACGATGCGGATATGCCGATCCAGCACGGTCGGTTTTATAATGATTCCGACCGAACCGAATATCATCTGGCGCTGCCATCAGATAACGATCTTTGTGCGCAGGTTGATCGGCTGATCAATCGTCACGAACCGGATTACATGTTACTGCATACTCTATCATGCGACAGTGTCGGTCATGTCCACGGCGGCAGTTCGTGGCAGTACCAGCGTGCCGCCAACGTTGTCGACAGTGCGCTCGGCCATCACATAGACGGCTGGCGAGCCAAGGGCTACCGGGTGCTTGTTACCGCCGATCATGGCTTCACCGATTGCGGTTATCATGGCGGCACAGAAGATACTGTGCGTGATGTTGCTTTTTACGATATCGGCCATCCCAATCCCGGGATCGTAACCGAGCCCGTATCGCAGCGCGCTGTGGCGCCGACTATTCTCACCATGATGGGCTTGCCGGTCCCTGCCGCGATGAAGGAAGCGCCGTTAGAGTGATGATACGGTTTTTATGAGGCTTCTGATTTCATCCCGGATCGGTCCGTGATGTGCCGGGTCGGCAAGTGTCGTGAACCAGCGTTCGGGCGGGTTTGAGGCTAGACGATGCTGCCACTTGATATCACGCAGCAGACGTTCTGCATCTTCGGGCAAGCGGTCCGGCACTTCAAAATCTGCCAGCACAGCCCAGATCCCAGCCCATCCGCGCGCTACGCTGAACGGATTATAGCCGCCGCCCCCCGATGCAATCAGGCGCGGCGCAAGGTTTTTGATCTGCGCCACGGTGCGCCACAATGCCGTGTTTGAAAGTTGCAGACGGCTTTGCGGATCATCTGCCAAAGCATCGACGCCGCATTGCACGAATATCGCATCCGGATCAAACTGTTCAATCAACGGCAATATGATCCCTTCGCTCAGCGCTTCCAGTTCGTCATCGTTAAGGCCCGATGGCACCGGCAGATTACGAGCCATGCCGCCGGCGCGATCGCCGACACCGCCCGTCGCCAGCGGATCAACATTGCGACGGTCCATTGGCCAGCGCCCGGCCTCGTGAACAGACAGCGTGAAAACACGCGCCTCATCATGAAACGCATCCTGCACGCCGTCTCCGTGATGTGCATCAAGGTCCAGATAAAATACCCGCCGGCATCCCTTCTCAAGCAGGACACCGATGGTCAATGCCGGTTCGTTAAAATAACAAAAGCCGCTGGCCTGATCGGGTCTGCCGTGATGCTGGCCGCCCCCCAGGTTAAACACGGTGCCGCCACCCCGGACCAGTTCCGCCGCTCGCCGCCCGCCGCCGGCTGCGGTTGCCGGACGCGAAAACATTTCCGGGAAAACCGGGTTGCCGTTGATGCCTATGTTATGGCGGTCGCGCAGAGCGGCCGGCACGTCCTGATC
>PCWF01000229.1:4056-4464 GCA_002796165.1 Nitrospinae bacterium CG11_big_fil_rev_8_21_14_0_20_56_8
GAGCGGCCGGCACGTCCTGATCGCGTTCCGCCTGTATCACGGCTGCAACATAGTCGGCAGTGTGAAACCGCTGCAAATAGTCGGCATCGGCACGCGGGCTGTCTATGTAACTCCCGGCCGGAAACCAGCCGAGCGCTGTGATCAGATCAATCGCCAGCGACACCCTCGGGATCGCCAACGGGTGGTTCCGCCCATAAGTACTGTCGCGGTAAATCTCGCTGCCGATAAACCGGGCTTCGGTCCTGAGCCCCGTCATCCGCTGGAACTGGCCTCAAGAAGCCACGTCCGGAACGCCGCTACCCGGGGCAGTCTGGCCGCCGCTCGCGGGGCCACCAGATAGAAACTTTCCGGCTCGACGATGCGCGCATCAAACGGCGCAATGAGTCGGCCGGTTCTGAGATCCCCCTC
>PCWF01000248.1:0-147 GCA_002796165.1 Nitrospinae bacterium CG11_big_fil_rev_8_21_14_0_20_56_8
CGCGGTCACGCTCAGTGCGTGCACGTCTGCCAAGAAGGTGCTGAGCAATCAAAAGGATGCACCGGATGAATTTGTTGTCTATCAGCGTCCGCCATTAAGCCTGCCGCCTGAATTCTCGTTGCATCCGCCAAGCGCTGATGCCGAAGG
>PCWF01000248.1:160-1771 GCA_002796165.1 Nitrospinae bacterium CG11_big_fil_rev_8_21_14_0_20_56_8
TCGCCAACGGATCAGGCTCGTGCCGCCTTGTTACAGCAAACCCCACGGTTGCAGGACCAGGCACAAAAAAATCCAAATCTTTCTGATGGGCTGAATGCCATCATGAATAAAACGGGCGCCAGCACTGCAGACCCTTCAATCAGAGAAGTGGTCAATTCGGAAACCACTATTTTGTCTAAAGAAGACAAGCGCCTCGCCGACAAGATGATTTTCTGGGTTGATGACAAGCCATACGAAGGCACGGTCGTTGATGCTAAAAAAGAACAACTACGAATTCAGGAAAATCAGGCACTTGGCAAGCCGATCACCGAGGGCGGGACGCCTCAGGTCAAAAAATCACGCGGCACCAAAGGCCTTCTTGATTTTTAAATTTTCGTAACCTTTGCGTGATTTCACCTGATTTGCATTGAACTGTCGGCGCTTCGGGTCAATATCCGTTGTATGTTCATATTTTATCGAAATACCCGTATCCTTATCGGCTTGCTGATTGGCGTATGTCTTCTGCCGGGAAATGCCCTGGCCAAGATTTTTGACCCCGATACCTTTACGCTCAAAAACGGCATGCAGGTTGTGGTGATTACAAATCACCGCGCCCCCGTGGTGCGTCACATGGTTTGGTATAAAGTGGGTTCCGCCGATGAGGCGCCGGGCGAATCAGGCATCGCTCATCTCCTTGAACACTTGATGTTCAAGGGCACTGATAATCAGGGCCCCGGTGAATTTTCGGCGGCTGTCGCCAGAAATGGCGGACAGGAAAACGCCTTCACGTCCTATGATCATACAGCCTATTTCCAGACCATTGCCAAAGACCGGCTTGAAATGGTGATGCGCATGGAAGCGGATCGTATGACGCATTTGCTGATCACACCCAAGCAGGTTGCGCCGGAACGAAATGTCGTTCTCGAAGAGCGCCGGATGCGGGTCGATAACAATCCAAGTGCGCAATTGCGTGAACAGGTCAATGCGGCCCTTTATCTCAATTACCCTTATCGACGCCCGGTGATCGGCTGGGAGCATGAGATCAAGGCGCTTAATGTTGACCGGATCCTGTCTTTTTATAAGCGCCATTATGCACCCAATAACGCCGTGCTGATTGTTGAAGGCGATATCACGGCGGCGGAACTGAAACCCCTCGCAGAAAAGTATTATGGCGTCATCCCGCGTGGCCCGGACATCGTTCGCACACGAACAGTCGAGCCCCCGGCAGTCGCTGATCGCCGCCTGGTTCTTGAAAATGAACGCGTCACCCAACCCGGCTGGAGCCGCCGTTATCTGGCGCCCAGTTATCACTATGGCGACACCAAGCATGCTTACGCGCTTCAGGTTCTGGCAGAGATAATCGGCGGCGGCCCGTCCAGTCGTCTGCACAAGAAACTGGTTGTCGATGATGCTGTCGCTTTGTCGGCTGGGGCTTTCTATGACCCGAGCGACATCGGCCCGTCTGTTTTCGGCTTCTATGCCGTGCCGAAGCCGGGCGTCGAAATGTCGAAAATTGAAGCCATGGTCATGCGGGAAGTTGACCGTGTCCTGAAAGAAGGCGTTACGGATCGCGAAGTCGCGGGGGCGATTGACCGGATGCGCAATAACGCAATTCTGGCCAAGGATGATTTC
>PCWF01000248.1:1808-4957 GCA_002796165.1 Nitrospinae bacterium CG11_big_fil_rev_8_21_14_0_20_56_8
GATGAAGTTGAAAACTGGGTACTGGAAATCGAAAAAGTAACACCTGACAGCACGCTGGCTGCGGCAAAAGATGTCCTGCAGGGCACGCATAGCGTGACTGCGGAACTGCTGCCGAAACCGCAAAGTTGATATGATGATCCAGTCCTTTAACCGTTTCAAAAAACACCTTCTTGCCTCACTGACGGTCATTGCGGTTGTTTTCTGCATGACACTGAATCCGGCCCAGGCGGTCGAGGTCGAACGGGTTGTCAGCCCGGGCGGGATTGAAGCCTGGCTGATCCACGATCCGACAAACCCTGTAACGACCATGAAATTATCGTTCCGGGGCGGGGCTGCACTGGATCCAGTCGGCAAGGAAGGGCTGGCCAACTTTGTTGCATCGACACTTGATGAAGGTGCCGGTGATATGGACAGCAGCGCTTTTCAGAAAGCCCTTGATGATCGTTCGATTTCCTTGCGGTTCGGCAGTGGCCGGGATTCATTCCAGGGGTCCCTGCGGACTTTGAACAAATACCGCGATGATGCCTTTGAATACCTGCGTCTTGCCTTGAACGCACCGCGTTTTGATGCCGATCCGCTGACGAGGATCAGGGCGCAAATTTTATCCGGCATCATGCAAAAGAAAGAAGACCCTTCCTCGCTCGCCAACCGCTCGATCTTTGAGACGGCCTTCAAAGGCCATGCCTATGCCCGTGATACCGATGGCAGTCGAGAAAGTGTATTGTCTATTACGCCGGACGATATGCGTGAATTCGTGCACCAAAGACTGGCCCGCAATAACCTGGTGATCGGCGTTGTCGGTGATATTGATGCGGCAACGCTGAAAATCTACCTGGACAAGACATTCGGTGCGTTGCCGGCAAAGGCAGCGCCGTGGAAGCTGCCGCAAATTGTCCCGCACCTGCAGGGCAGTCTGAAAGTCATTGATCAGGATGTGCCGCAAAGCTCGGTTCAGTTCGCCCAGCCAGGGATCAGCCGGGATGATCCCGATTTCTATACGGCCTATGTTCTTAATTATATTCTGGGTGGTGGCGGGTTTGTTTCCAGGCTTTATGACGAGGTTCGTGAAAAACGCGGTCTGGCTTATTCCGTATATACGTATCTGATGCCTCTGGATGCAGGCGCGCTGGTCATGGGCGGTGCCGGAACGGCAAACGCCCGGGTTGGGGAAACCGTGGCGACGGTCCGCGATGTCTGGAAGAAGTTTGCTGCCGAAGGGCCGACACAGCACGAACTGGATGATGCCAAGACTTACCTGACAGGGGCTTTTCCGCTGCGCTTCACCTCATCGTCGGCCATTGCCGGGATGCTTGTGGGTATGCAGGAAGATCATCTTGGTATTGATTATATCGACAAACGGAACGGGTATATTCAGGCCGTTACGCTGAAAGACGCCAAACGGGTTGCGGCAAAACTGTATCAGCCGGAAAAACTCAGCTTTGCCATTGCCGGACGCCCCAGCGGTGTTACAGCCAGCGAATAACACAAGTTGCTATGAGATGCGTTTGTGAGGTGGCACGTGGCGTCAGCTTTTGATACAAGTGCCGATGACGTTGATTTCCGAAACTGATGCCTGGCGCACACTCCTCCATCTGAAAGATCAGATGCGCGACCTGTCGCTTGGTGCGTTGTTCAGCCGATCGCCTGATCGGCCGGAAACGTATGCGCTGTCCCTTGATGATCTTTACATCGATTATTCACGCCAGCGCTTGAATGATGACGTGAAGCAGGCGCTTGTGCAGTTGGCTGAAACGGCGGGCGTTAAGGCTTTTTTGCAGCGCATGATCTCGGGCGAGAAGGTCAACATCAGTGAGAACCGTGCCGCTTTGCATACGCAAAGTCGCGGCACTGCCAGCGGCAACACCGCCCTTGCGGCAGAGGTTGCTCGTGGGGACGAGCGCTTGCAGGCTTTCGTGGATGGCGTGCATATCGGCAAAATCCGAAGTGCAACGGGGCAGCCTTTCCGGGCCGTGGTGGCGATTGGCATCGGTGGTTCGGAACTGGGTCCGGCGCTGGCGCTGGATGCACTCAAGGACAGCAGCGCCCAGAGGCTTGATGTCCGTGTTTTCGGTAATATCGACGGGATTGCTTTCAAGCGCGCTTTTGCGGGGCTGGATCCATCGGAAACCCTGGTTGTCGTCATCTCCAAATCATTTACGACGTTGGAAACAGCGGCGAATGCTGATCTTGCCAGAAGCTGGATGCAAAAGGGCATCGGCGAGAAGTGGCCCGGGCATTTTGCCGTTGTGAGTGCAAATCTGAAGGCCGCCACTGATTTCGGTATTGCGAATGACCGTGTCTTTCCGATGTGGGACTGGGTTGGCGGACGCTATTCCCTGTGGTCGGCCGTCGGTTTGCCGGTGGCGTTGGCATTTGGATGGTCGGTCTTCAATGAAATCAGAGAGGGTGCCGCGATCATGGACCGGCACGTTCTGGACGCGCCGATTCTTGAAAATGCGCCGGCTCTGCTGGCCTTGCTGATGGTCTGGAATGCCAGTTTCCTGGGTTATGAAGTGGAAGGGTGTGTCCCGTACGATACCCGGCTGGCCTTGCTGGTTGACCACCTGCAGCAACTTGAAATGGAAAGTAACGGCAAGCGCGTCACCCAGCTTGGTGATGTAGTTGATTATGCGACGCAACCGATCATTTTCGGCGGTATCGGCGTGAACGCGCAGCACGCCTTCTTTCAACAGATGCATCAGGGCACCACGGCGGCACCCATCGATATCCTGATCCCGGCGATTATCCCTGATAGCGACAGAGAATTGCACGACATGTTGATTGCGGCCGCGCTGGCACAGGCAGATGCTCTGGCTTTCGGGCGTGAGAACATTGCCGAGCCGTATCGTCATCATCCCGGCAACAGTCCTACAACACTGATCGTTTACAAGGACCTGAGCCCCACCGTTTTAGGCAAACTGATTGCGCTTTATGAACATAAGACCGCCATTGCCGGGGCGATCTGGGGTGTTAATTCTTTCGACCAATGGGGCGTCGAGCTGGGCAAGACCCTGAGCAAGGAGATCCGGTCGATGCTGGATGACCATGCGACGGTTTCTTCATCTCTGGGGCCGGTGGTCGGTGCCATCAAACGGATGAGAACGCCATGACCATTCGTCGCCTGCCGGAAACGCTGGTCAATCAGATCG
>PCWF01000032.1 GCA_002796165.1 Nitrospinae bacterium CG11_big_fil_rev_8_21_14_0_20_56_8
AGACGCGCCGAAGAATCTTGCCCCGGTTCGGGGAGGGAGCACACTTCCCGGCTCGCCAGGGCGGGGCCGCGGCAAGCCCGGTCGTTCCAGCCAGATCCTTCGCCCGCCAAAGGCTCAGGATGACAGTTAAAAAAGGCTCAGGATGACGTTAAAAAAGGCTCGGGAAGATGTCCCGAGCCCCAACCCGTCATCGCGAGCCGCTGGGGCGGCGCGGCGATCCAGATTCCCGGATTGCTTCGCTCCGCTCGCAATGAGTCTTTATAAATAGTTATGCAATGGCCCCCACCGATTCAAGGCATGCGCGTGGCTGGAGGGGGCATTAATTCGAGATCCCTCTTGACCAACTCTGAATTTAAACGCGGCCGCTTGATCTCCGATCCGGCCCGCAAACCGCGGGTCTGGGCCGTCTTCGGGCTCCTGTTCCTGGCGTTGCTTCCCATCTGGCCCCTGCACGGCAATTGGGGAGGCTTGCCCGCGTGGGCCGTGTTCACCGTGGGGGTCAGCTTTCTCGTCAGCCTGTTCACCACATGGGTGATCTTCCGCGTCTGGCGGGATCCTGGCGAAGCCCCCGCTTCTAGTGGAGAAGGGAACGATGACGGCTGAGTCCCTCCCCTTCGGCATGGGGGCGATGGTGGCCCTGGGAGTTTACATCGTTCTCATGCTGGCCATCGGCGCCTTCGCTTATACCCGCAGACAGGAAGAGTCCCTGGGCGATTTTTACCTCGCCGGACGCAGTATGGGGCTCGTCGTTCTCCTGCTCACCCTGTACGCCACCCAGTACAGCGGGAATACTCTGCTGGGGTTCAGCGGGGCGGCCTATCGAGAAGGATTCGGTTTCCTCGTGTCCGTCCATTTCATGACGGCCATCATCGTCTGTTACCTCCTGTTTGCCCCCCGCCTCTACCGGCTGAGCCGCGAGCGCGAATTCATCACTCCCGGAGATTTCATTCAATACCGGTTCCGGAGCCGCGCCCTCAAAGCCGTGGTTACGGTGCTCATGGTGTATGCCGCCTGCAATTTCACCCTCGCGCAGATGAAAACCATGGGCACCGCCTTCGAGACTCTTTCAGGCGGCAAGATTCCGCTGGCTGTGGGGGTGATCGGGCTGGCGGCGGTGATGCTGATTTACGAATCCCTGGGGGGGATGCGGTCGGTGGCCTGGACGGATGCGGTGCAGGGCGGCATCCTGTTTGTGGGGTTCGGGGTGGTCCTGTACATGGCCCTGGACCAGGTGGGGGGATTGGCCGGGGCGGTGGAGACCCTCGCGGCGAATCCGCAGACCCTGCGGAAGGTCGAGCCTCCCGATGCGGAGGGGGTGCGGCGCTGGATCAGTTTCATCCTGCTGGTCGGGCTGGGTGCGGCGATTTATCCCCAGGCCATCCAGCGCGTTTACGCGGCCCGGGATTGCCGCACCCTCAAACGCTCCCTCGCGATCATGGCCTTTTTACCCCTCACCACCGCCGTGGTCTCGGTCCTGGTCGGGGTGATTATGGCGGCGCACGTTCCGGGACTCGACCTGCAATCGGGACCGGGGGGGATGACCCGTGTCATCGTTCCCTCCGAAACGGTTCTCCCGCGTCTGTGCCTCATCGTCATGCAATCCTCCGAGGCCGGGTACTGGCTCGTCGTGATCGTGTTCGCCTCTCTTCTGGCCGCGGTGATGTCCACCGCCGACTCGGCCCTGCTCAGCATCAGCTCGATGGTGACCCAGGATCTCTACGCCGAATTCCTCCGCCCGGGCGCGGATCAGGCCCACCTGACCCGTATGGGCCGGGCCATCACCTGGACCCTCATGGTGCCCATCGTCTGGTTGGCTCTGAAATACGACGACAACCTGATCCATCTGCTCAAAATCAAATTCGAATTGTTGATCCAATGCGTCCCGGCTTTTTACCTGGGGATCCACACGGAGAAGTTGACCGCCCGGACCACCCTTTGGGGCATCGCCGCGGGCCTTTCGGTGACCCTTGGACTGGTTTGGGCCGACTGGCTGGGCTGGGCCGAGGTGGGATACGAAAAGGTCTGGGGATTCCATTCCGGCCTGATCGGTCTGGCGGTCAACCTGATGGTCTGCGGGTGCGATTTTTTGCGGACAAAACCTGCCGCTGATTCGCCGCCGGAATGATGGTATGATACCGGCCTTAAACGCATTGGTTAGAAAGGGGCAACATGCCGAATAAAGAATCTTCCGACCCTTCTCATTACGAACAAAGCGGGGTCTCCCACCGGGGCGGCGAGGCGGCGCTTTCCAGTCTGCTTAAACACGTGCTTCCCACCCGCCAGTTCAGTCCCGGGTTTCCGCTGGCGGTGGATATCGGTTATTTCGCCAACGTCATCGACGTAGGCCAGGGGATAGGCATCGCCTTCAGCACCGACGGGGTGGGGAGCAAGGTGCTGGTAGCGGAGATGATGGACCGCTACGACACCATCGGGATCGACTGCATCGCCATGAACGTGAACGACATCATTTGCGTCGGCGCGCGCCCGGTCAGCCTGGTGGATTACATTGCCTGCTCCTCCACCGACGAGCGCATTTTCGGAGAGCTGGGGAAGGGCCTGGCGGAGGGAGCCCGGCAGGGGGGCATCACCATTTCCGGCGGGGAGATTTCGCAGATCCGGGAAATCATCCAGGGCATCGACCTCATCGGCGCCTGCATCGGGCACGTGCCGCTGGACCGGGTGAACGTGGGGCAGGCCGTGGCCCCCGGCAACCTGATCGTGGGGCTGGAATCCACCGGCGTTCATTCCAACGGCCTCACGCTGGCGCGCCGGGCGCTGTTGGGGGAAACCCGCGAGGAACAACAGGCCGCCGTCCACAAATTCGATAGCCGCATCGACGGCACCCTCGGCGGGGAACTGCTTCGGCCCACGCGAATCTACGTGGCCCCGGTGATGGAAATGCTCGATTCGGGCATCGACCTGAAAGCCATGGTCCACATTACCGGCGGGGGCCTCGGCAACCTCAACCGGGTGGCGGCCGACCATATCCGGTTTGTCATCGATCCCGTTCCGCCCCGGCCTCCGGTGTTCGACCTGATCCAGGATTGCGGCGAGGTGTCCTCCGCGGAGATGTTCGAAGTCTTCAATATGGGTGTCGGATTCTGCCTGGTGGTCGAAGGTACCCGGGAAGTCGAAGCGGTGACGGCCATCTGCGCGCGGCATGGGGTGCCGTGCTCGGTGATCGGCCAAGTCGAGGCGGCGCATGGGAAGGAAGTGTCGATCCCGGAACTGAAGCTGGTCTGCCAGGGCCAGTCGTTTCGCTCCGTGTGACGCTTCACCCTAGGCGTCCTTTTCATCCCCGCGCTTTCAGAGACCCCCGAAATTTCTGGCCACCAAACTTCTCTTCCTTTATCCTGAATTGATAAAATCCTGCAAGCCTCATCGGTGAACCATGTTGCGTTCCACCCCGATCTCTCTCGCCTGCGGCGCCTGCGCGGTTGTTGTCGGCCTGCTGGCCATTTTCGGCTGGTATGGGAACTTCGTAAAACTGTTCCAATGGGTCCCGGGCACGGCCCCCATGCAGTTCAACACCGCCCTGGGTTTCGTGGGTGGAGGCGCGGCGCTCCTGTGCGCCAACGGGAACCGGATCTGGGGACAACGGCTTTGGGCCGCCGTTCCCGCGGTGTTTGCCGGGGTTTCCCTTCTGGAATACCTTTGGCCGATCGATCCTGGCATCGACCGCTGGTTTATCGAACCCTATGTGCTGGACCAGGTCGCCCATCCGGGCCGCATGGCGCCCAATGCCGCCGTGGCCTTCCTCTTGACCGCCGGGGCGCTGGGGTCCGCCAGGGGAGGTGGGGACCTGAGATTGTGGATCACGGGGATTCTCGGAAGCCTCTCCCTGTCGTTGGGCATGGTTGCCCTGGGCGGCTACCTCATTGGGCTCAAATCGGCTTATGCCTGGGGCTCCATGACCAGCCTGTCGGTGAATACCGCGGCGGGATTCATCGTGCTGAACATCGGGGTCATCCGGCTGGCCTGGGAAAACACCGTTGAAACCGGGGCGGGAGGACCCCGCTGGAGTTCGGTGTTGGTGGGCCTGGTGGGCATGTCCGCAACCCTGCTGACTTGGCAGGCGGTCCGCGCTTCGGAGGAAATCAGCATTGAGGACAAGGTGCGGCTGAAAACCGTGAGTCTTAAAAAGGATTTCGAAAATTTCCTGGGTTCGCAAGGCCTGGCGCTCCAGCGCATGGGGAAACGCATCGATTTTCGACCCGGAATGAGCCATCGGGAATGGGAAAACGATGCGCTGAATTATATCCGGAATCACCCCGAATATCTGGCCATCGAATGGCTGGGCCCCGACGGCCAGGTTAAGGGCCTCGTGCCGGAGGAAGAGGCCGCGGTTTTGCGCGACCCTGCCCTGGCTTCCGCCCCCGGATTTTGGGAATCGGTGAAAAAGGAATCCCGGCGGGACGGGATCGGCGTGTTCTCCACCGTTCCCTTTACCGGCGGCGAGAAGGGATTCCTGATCGCGATTCCCTTGATCGGGGAGCCGAGGGAGGGGTTCATCGTCGGTTTCTTCGAGTACCCGCGGTTGTTCGGGAATTTTATGGGAGGAGCCCGCGGAGAGGATTTGGGGTTCGCCCTCTATGACGGGGGAAAAATAGTTTACGAAAGATCCACGGGCCGGGAGGCGGGCGAGGATCTGCCGTTTTATCGGGCCCGGATCGATTACCCCAATACCGATTGGGAAATCCTGGCCCGCCCCACTCCGGGCTGGCTGGAAAAGAATGGTTCCTATACCGCTTTGTGGGTGCTGGGCCTGGGAACCGTGCTGACCTTGCTTTTGGCCTGGGCGTTGCACATGGAAATGAAGGCTCGGGTTTTGGCTCTTCAGGTGCGGACCATCAATCTTCAATTGGGAAAGGATCTGGAAGCGAGGTTAAAAGTGGAGGAAAAACTTCGCCGCTCCCTTGCGGAAAAGGATATCCTGCTCCAGGAGTTGCATCACCGTGCCAAGAACAACATGCAGGTCATATCCAGCCTGCTTCGCCTGCAAAGCAAAAGTTCGCGCGATTCCCTGGTCCAAAGCATGTTCCGCCAGAGCTCTTCACGCATCCGCGCCATGGCCCTGGCGCATGAAATGCTCTACCAGGGGGCCAACCTGGCCGAGGTGGATTTTGGGGAATACGCGCGTTCGCTGGCGTGCGAGTTGTTGAACTTTCATGGCGTGCCCGGGGACCAGATCCGGATCGAAGTCCATTCCGGTGGCGGGGTGGCCGACCTGGATTCCTGCATGTACCTCGGCCTGATCCTCAACGAGTTGCTGACCAATTGCCTGAGGCATGCCTTTCCGGACGGCCGGAAGGGAAGGATCGGGATCCATTTCGATACCTCCCGCGAGGCCCTGTGCCACCTGACGGTGAAGGATGACGGGGTGGGGATTGGCCCTATCGATATCCAGCGTATTCCTTCCCTGGGTCTCAAGCTTGTAAGGGTTTTGGTGGAGGAACAGATGGACGGAACGATGGAGTTGATCCGGGAGCCTCACACCGAATTCCGGATTGCGTTTCCCAAAATCCGCAACGCCGTAGAGGAGGAGAATTTTCCGATATGAAACTGCGCCGGACCGCAGACCTCCCTCCGCTTCAGCGGGGAGAAACCGTTTTCCGCACTTCCACGATCCTGACCCTGATACCCGCTTTCGTTGCGACGGTCATATTTCTGGCATGCGTGGGGGTTTACACCTATGTGTTGACGGAGGGTCCTCTGACCTGGTATGGACATCTGTTGTTCCTTTGGTTCATTTTCTGGGTCGGTCTCTTCGCGTGGATCTTGAATTCCACCTGGAACGCGTCGCGGCGGCCATCCAACTGGTTGATCCGGTTCGCCCCCGGCGGCGGCAGAATGTTCGTGAAGTTCCGCTCTTACCTCAACGACCATTTCCCGGAGGAGGACCGGGTGGTCCTCGAACTGTCCGGGGGCGAGGTATCCTGGATCCGGAAAGTCCGGGAACGCCAACGCGTCCGGAACCTCGGCGACAACGGTTTTGCCAACCAGTATTTCACCTACCTGGATTTCAACCTGGCCTGCCGGGAAGACGAGCTTGACGAATTGCGGAGTGCGATCGAAACGGAGCGCACCCGCAAACCCCCGGTTTCCGACGTGAGCCAGTTGAATCACGAGTTGTTCGAGGCCCGCAAGGCCAAGGCTCCGGCCTCCGAGATCGAACGTTTGAAACAGGCCATCCGCCGTGCCAAGGCGCAGGCTAAACCTGGGCCCCGAAAATCCGGCGTGCGCTTTACCGATTACCCCGTGCGCCTGACCGGGGAAAACGTTCTGCGCCTGAGCTGGAAGGGGATGACCCCGAGAGCGAACGCGGCGATTGAATTTTTCCGCCGTTGTTTTCCCGTCGAGGCGGAATCGAAACTGGAAACCGACCACACCACCGCCCAGCCGGGAAAGGACCTGGAGGACCAGATCCTCGATCTTGTGGAAAAAGGCAACGAGATGGAGGCCATCGCCCTGGTGCGCGGGGTTTATGGTTACAGCCTTGTCCAGGCCAAACAATTTGTGGAGGAATTGCGCCGGCCCTGAGTGTTTGGGTTGCGCGCAAAAGTGCCGGGTGGCGTTTCGAGCCTGCCTGGCTTCCCCCGGTGCGGTTAGATGGATTTCAGTTCCTTTGCCAGTTCGGGGGTGATGCCGGGGATGCTTTGCAATTCTTCCAGCGGGGCCTTGCGGATGTTGTCCAGGCTCCCGAATTTTTTGAGGAGCTGAACGCGCCGTTTCTTGCCGATGCCGCGGATGGATTCCAACGGGGAGCGCAGGGTGTTTTTCTGCCGCAGTTGGCGGTGGAACCCGATGGCGAACCGGTGCGACTCGTCGCGGATGCGTTGAAGCAGAAACCGCGAAGGGGAATTCTCGCGGAACAGGACGGGATCCTTGTGTCCCGGCAGGTACACTTCGTCGGTTTCGGCCTTGTTGCGGTGCGGGCCCTTGGCGATGCAGGCCACGTCCACCCGCCCGGCGACGCCGACTTCTTCAAGAATTTTCATTGCGGTGTTCAGGTGCCCGCGTCCGCCGTCCACGAGTACGAGGCCGGGCAGTTCCGCCCCTTCGCGCAGGAGCCGGTGATAGCGCCGCCCCAGCACCTCGCGCAACATGGCGTAGTCGTCGATTCCCTTCACGCCCCCCACCTTGTACTTGCGGTACTTCGCCTTGTCGGGGACGCCGTTGTGGAAGTAAACCATCGATCCCACGGCATTCTCGCCGGAGATGTTGGAGATGTCGAATCCTTCGATGACTCCGGGGAAATTGCGGAGTTGAAGGGTTTCCTGTAATTCTTCCAGCATGCGCGTGGCTACGTCTCCCTGGTCCATTTCGGTGCGCATGGCGAAGCGGGCGTTTTCCTCGGCCATGGTCACGAGGTTGCGCTTCTTGCCCCGGGCGGGCACCTCCACCCGCACCCGGTTGCCTCTTTTCGCGGACAGCCAGGCGGCAATCACCTCGCTGTCTTCCAGTGGGTGGGGGAGGAGAATCTCGGCCGGAAGGATAACCTCCCCGGCGTAATACTGTTTGAGGAAGGACGCCAGGGTCTCCTCCGACTCCATGTCGTTCTGGGATTTCATGCGGAAGATTTTCTCTCCCACCATTTTTCCGCCGCGGACGACCAGCACCTGCACCATGGCCGTGCCGCGCTCCTGGCAGTAGCCGATCACGTCCTGGTCCTCCATCGAGGTGGAGATGATCTTCTGCTTGTCGAGCACGGTGCGCACGGCGGCGATCTTGTCGCGAAGCGCGGCCGCTTCCTCATAGCGCAGGTCCTCGGAGGCCTTGCGCATTTTTTCCTTCAGGCTGTCGATCAATTCGGTGTTCCGGCCCTTGAGGAACAGGATCACGTCGTTGACCACGCGGGAATATTCCTCGGGAGTGACGAACCCGGCGCAGGGGGCCAGGCACCGGCCCATCTGGTGGTTCAGGCAGGGTCGGCGCACGGGAACTCCCTCCAGCCGGTCGTGGCTCTGCCGCAGAGGGAAAATCCGGTAAATGAGCCGGATGGTTTCCCGGACCTCCTTGACCATCGTGTACGGTCCGAAGTAGGTACTGCCGTCTTTTTTGACCCGCCGCACCACTTCCAGCCGCGGGAAGGGTTCGGTGGTGGTCAGCCGCAGGTAGGGGTAGTGCTTGTCGTCTTTAAGGAGAACGTTGTACCGGGGCTGGTGTTTCTTGATGAAATTGCTCTCGAGGATGAGCGCCTCGGTTTCCGACGCGGTGGTCAGGAACTTGATGTCGGCCACCTTGCCGATGAACACCCGCGTGCGGGGCGCCAGGTTGCGCGCATTCTGGAAGTAGGACCGCACCCGGTTGTGGAGCACCTTGGCCTTGCCGATATAAAGGATTTCCCCCCTCCCGTCCTTCATGATATAAATTCCGGGAAGCTTGGGAATCTTCTCCAAAATGCCAGCCAATTCGTTATTCATGGGCGTTCAAAAGGTCCGATCATCGGCGCGGGACGGATGGGTCTTGTTTTTTTCTATTATAAGAGATCGTTTATCCCGGTTGCCAATTCATTCCCGCCGGGGACAAATTCCTCACGGTAACCGGGCCCGGTGGGTTGGGGTTTCCGCCGGAATGCTCCTTCTCGCTGTAGGGGGATCGGTTGTGTCTTTGCCCCCGGTTTCGGCCGCCGAGGTTGAGGCGGGGCTCCTGCGCTGGGGCTCGGATGCGGAAGGGGGAGCGCCCTACGTCTTCCCCGATCCGGAGCGGCCGGGGCGTTTGATCGGGTTCGAGGTGGACCTCGCCGAGGCGCTGGCCCGCGAAATGGGTTTATCGGCGCGGCAGGTGCAGGTGGACTGGTCGTCGCTCATCCCCGGCCTGGACCGGGGCGACTACGATATCGCGCTTAACGGGATCGAGTGGACCGCCGGGCGCAACCGGGCCTCGGAACTTTCTTTTCCTTATTTCATCTTCGCCCAGCAGTTGGTGGTGCGCGCGGACGACGCCTCCATTCAATCCTTCGCCGACGTGCAGGGGAAACGGGTGGCCACGCTGGGGGCCACCGCCGCGCACCAGATCCTGCGCGAAACGCCGGGGGTGGATCCGGTGATTTATCAGGGGCAGGTGGAACCTTACCGCGACCTCAAGCTGGGCCGGGTCGATGCGGTGCTTCTTGACACGCCGATCGCGGAATTTTACGCGAAGCCCGATCCCGCCCTGCGGTACGCGGGGCCCTCCTTCGCGGCGGGCACCTACGTGATCGCGGTGAAAAAGAGTAACACCGGGCTTTTGACCCGGGTCAACCGGGGCCTCGACGCGCTTCTCCGCTCGGGGAAATTGCAGGAGATCTACATGCGCTGGGGTTTGTGGAACGAGTCCCAGGCGCGGCTGATGGACCGGGCGCCGCCACAAGCCGCCGTCGCGCGTGCCGCCAACGATTCCGGTCTTCTGCGCTACCTGCCCCTCCTGATGAAGGGGGCGGGCATGACGGTGGCGCTCTCGGTCATCGCCATGGCCCTGGCGATCGTGGCGGGGCTGGCCCTTTGCCTGCTGAGGCTCGGCGGCAACCCGGTTCTGAAACCCCTGGCGGTGGGTTACATCGAGGTGATGCGGGGTACGCCGCTCCTGTTGCAACTGTACGTCATTTATTACGGGCTCCCCAATATCGGCATCAATCTCGATGCGTTTTCCGCGGCGGTCCTGGGGCTGGGACTGAATTATGCCGCATACGAAGCCGAAATCTACCGGGCGGGAATCAACTCGATTCCCCGCGGCCAGACCGAGGCGGCGCTCTCCCTCGGGATGACCCCGGCCATGATTTATCGCCGCGTCCTTATTCCGCAGGCGGTGCGGGTGACTCTGCCGCCGGTCACGAACGATTTTATTTCCCTGTTCAAAGATTCGTCGCTCGTGTCCATCATCGCTTTGGTGGAGTTGACGAAGACCTACAACATGCTGGCGGTTTCCTCCATGCGCTTCCTGGAGCTGGGGGTGCTGACCGGGATCCTTTATCTTTGCATGTCGTTCCCGCTGTCGATCCTTTCCACGCGGTTGGAGCGGCGTCTGCACCTGGCGGCGGCACGATGATCCGCGTCGAGTCCCTGCAGAAGCGGTTCGGCGAAAAAACCGTGCTTTCCGACCTCAGCCTGGAGGTGAAGCGCGGCGAGGTGCTGGTGATCATCGGGCCATCGGGAAGCGGCAAAAGTTCCCTTCTGCGGTGCATCGGCGGGTTGGAACCGTTCCAGGGGGGAACCATCGCGGTGGGAGAGGCCCGCGTGAGCGGCGCGGAATGGGCGCACCAATCGCGCGGGGAACGCGAACACCTGCGCCAGCTCCGCATCCGGGTGGGGATGGTGTTCCAGCAATTCAACCTGTTTCCTCACATGACGGTGCTGGGCAACATCATGGAGGGACCGATCCAGGTTCTGCAACTGCCACGGAGCGAGGCGGAACGGCGGGCGCTGGAAATGCTCGGCAAGGTGAACCTGACCGGTTTCACCGGGCGGCGGCCCGCTTCCCTTTCGGGCGGGGAACAGCAGAGGGTGGCCATCGCCCGCGCCCTGGCCATGCAACCGGAATGCGTCCTTTTCGACGAGCCGACCTCGGCGCTCGACCCGGAGACGGTCGGCGACGTGCTGGCCGTGATGCGGTCCCTCGCCCGGGAGGGGATGACCATGCTGGTGGCCACGCACGAGATGTCCTTCGCCCGCGAGGTGGCCGACCGCATCCTGATGGTGGACGGCGGACGCATCATCGAATCGGCGCCCCCGGCGGAGATGTTTGCCAATCCGAAACACGAGCGGACACAGCTTTTTCTGCGCCGGATACTTGCGCGCTAGGGTTGCAAATGCCGATAAGCTGGTAAAATGGATGTCCATGCCCTGTCACTCGTGCCGCAACGTATTTTTATCAGGTGTTTCCTTATGAAGCCAAGGATGTGGACCCTTGCCGTCCTGGTCCTGCTGACGATGGGAGCCGCGGGCAGAGTATCCGCGGCGCCCGGGGACTTGCACCCGGACGCACGCTGGATTGCAGAAGGGCAGGCGCTTCTTGCGCGGGAGGCGGTTTATCTTCAAAAGCGGATCGCCGGTGACCTGGAAGGGATTTATGCCTTTCAGCATCCCGAATACCGGAAGAGAATCACCTTTGATGAATTCCGCTTCTACGATGGGCGGGTTGTGTTCAATTTCCGCGAACTGGCCCGGGAGCACATCAGCGGGGCCCAGCCCCCGTCCCTGGAAGAGGTCCGCCGACAGGGGCACAGGACGGATCCGTTGGGATTTCCCGCGCCGGTGATCTACAAATGGTTTCCCCACAACCTGTTCACGTTGCAAAAGCATTTTGTGGAATCGGTTTCCATCAGCGCGGACGGGAAGCATGCCATGGTGACGTTGAAACTGGAGGGCAAGGAAAAACTACCGCCTTTTCTCCGGTTTCCCATCCTATTTGACACCACGCGAAAATATGCGGACTATTGGGAGAAAGTAAATGGGCGGTGGTATATCACCCTCCTCGCCGATGCGGCAAGGCTGAGCGGTAACACGGTGGAATACCTGATCCCCAACGGCAACGCCGCGTGGCAGACGCTGGAATGGATCGAAATCGATCCCCGGCAACTGGAATCCGAGGCCCCGGGGCAACCCTGAGAATCATGGAACGGGGGACGGACCCTTTCGTCTCTTTTCATCAGAGTACTTATCATTCAAAGGAACCTATGTCCATTGACCTGCCGTTTCACCGTGCCTGGCTTGACGATGACGAGATCAATGAAGTGGTGGATACCCTGAAGTCCGGGTGGATGACCACCGGGCCCAAGGCCCGGCAGTTTGAAGAAGATTTCCAGAACTACATCGGATGCCGCCACGCCATCGCCCTCAACTCGTGCACGGCGGGACTACACCTGGCGGTGGCCGTCTCCCGGTTCAACGAAGGGGACGAGATCATCACCACTCCCATGACCTTTCCCGCAACCTCGAACGTACTGGTGCATGAGCGGCTGGAACCGGTGTTCGTGGACATCGAGCCGGGAACGCTCAATCTCGACGCGAGCCGGATCGAGGCGAAGATCACCTCCCGCACGCGGGGAATTCTTCCCGTTCACTTCGGCGGGCACCCGTGCGACATGGATGCGATCGAAGACATCGCGGCGCGGCACCGCCTGGCGATCATCGAAGACGCCGCCCACGCCATCGAGAGCCGGTACAAGGAACGGAAGGTGGGGGACAGGCACCTCACCGCCTTCAGTTTCTACGCGAACAAAAATATCACCACCGGGGAAGGGGGCATGTTGACCACCAACGACGACGACATTGCCGACACCGTGCGCGTTCTGCGTCTGCACGGGTTGAGCCGGGACGCCTGGAATCGGTTCGGCAATGCGGGGTATTCGCATTGGGAACTGGAGATGCCCGGTTTCAAGTACAACATGGCCGACATCAATGCCGCCCTGGGCATTCACCAATTGAAAAAAGTGGAGCGGTTCCTTGAGATCCGGAAACTGCACGCCGAGCGGTACGATGCCGCGTTCGGGGACGTCGAGGAACTCGAACGAATGCAGACCCGCGAATACGCCACGACCCACGCACACTACATCTACCCCGTTGCCCTGCGGCTGGAGCGGTTGAAGGTGACGCGCGACGAATTTTTGAACGCGGTTCAGGAGACGGGGATCGGCGTGGCCGTGCATTACATCGGCCTCCATCTGCAACCGTTTTACCGGAAAACCTATGCTCTGGAACCGGGGGATTATCCCGTGGCCACCGACTATTCCCAACGCCTGTTGTCCCTGCCCCTTTATCCTAAAATGACCGAGGCCGACGTGGACCGGGTCGCGGGCACCGTCCGGGACCTGGTGGCGCGGTTCCGGCGATGACCGAACCTTTCGAATCCCAGTAAAATACCCAGACGGCCTGAAACTCTTTACCCCCGGAACTATCGTTCATGAATTGGAAAGCGCTTTCCCCGGCATCCCTGCAGGAAACCTTGGCCCGCTGGAGGGTGAGGGCCGAGGCCCGGTTCGAGGCCGTGAAGGGAAACCTGGCCGCCCGATTTGCCCCTTTCATCCGGAAAACCGGGAAGGCCCCCGCCGTGCAGGAGGCCCCGGCGCGCACCCCGGCTGAACTCAAGTCCCTCGCCGAAAATTTCCGCAAGGAACTGGCCAAGTATCCTCACAATGCCGACCTGTATTACGACCTGGGCGAAGTCTTGATCGAAATGCACCGGTACGGCGAAGCGATCCAGACCCTCCGCGAATGTCTGAAGTGCAATCCGGAACATCCCAAAGGTGGATTCCAACTGGGGCGAGCGTGCGTCGAGATGGGACGCGACGACGAGGCGCTGGGGTTGCTGGAAAAGGCTCTGGAGAAAAATCCCGACAGCGACCTGGTGAAGAAATCCCTGGCGCGGGCCCACACCAACCTGTCCATCGCTTACGGGAGGAAAAAACGGCAACAGGACGCCATGAAGCATTTTCAGGAAGCCGTGCGCCTCGTCCCCAGCTTCGGTCCCGCGCACCTGTCCATGGGTGTCTGCCATGCCGAGATGGGGCGTTACCCTGAGGCGCTGGAATCCTTTCGCGAATCTCTGCGGCTCGACAAAAATCTCATCGTCGACGCCAACTACTACATGGGGGGGGTATTCGCGAAGCTGGGAGACAGCAAGAAAGCCATCAAGCATTACCATGAAGCGATCTCGGTAACCTGCAAGTCGGCCATGCCTTACCTGAAGCTGGGCATGCTGTACGCCAAGCTGAAACGGTACAAGGAGGCGGTGGGTCCGCTCAAAATTGCCTTGAAGCTCAGCCCGACGCTGGCCAAGGAAGCCAATTACAAGCTTGGCGCCATTTTTATCGTGCTCAAGCAATATGAAGAATCGATCGAATACCTGCGCGCGGCCTCTGAGATCAGCCCCGATAACGAGAAGGTTCTCGATACGCTCGCGCGGGGGTTGTTCGAAACGGCCAACGTCAAAAACAAAGAGGAAAAATTTCCCGAGGCTCTTGAACTGTTGAAGGAGGCGGTGCGGTACGACCCTAAAAATCCGGGGTATCGGGTGGCGTTGGGGCAGGCGTTCGACCGGGCCGGGGAAGGTTACTTCGCCATCTTCCAATTC
>PCWF01000079.1:0-4145 GCA_002796165.1 Nitrospinae bacterium CG11_big_fil_rev_8_21_14_0_20_56_8
TCTCGCAGGCCCGATCGGCGAAGAAGGACTCTTCCGCGTTGCCATGCACGATATCGAACCGGTGGCGGGGACAAAGGATCTCCAGGGCGCGGGCGTAGGAGAAAATGTTGAGGTTGAGGGTGGCACAATTGAAATGGCGTACCCAATGGATACGGTACGGCACGCGCACTTCGGGGTTTTCCCCGGCCGTGCGGGAATAGACCACGTGAACCTCCTGTCCCTTGCGCGCGAAGGCGCAGGCCAGGTGATGCACCGCCAACTGCCCCCCGCCCTTGAACCGCGACCAGGGAGAGGAATTGACTGTCAGGCAGATTTTCATATCAGGTCTTTTTTAAAATCGAATGTTACCCGCTACCAATGAATAAAAGCCCCTTGGGTGCGGATCGAATGCGGAGAAAAACCCCGCCCCAACGGGATGAATTCTATTGGACCATTATTGCCAAAAATTTTAATACCATTACATTCAAATTTTTTCCCAAACCAAAAATCGGCATAAAATAAGGACTTCCTTCAACAAAACCCAAGGGCAGGCTCCTTTCATACTTTGCCCGGAGTATGACATGGAATCCGATTCGGAGATCAAAAAAGGAAAACCGCAAAGTTTCAATCTGGAATTTTTTGCCTCCCAGGTTCAGGCTCCGGAATTCGACGAACATTCCCTGGAATCTCTGGCCGAAAATATCAAAGAAGCGTTCGACTGCGAGGCGGCAACCCTGCTCGCGGTGGATCCCGGACGCCGGGAACCCTATTCGCGGACTTGCGTTTCGAGGGGCCTTGGTGAGATACGGCTCAAAATATCCCCTTACAGCCTGGCCGATCGGATCAAGGAGATTCAACTTCCCATCAACTATAACAGGATCGTGGGATTTACCGTCCAGCAGAATAAACGGGTCAACATCCCCGACGTTTACAATCTCTCGGCCTCTCGGCGGTGCAGACGATTTATCCCCAATTGCAATTCAACGGCAAGATCGACAAGGTTCCGGGACGATCCACCCGGCCGATGCTGTGTCTGCCCCTCGTTCACAACCAGAAAACCGTGGGAGCCCTCCAGATAATCGACAAAGAAAACGGGGAAGCGGCTGAAACTCCTGAAAGACTTTTCACGATTCCTTTCCTGTAAAAAAGAGACGACTCCCACCTCGAAGCGACTGCCGCCGGTACTTCCTTGACAGTCCCCCCCTAATTGCCTAAAATCTTTAAATATCAAGCCCCATTTAAACGAAAATTTTGCACCAAAGGAGCGCTTCATTATGGCAGAAGCATCAGGGAAACCTACCGACTGGGTCACCATGAAAATCGACCCGGAGATCTTTGCCGAACTCGGAGTCAAGGATCCGGAAGAAACCAAGCGCGAAATGGCGATCTCCAAGCGGGTGCGGCAAGCCCGCAAGGAACTGAAAACCGATCCCGATAACCTCGAACTGATGATCGAACTGGGTTCGCTGTACATCGACGGACGCGAGTTCGAAGAGGCCGTCAAGATTCTGCGGACGGTCATCGGAAAGGATAAATCCATCGCGCGGGCGCACAAGTTGCTGGGCACCGCCTATGCCATGTTCAACCACGAAGATGAAGCCATCCTCTCCCTGACGCGGGCCGGAGAACTGGACCCCACCGATGGGGAAATTTTTTTCAACCTCGGGGGAACCTACATGCTGAAGGATTTTTTCAGCAACTCGGCGCAGTGTTTCCAAAAGGTGATCGAGTTGGATCCCGCGGACACGCTCGCTTACGCCAACCTGGCGGCGGCCTACGACATGCAGAAGATGTATGACGAGGAGATCCGGGTCCTCAAAAAAGTGCTCATGTTCACTCCCGAGGACAAGGAACTGCGGGCGGCGCTGTCCACCGCCTACTTCAATTCGGAAAACTACGATGAGGCGCTCAACAGCGCGCTCTGCGTGGTGGAGCTGGACGACAAGGATCCGCAGGCGCTGTGCAATCTGGGAAGTTGTTACGCCGCCCAGAACATGACCGATGAGGCGGTCAAGGCGTTCAAGAAAGCCAGCGAAATCAGCCCGGACTACTCGCTCCCGCACACCAACCTGGGCAGTCTGTACGCGACCATCGGCCGCATCGAGAGCGCCATCAAGGAATTCCGGATATCCATTTCCCTCAACCAGAGCGATTCGTTGGCCTGGCTCAATTTGTATAATTGCTACAAGGAGGTGGGACGCACCCAGGATGCCGCCGACGCCTATCACCGCTACGAGGAATTGATGAAGGGGACCCCCAGGGGGGGAGAACAGAGCACCACCGACCACTCCAATATCCCCGGCGGCGTATCCAGGACGGGGGTCACCGCCGACGGACACCGGCTCGACGAGGGACAAGCGGGAACCGAGGTTCTCTCTTCATAACCCGCAAGGGTTATGGGTTTCTCGCATGGGCCAGGGCACGCCAACGTCACTTCCGCTTGGGGATTTCAAACCCGCCGACCAATGGCAGACACACGTTAACGCCATTTTCTACGGCATTCAGGGTCCCTCCATCCACGATCATTTCCAGACGTATGTCAGCCGCGACCACCGGCTGGCACACGCGCTGACCGAAGAATTTCTTTCCGCCGCCCGGGAAAATCCGGCCCCCGTCCTCAACGTGCAGGAGTGGGGTGTGGGCAACGGAAACCTGGCGGGGTGCTTTCTCTCGCATGTCAAAGAACTGGATGCGAAGGGCAAGGTCTATCCCCGGATTCGCTATGCGCTTTGCGATTACTCGAACGAAATTCTGAAAGGGGCCCGGCAAAATCCCCGCCTGGCCGATCACGCGGGACGCTTTTTTCCCATCCTCGTGCCGGCCGACTATCTGGACTGCTTTCCCTCCCAATCGGTCCAACAGATTTTTTCCAATGAAATCTGGGACGACCTGGCCACCCGTGTCCTGCTGAAGGACGGGGACCTGCTCTACGAGGAATATCTTCAACCCTGCCTGGACCCGGCCATGGCGGGGATGGACTTCGACACGCTGAAAACTTTTTTTAACGACGGCAACCGGGCGGAGCTGGCGCGGGTTCCTTCCCTCCTGTCCGCTATCGTGTGGGAGCGGTCGTTCCAGAGGGTCGATCTCTCCAACTGGCCCTTTCATGAAGTTCTGGAGGCCCATGCGGGGGAAATGGCCGAAGGGATCCCCGTTCCGGTCAACGTGGGGGCGTTCGCCACGCTGGAACGGGCGCGCGACCTGCTTGCTCCGGGAGGCATGGGGTACACGGGCATGGATTACGGGATGTTCTCCATGCGCGAGGTCAATGCCGAGGGACGGCCCTATTTTAACATTTACGGGGGCCAGTACACGAGCATGGTCAATTTCGAGTTGCTGGCGGAGGTGGGAAAGGCCATCGGTTTCGCCGAGGTCACCCGCGAGTATCAACACGACTTCGTCGGACGGCGCCTGGGGGATCGGGTCGCCAGCATCGTGGAACTGGTTCAACGGCATCCCGGTACAAGGAACATGCAACCCTGGGACCGGGACATCCTTATGCTTCAAACCCTGCAGGCCGTGAACGGAACGTACCGAAGCCCCTACAAACACCGGATGACTTATCCCGCGCTTCCCGGAACCCCCAAGAAGCAGAGAAAGCAAATCGCCCAGCTTGTGGAACATCTGAGTACCCGGGGTGTTCCGGATACTGTGGCTTATGTCACCGAAACCGAGGTGAGGGCCACCCTGAGCCAGCTCAACAAACTGGGATACCGGGAAAAAGAGATCCGGAGCGTATTCGATAGCCCGCGGGACCCCATTTCATTCGTCTGCCTCCATTTCCGCTAATCGCCCCCCCAATCACCCCGGCCCCAGGCTTCACAAGCCCCCCCCAAGGTCCCAGCCCTCTTCGCATTTCATGATCGAGGGGGAAATTATATTTGTATTTTTCCTACTATATGTAGGATAAAGTCAAAAATTCCTCCAAAAACGGGTTCGTCACGTCCTGGCCCGGGAAGGCTCGATATGCTGAGCATATTTGTAGAAGCCAATTGCAACCGGTACAACCGGGACGAGTGCGTCCATTGCCACGTGTATGAACCTTTGTCGCACTTTTCCCGCTCCAACTGGCACCTGTTACCTGCACAGGCGCAGGTCATGGCCGGAAAAATCTCCCAGGTGCAGGTCCTCCACACCCTGGCCTTGCAGGAGATCAACTTGACCGG
>PCWF01000079.1:4163-18158 GCA_002796165.1 Nitrospinae bacterium CG11_big_fil_rev_8_21_14_0_20_56_8
AGATCAATCATGAAGAGTCCAAACGCTGGAAATGTATTGAAGAAATCGTAAAACTCGGGGGCCGGGTGGACATTACGCTCTATCCCACGGCATGGGAATGTTTTCAAAAACCCCGCCTCCAGCGGCTAATGAAAATTCAAAATCGGCTCCTCGTCAACGTGGTGTTTGAAAATCTTCCGGACCTGGGGCGGCAGGTTCATTTGCTGGTGGATTTCTTCGAAGAGGCAGGACCGGATTATGGGCACGTTGTCGAATTATTGAACAATTACCATGGCAAGATTTCCTACCTCTTAACCCACCAACCCGACTGCAACGAGGCGGTTTACCTCGCGCAAATGGGTGACACGCAGATGTTCGTAGAAAATCCCGCGTTCATTTTCGGCATCAATCTGCTCCCTGCCTTCAGGGTTGACCCGGAAGGTCGCCGTAGCATGCAGTCGATCGCCTTTCCCCGGCAGAATTACCTGATCCATTGCCCCGCCGCGCGGGGGAAGATCGAGATCATGACGGTCCAACAGAGCGGAGACATGATTCCCTGTTGCGACGTGGGGAACCTGAAATGCGCCGCCCGATTCGGCAATCTTCTCGAAGACGACGCGGAAACGATAATGGAAAAAATGGAGGCCTCCAGCCGCCTTATCCACAAAGGGACTCTGAAAAACAAGGAAAACCTGAATTCCGGGCGGGGGGGAATTTGGGTGGAAGAGGGGATTCCGCCCTACTGCCAGTAATGGTCCCTCCCTCCCCCCTTTGAAGGAGGAGTGAGGGCCGGCTTGTCAAACGGCGGGAATTTTCTCGGTGGGTTCTTCTCCGGATTCTTCCTCATCGTACCAATCGTCGTCATCCCCGATCAGGGTGTCGGGATGGTCGATCTCGATGGTTTCTTCGAGGTCGGGGGATGCCTCGGTGGCCGGGAACGGAATTTGGTTCCACACTAAGATCCGGGAATTTCCCCGGTCGCAGATGTAAAGCCGAAATCGTCCGGATCCTTCTTCCCCGGAATCTCCCCCGATGCGCTCGAGGCGAACTTCATCGTCATCATCCTCTTCGTCCAGCGAGGCGGGGGGTTCATCGTCCTCCTCGTCGTCGTTTGAAGCGCCTTTCCCTCGCAACCGCCTCATCTGTTCGGCCTTGCGGCGCTCTTCGCTTTCGCGTTCCATGTCGGTCAGCTGGTCTTCCTCAATATCTTCTTCCAGCATCAGGCCGAACGGATCGTTAAGAGTCGATGCGGTGCATTCGCGGTGCCGGTTGGACTTGTTTTCATAAAAATTGATCTGCCCGAAAACGGCGTCGGCGGGTTGCCCGCTTTCGGCAGGCACGTCTTTCCAGTAAAGGACACGGTTGTTCCCCGTATCGGAGACGAACAGTCCGGTCTTTCCGTAAACCACGTCGGTGGGGAAATACAGGGTGTCCGGCCCGGAACGATTGGAACCCAAGGTTCGATTGACGCCCCGGCTGTACATGTCCGCCTGTCCCAGCACGATATCGGCGGGGGTCCCGTTCTCGGTCGGCAGTTTATTCCAGATCAGCACCCGGTTGTTGCCCTGGTCGCTCACAAACAGCCGGTCCGACTCGGCATGATAGAAAACACCCGTGGGGAAACTGAGGGAATCGGGGGTCACGTTGTCGAATTCGCCCCGGTTGGGCTGGCGCTCGTCCATTCCGGACTGGCCCAGGCAGAGATCGGCATTCCAACCGTTGTTGAAGGGAATCTTTTTCCAGACCAGGATGCGGTGGTTGTCCTTGTCGGCCACCATCACCTTCCGGTCGTCCCCGGAGCACATACCCACGGGAAAGAACAGGGATCCGGAGCCGATCACGCCGCGGCGGTTGGCTTCGTTGCAGTCGAAGTTGTCCTGACCGAGAACGAGATGGGGGGCCTCGCCATCCTCCGTGGGGAGACCGCCCCACCGGAGGACCCGGTGGTTACCGCTGTCGACCACGTAGAGTTTCCCGTCAATCACGGCGATCCCGGCAGGCTGGGACAGGGTATCCTCCTCGCACTTGCTGATGGTGAAGCCGTCGAGGCTTTCGTCACCCAGTCCAGAGGTCATCTCGTCGAGGGTCGTGGTCATGCCCCGATTTTCCAGGCAGTCGGCAAAATCCTCTTGCCCCAATACCACGGTGGCGGGTTCGCCGTTTTCCTCGGGGGATTGGTCCCAGGCGAGAACCCGGTGGTTGCCGCGGTCGGAAACGAAAATCATTTCACCGTATTTGCAGATGAATTGAGGCTCGGAGAGGGTATTATCCCCCGGATCGTCCGCGCCGCGGTTGGTCTGGTTGCTCGCCAGGTCGCCCTGCCCCAGAACCATGAACGCTCCCTTTTCGGGTGGCTTCTCTTTCTCAAAATCCTCGACTTCTTCCAGCTCATCTTCGTCGATTTCATCGAGTTCGTCCACCTCGTCTTCGGCGACTTCGATCACGTCGGGAGCGTCGTCCTCGTTCAGGTCCCCGGACCCGTTTTCTTCGAGGCCCTCTTCCTGATCGATTTCTTCTTTATCGATTTCTTCAGACATGAAACCTCCCTTTTGCAATGACTGTCATTTTACCAAATATGTTCTGCATATTTATCGGTGTCTCTCATGTAAAAGGCTTCAGGGTACATGAAGCCGTTGCCACATGGAAACAACTTTTCTTCCATTGCGATCCTGGTGCTCCCCGTCCCAAATGGCAAAGGCCATTAAAACGGGGGTTTCTCCCCGAAACACGGCATCCCATTTGTTGAGGGAATCCAGAGTCCGGTAGAACACCACATGCCACCGCCCATCCTCCCAGACTCCCTTGCCCAGGATGTTCTGCTTGGTCTGGGGCTGGGGGGTCAGGGTTCCAAAACCCTCGGCATTCAATTCTTCGATCGGCACATCCCGGAACGGGTTAAGCGAATCCACCGGATTGACCTCGCCGCCGAAGATCATGACGTCGAGATCGATGCCGTTCGTCGCGTATTCGAGTTTCTTTTTGGTCTCGATCTCCGTCTGCCAGTCGGCCCGCCATTGCCAGATGTTGACTACTTTCCCGCGGTTTCCCATTCCGAAGAACGGTTCATTGTGTCCGTGTTTGTGCAAAACGACGTCTCCCAACGCAAACTCCAGAGCGACGGCGTCCTTGAAATCCTGATGCCGGCTGGAGGTCCTATTCGGGACGGCGTCCTCCCATTCCACGCGGAACGCGATGGCATCGTCATTGCGCACGGACTGAATCTGGATGCGATCGATGGGCCGCACCCGGGCGCTCAGGGGAACCATGTGGACTTCCTGGACCGGAATATTTTCCCAGATCTTGTCGCCGGGGTCCATGTTGATCTCTCCTTCCACTTTCACGACGTGGAGATCGGTTTCGTACCCCGCGGCTTTTTTGTGCTGGGATTTGTCCACCCTGGACTCGATCAGGGCCGCGAGAGCCCACCGTTCTTCCTCGGTCAGGTGGTTGTAGGATTTCATCGGGGTGCCATCGATCCCGGTGGTCAGGATCATATAAATGTCGCGTTTGTCGAATCCGAATTTGATGGTGTTGGGGTTGGTCAAATCGTAAATGAACGAGCGGTGATCCCAGATATCGAAGAGCTGGTCGGCCAGTTCTCCTCCCCCTTTCAGGTCGGTTCCGTGACACCGGGCGCAACGCATCTCCTGATACAACTGTTCGCCCAGCTTGAGCGCTTCCGGGGTGGTGGGCGGGGGTGCATTCACGGGAATGGGCGGCTTGGGTTTTTCCTCAAGAAACCGCTTGGAAAATTTTTTAATGTATTGAACCACGCTCCAGATTTCATCTTCGGAGAGCGCGCCGCCCCATGCGGGCATGGCCGTTCCCGGAACCCCGCGGGAGATGACGTGATAAATATCCGCATCCAGGGGCAGGGAGCCGCTCGGGGTTGTCCGGTATTTGAACACGCCCTTGCGAAAATCGCGCGGCCAGGGATACAGGTACGCGGTGGCTTTTCCTCCTCCGTTCCCATCCTCGCCATGGCAGAACACGCACATGTGTTTGTAAACGGTTTCGCCCAATGTGGTTTTGGCGGATGAATGGTGGATTTCGGCGTCCGGCGGAGTTTCCGGAACGGAGGATTGAATCGGGGCGGTGGGGGGCGCGTTATCCTGGGCGCTTGCGGGGGATAAAGGTCCCCATCCGTTCCACAAGACGGTGCACAGGAGAACGAAGCAAACCTTAGCGAACGTCAAGACGCGGAGTCGATAATGTATACAGCTCCTCATTTCCGTTTAATCCATCCTCCGCAAGGTCAACCCAAATATCCTGACAATTCCGCCGGTAATCGACACCCATGCAATAAAACAGCGGATTTTTATTGGTAAAGTAAACGGCGGGATGGGAGAAATACACCGCCATTCCATCGAACCGGGCGATTTGAATGGCCTGATCGATGGTGATTTCCTCGGCTGAAGCTTTCCGCATGATCTTGCGGATGACCATGTAATCCAGTTTACCGTCGCCATCCAGATCGTAATACGTTGAAATCAAACCGGGAACGCTTAACAACTCCCAACCGCGATAGGATGGATCTCTCCATCCCGGTTCGCGGGGGATGGCCGCCCGTGCCGTGCCTTCGGGCCGGGACGGGGATTCGGGAAGCGATTGCGCCTGTACCCAAGAGGCAACCCCAATAACCTGCAGAAACAGGAAGGCCCACCAGAATACGGCTTGTTTTATTTTCATTCACCGCTCCCCGAAATGGAGCCATTACCGAATGATCAAAGGTAACTTCTAAAATAACATACTTTGAAATTCAAAAAAATGTTTATATCCGGAGGTTGCGGGGAAGGGGATCAAGCCGACTGCAAACTTTCCAGCGCGGAATCGACATCGGGAAAGGTGGCAAAAACATCGTGAAGCTTGGCCATTTCAAAGACTTCCCTGGGGGCACCGGTCAAGCCTGCCAGAAGCCATTTCCCACCCTCTTTTTCGAGGACCCGGAAACTGTGGATGAAAACGCTGATCGTCGAGCTGTCCAAATAGGTGACTTTTTCCAGATTCACGACAAATTTCCGGAACCCCCGGGCAATGTAAGCATCGGTCAGTTTCTGCAAATCGCCGGAGTTGTAAATATCGAGCTGGCCCCCCAGGTCAACGACGATGACGTCTTTTTCATCCCAGCAGTTGATGTCCATCTTGCCCATCAGACCGAGGATCTCTTTATGAATCTTCTCCATACCGCCTTCTTCCTCTCCTCCCCGCCCGGCTAAAATTGCTGGTGATACCGCCTGGCTTCGCCGCCCATGGGCTCGTGGTTTTCCCAGTAACTGTCCCGATCGGACACTATTTTACGATTCAGGGGATCGATGCGGAACAGCGTCAGTATTGCCCGCAACAATGTAAAGAAAACAATATAAATGAGGCCGAGGATCAGCTTGGAATTGAAGGCTCCCAGGACTTCGGCAAACCGCATCCAGCGAGTGTGAATACCGGCGAGGGACTCCGGTTTGAGAGTCCCCGCGAAAAGGAAACCGGCGGCCATCATTCCCAAAACGATCGAACCGGGGTAAATTTGCTTGAACCCCAGGACCGTTGCAAAAAAACCCAGGACCCCGGTCATTAAAAAACCAAAGGTCCGCAAGTCCTTGGAAGTGGCCTGTATCTTGCTCATGGGAGTCCGTTTTATATCCTATATCATAGCGGGCCACAAGAAAAAAGCCCGGGATGACTCTATCGTTTGGTCATTTCGAAGAACGGAGTGACGAGGATCCTGACCCCGTATGACAACTCTCTCCCACCCCTCCCAACCTCCCCTTGTAAAAGGAGGGGTTAGGGGAGTGAATATAAAAACTATCCTCCCGGTCCGGCGAAATCCGGATGAGGAAAGATGCGGGTTACGCCGAACGATAAATCCGATCCACGGTATCGGAGTCCAATCTTTGCGGCGGGCCGTCGAAAACGAGTCGTCCCTGTTGCAGGGCCAGGACCCTCCCGCCATATTCGCGGGCCAGGTCGGGCTGGTGCAGATTGCACACCACCGTGACGCCCTCGTTCCGGTTTATCTCGCGGAGAATGTCGAGAATGACCCGGGCCGAAGCGGGATCGAGACTGGACACCGGCTCGTCGGCCAGCAGAATCTCCGGCTCCTGCATCAGAGCCCGGGCGATCCCCACCCGCTGTTGCTGGCCGCCGCTCAACGACTCGGCCTTCTGTCCCGCCTTGTCTCCGATGCCGAGGCGGTCCAATCGGCGCAGGGCCGTCTCGATCTCCTGCCGGGGAAAATGGTGGATCATCGCGGCCCATGCGGAATGATAGCCCAACCGGCCCGAAAGGGTATTGGCCAGAACCGTGAGCCGCCGGACCAGATTGAATTGCTGAAAGATCATCCCGATCTTGCGGCGCAGGACCCGTAATTTCGCGGCAGAGATTCCCGTGATTTCCTCCCCGGCGAGGAAGATGCGGCCCGCCGTGGGCTCGATCAACCGGTTGACGCAACGCAGGAAGGTCGACTTGCCCGATCCGCTTCGGCCCAACACGGTGACGAATTCGCCCGGCTCGATGGTTAAAGACAGGTCGATCAGCCCCGGGGTCCCGTCGGAGTAAGTTTTGGATAAATTCCGAATCTCAAGCATGGGGCCCGCGGAAGCCATGGGGAAACCTCATTCGGGGGGATGGGCGGAATCGATTTTCAATAATCGCGACGCTTCGCGAACCGGATCGAACAAGGCGTCCAGGTCGGCCAGACCGCTGATGCCGTATATCTTTTTCAACTGCAGGGCTCCGTCGGGCAATTTGGAAAGCGCAAGGAGGCCTTCCTTGATTCTGGCCTTCAGGCCGGGATCAAGGTCTCCGCGAACGGATACCGTGTCGTTGGGAATGTTGGCGGTGTATGCGATGACTTTGACCTTGTCGAACACATCGGGAAAATTCTTTGCGACCGCGGCGCGGGCATCGTCATAGGCCGCCCCTCCATCGACCTGACCTTTGAGGAGGGAGAGGATCACCGCGTTGTGAGAGCCCGCAAACAGGGTCTTGGAGAAAAAATGTTCCGGATCGTATCCCCGGGCCAGCAGGAGCGTTTTGGGATACAGGTGGCTTGAGGTGGATGCGGGGTCCCCGAAGGCGAAGGTCTTCCCTTTCAGATCGTCGAGGGTCTTGATTCCGCTGTCGGCGCGAACCATGATCTGCCCGCGGTAGAACGGGCTCCCGAACCGCATCACAATCAACAGGAGTTCGACCCCGTATTTCTCGTGGGCCAGAACATAACTGAAGGTCGGCAACCAGGCCACGTCCACTTTGCCCGCACCCATGGCCTCGATCATGGCGGCGTAACCGGTGGCCACGGTGGTTTGCAGATGGAGACCGGTCAACCGGGCCAGTTGTTGCGCGATTTCCTCCCCCCCCTTGAGAATGACCTGGGAATCGCCGGAGGGAACGAACATCATGCGCAAAGGCCGTTCCGGAGACCCGAGATCCGCCGCACTTCCGGGAACGGGAAAGAACAGGACCATTGCCGCAAGCAGGATCAGGCGGCTCGCAGGTGGAAAAGAAAGAAAACGCACCCTCCCCATCGGATTCATCTCCACGACCGTTTCAGGATTGCAATTATAACACCGCGAGGGAAAAGATCCGCCGCACAAAAAAAAGGGCCAGACCGCTCGCGCGGCCTGGCCCTTTATTATTTCTGCGGTAAAAGCTTACTTCGCAAAAGTGGTGCGGACATACTTGATTACGTCCCAGATCTCTTTGTCGGTGAGCTTCTGCGGGATCATCGGGGTGCCCTTGGAGCCATTCTTAATGATGAAGAACATTTGGCCAGGGGAAACATCCTTCATGGTCTCGGCGCAGGTGAAGTTGCGGGGTTTCGGTTTCAAGCCGGCACCCAGTTTGCCCATGCCGTCGCCTTTGGGGCCGTGGCACTGCATACAAGCCATCGGTTTCGCATCCTTCTGGAACAGCCGCTCGCCATTCTTGGCATCGGCGCCTCCCAATTCATCCATGGCGGCAATGTTAGCCGGAGCCGCCCCCGTTTTCCGCGGTTGAGGACACTCACCCGCAAAAACCGAGGCTGTTGCAACAAAACTGAAAACCACAAAAACAGCCAGCACCAAACCTTTTTTCATAACAATTTCTCCTTTTTAAACGGGTCTTACACAAGGTTACGCAAAATTGAATCCAAAAGCCGGAATTCCAGAAACTGAAATTCAAATCGTCACCCTTTGGTCAATCTATCTAACTTCAAACTTAAAAGAGAGTTAACCGATCCCCCTCGACGGAAACCCCTCTTTTACCGTTATTTAGTCTATTTAACTGAAAAAGGGCAACGCATTATAAACAATCCGTTCAAGCTGTCAATAAAATTTTGGCCCTTTGAGGCTCCCACGCCTTCCCCCTGCAACCCACCCTGCGGAACGTCCTGGACGGACTAAAACCCCTATTCTCGCGCGGTATCGAAAGGACTCAAATTGATTTTCCCTTTTATTCGCTTTTCGCCCCACCTCATGAATTTCTGGTCCAGGAAAACGGACCCGTTGATTTAAAATTAACCAACGAAATATCAATATGTTAATCCATTTCAGCTTGCGCCCTTCCCGCAATTTGGTTATGATCTCCTTATCAACCACATTGGACCGTGAAACCAATAACCCGTCCCCTCCCTGGGGATCGAATAGTTTAAGGGTTCCTCCCAAAAATTACCGGGGTCATGCGTGGATCGGTGTTCCGGGTAAATGAATTCAAATCGGGGGAAAACCCCGTTCAAAAGAAGTTCCTTTAAATCGTTTCCCATCCCAATGTGGCACTACAGGACTGAATGTTTCTTTCCCGATCCCGGGGCGGTCTGAACTCCTGAAGGACGGACCGGCCTCATTTTCGACCTTTCCCCCTTGCCTGGTCTTTGTCGATTTGGGGACCCGTATCCCCGGCGAGGGAGGGAAAGCGTGACCGGAGGGAACCTCTGACCCTCGCCTGGGCCCGGAGCGGACTTTTGATCCAGGCCCGCGAAGGGACACCCCAGGACGATGACGAATTGGAGAATCCCTTAAATTTCGAATGATTCCCGGTTTTCCGCCGGGTACCTGCTTTGGAGGTGAAGGATGCTGTCTCAATTAAAACACCTCAACAAAAGGAAAAATAAATACCTGACCCGTCTGGACCAGTTGGAAGGGCTTGCCCGTGAGGAACAGGTGGGACTCCAGTTGGTCGATGATAAATTCGTTTTTCGCTCCAATGAGTATTACCAGTCCCTCATCGACTGGAGCGACCCGAACGATCCCATCCGTAAAATCGTGGTGCCCGATATCGGGGAGATGGATAACTGGGGGCGTCTGGATGCCTCCAACGAGGACAAGTACACCCCGGTTCGCGGGCTGGAGCACAAATACCCCTCCACCGCGCTCCTCCTGGTCAACGAGGTCTGCGCCGCCTATTGCCGATTCTGCTTCCGCAAACGGTTGTTCATGAACGAAAACGATGAGGTGACCAAGGACATCACCGAGGGATTGGAATACATTCGGCGGCATCCTGAAATCACCAACGTGCTTCTGACCGGTGGGGATCCCCTGATTCTTTCCACCAGCAAGCTCGACCCCATTCTGCGGAAATTGCGCGAGATCGACCATGTCCAGATCATCCGCATCGGGAGCAAGATTCCGGCATTCAATCCGTACCGGATCATCGATGACCCCTCCCTGCTGGCCACGCTGAGACGCCACAGCACCAAGGAGAAGCGGATTTACATCATGGCCCACTTCAACCATCCCCGGGAATTGACCGCCGTGGCGGTGGAGGGGTTGGATCTGCTGATGAAAGCCGGAACGATCCTGGTCAACCAGACTCCCTTGATCCGTGGGGTGAACGATAACCCCGACGTCCTGGCGAACCTGTTCAATCGCCTGTCTTTTCTGGGGGTTCCTCCCTATTACGTCTTTCTGTGCCGCCCCACGCTGGGCAACAAACCCTTCGCCGTCCCGGTCGAGGCGGGCTTCCAGGTCTTCGAGCAGGCCCGGATGAGAGTCTCCGGACTGGCCAAACGCGCCCGCATCGCCATGTCGCACGAGTCGGGTAAGATTGAAGTACTGGGGTTGACGGGGACGGAGATATATTTCAAGTACCACCGCGCCGCCGAACCGCAGGAGAGCGCCCGGTTCCTGGCCTTCAAGCGAAATCCCGATGCGTTCTGGTTCGACGATTACGAGGAATCCCGGGAATGCCTCTTCGATTACGCGCCCGCGGAAAATCTGGAAATGTGCTAAGCTCTTCCCCACGCGGGGTTGTCCTTCCGGGTCTATCCATCCGAGAGACTCCCGGGCCAACCCGCGGACCGGTTTGTTGAACGGATCCCTCTCTTAAACCCCGAATCGTATTCTGGCACGGATGGACCTTGCCCTTGCCGTTCTCATATTGGCCTGGTGTTTCCTGACCGGCGAGACCCTTTGCCGGGCCTGCAGGACTCCGTTTTCCAGCCGGGCCGAGTCGTTCCTCGTTTCGTCTTTGGCGGGAGTGGTGGTATTGAGTTACCTCACGACCCTCGCGGGCTTTCTGGGTGCGTTGCAACCGGAGGCCATGTGGGGAATTTTTCTCGCCCCGCTCATCCTTCGCGTGCGGCGCCTCGCCGGGTGGATCCGATCGGTTGCCGTCCGGATCCGCCAGACCCGCGCCGCCGGAACCCCTCTCCCGCCCGTGGACGACGAATTGGCCCGATTCAACCTTGGCGTTCTGGCCCTCCTCGGTCTCATGGCCCTGGCCCAGGCCCTCGCGCCGCCCACGGCGACCGACACGCTCGTGTACCACCTGGCGATTCCCAAGGCTTACCTTGAAGCGGGACGAATCGTCAACCTTCCCAACAACATGTTCTCCTTCTTCCCGCTTCACATGGAGATGGTCTATCTATTCTCCCTGGCGCTCGGCGGGGAGACTCTTCCGCAACTCGTCGGGTTGGGCATCACCTTTCTTCTGCTGGGCGGCCTCACCCTGTATTTTCGCCGGCGGTTTGCGCATCGCTATTCCCTGCTTGTGCCCGTCCTCTATTTCTCCACCCCCACGTTTTTCAAATATTCGTCGGCGGCCTACGTGGATCTTCCCGTTGCCGCCTTCATATTTTTCTCCTGGTACGCCTGGGAGCGGTGGAGGGAATCGCGGGCGGTCGGCTGGTTTTTTCTTCTCTCGATTTTTTCGGCGGCGGCCGTCGCCACCAAGTTGACCACCGCCATCGTTCTTTCCCTGGTGGCGTTCGGGATCCTTTGGGACAGCCGGGACCGCGGGACGCACGAGGGACTGTTGATGCGGTGCGTCCTGTTCGCGTTGGCGGTTACGCTCCTGCTCTTTCCTTGGTTCGGGAAAAATTTTTACTTCACGGGAAATCCTTTCGCGCCGTTCTTCATGGACGTTCTGGGCGGTGACGGCGAGGGAATCAACTGGGACACGGCGCGGTCGGCTTCGCAGGGGCAGTACTATCAAATCATCGGGATGGGACACGGATGGCTCGATTTTCTCCTGCTTCCCGTAAACCTCACCTTCTTCAGCGAACCCAGCAGCACCCGTTTCGACGGGCAGATCGGGGTCCTGTATTTCTTATTGATTCCCGCGATTCTGGGCGTACGCAAAAAAGACCTCCCGCTGATCGGGGTGTCCGGGGTCCTCCTGGTGTTCTGGTTTTTGTATTTTCAATTCATCCGGATGCTTGCCCCGGCCTTTGTCTTTCTCACCCTGGTTTTGGTGGGCGGACTGGAACGCCTCACCCGTCCCCGGACCTCGCAACCGGAAACGGTGCCCTCATCGGGGCGGCTGGTGTTTCAAAAACCCGGCTTCGGTTACCTGGTGCCCGCATCCCTGGCGATGGGCGTTTTGTTCAACCTGGGGCTGGCCGCCGGACCGTGGCTCCAGTCCAATCCGGCCGCCTTTCTGATGGGCCGGGAAAACCGCGAGGACTACATGGCCCACAATATTCCCGCCTGGCCCATCTACCAGTCCGCCAATCGCCTCACTCCACCCGGCGCCGTGATCCTT
This sequence comes from Nitrospinae bacterium CG11_big_fil_rev_8_21_14_0_20_56_8, assembly GCA_002796165.1. GTDB lineage: Bacteria > Nitrospinota > Nitrospinia > Nitrospinales > VA-1 > 21-14-0-20-56-8. The sequence continues at coordinate 16,095 of PCWF01000079.1, forward strand.
ATGGTATACATGCGCAATTTCGGGTATCTCATGGAACGAAAATTTATCAGCGATTCCCTTTTCGAAGCCCACACCCTTCAGCACATTCTGAAGACCGATCCGTCTCCCGAAGGAATCGCGCGCCAGTTGAAAACTCTGCAGGCCACCCACCTCATGTTCGACAAGGATTACGTGTTCGGACCGGGCTCGGCATTCACTCCCCCGGAGCAGACGGCGCTGATAAGCTTCCTTACCGAAAGTGCCGAACGGGTGGATCGAAAAAACGGGTTTTACCTCTACCGCTTTATGCTAGACTGACGCGGCACAACCCATTGACCGATCACACAGGTTGTTTCCGGAGACACCCCGTTTCGGGAAACAGCCGTTACGAATTTGAAGGAGAACCGGCATTATGGCGAGGTTGCAAGGGAAAAATATTCTGATCATCATTCCCAAGGATTACTACGCGGAGGAAGAATTCGATCCTCTGCTTCCGGTATTGAAGGAGGAGGGCGCCAACGTCCTCGTGGCTTCCCAGAAACTGAAACTGGCGGTGGGGATGAAATCGGGCCGGTACATGCCCGACCTGTTGGTCGTCGACTCGATCGAAGGGATCACCGGCGACAGTTACGTCACGGGCGGGCGGGGCACCCGACAGGTCAAGGGGGTCTTCCACGGCGTGGTGTTGATCGGTGGCTCGGGAGCCCGCAAGTACATCTGGAACGACAAGCTGGTTCGCCTGCTCATCGTCGATCGCTATAAAAGCGGGATGGTCGTCGGCGCTCTGGGTACGGCCGTTCCCACCCTCTGTAACGCGGGAATGACCGGCCAACTCGAAATTTCCGCGGCCCGGGACAAAAAAACCCTCCAGGAACTGGATAAAACCAATACCCACGTCAGCGACAACCCCGTGTCGGTGGAAAACCGCATCATCACCGCCGAGGGAGGAGCCCACGTGGAACAGTTCGCCGAGACGTTCATCCAGGAAGTCGCCAAAACCCCGGTCAAATAAAACGGAAGGAACCCGGCGAAAGCCGGGCACCCCCCTCTTCACGGCCTTTGCATCTTGGCGGTTGTCCGGTTTTCACCGCAAAGAGCGGGGTTGGCTTACAGTTCCGCTTCCCTCGCCTTCCGGGCCTGGATGATCTTGAGGCGCAACTTGAGGGCATTGTTCAGTTCTTTGACGATGCGGTCGTTGGCGTCGGGAAAAAACAGTTTCTGGTTGAACTCCTCCAACGTATGCTCATCCAGGATTTTCCCGAACGCCTCATCCACATAGGGGCGGGTCATCTGGACGATCCCCTCGAAATACACCGCGATCTTCTCGTACCCGTCCCAGTTCTCCAGAATCAGCTTTCGAATGGTATCTCCGGCGGGCTCCCCGTCTTCGGAAATCCGGCCCGAAGGGGTCGCGGTCCCCATGATGCTGTACACGTCAACCTTGAATTCTCGTTCCATAATCCTTTCCGCTTTCGTTCCGGCGTACGGCGCGGGGTTATTCCGCGTCCAACACCTTGACGCTGTTCAGGACGATGCGATCCAGGGGATTGTCCCGGCTGTCGCGGGAACTGTTGACGATTTTATCCGCCACGTCCATCCCCCGGGTTACCTTGCCGAACACGGTGTATTGGTTATCGAGGAAGGGAGAGTCCTTGACCACGATGAAAAACTGGGACCCGGCGCTGTTGGGGTCCTGCGCCCGGGCCATGGACAAAATGCCCCGCTTGTGGGTCACGTCGTTGAACTCCGCCGGAATCTTGTAACCCGGGCCGCCCATGCCGTGGCCCGACCGGTCTTCGCTTTTGGTATTGGGGTCTCCTCCCTGGATCATGAAACCGGGAATGACCCGGTGGAAGGTGGTTCCATCATAAAAGCCCTTTTGGGCTAATTCCTTAAAATTCCTGACGTGCCCGGGAGCTTTGTTGGAAAAAAATTCCAACTCGATCTCTCCCAGGGTCGTTTCGATAACCGCTTTTTCATTAGCCATTCCACACACTCCTTTTTAGAGGCAGGTGATGTTATTCAGGGAAATAAAAATATACTCAAGAAACTCCCGCCGGCCCTTGATCCATCGAAGCCCGCGAA
>PCWF01000090.1 GCA_002796165.1 Nitrospinae bacterium CG11_big_fil_rev_8_21_14_0_20_56_8
ACCGGCGTAGGCCGGGACGCCGAGGAATGAGGACACGCCTGGCACGATGACGAAGGGAATGCCCGCCTGATGGAGGGCTTGCGCTTCTTCTCCCCCGCGGCCGAACACGAACGGGTCGCCGCCCTTGAGCCGCACCACGGTTTTTCCTCCCCGCGCTTTTTCGATGAGAAGGGAGTTGATGGATTCCTGGGACAGGGTGGCATGGCCCGCCTTTTTCCCGGCGTAAATGGTTTCCACCCCGCCTTTGCAGAAACGCATCATATTCAGATTGACGAGGTGATCGTAGATCACGACGTCGGCCCGTTGCAGGGCCTCTTTCCCCTTGAGGGTCAGGAGGCTGACGTCTCCGGGCCCGGCGCCCACGAGATACACTTTCCCCTTCGGATTCGGTTCGCTCTCATTCATGGTTGGCGCTGATGTGGTTGGACAGGACGGCGAAATCTTCCAGCGAAAGTGTTTCGGCCCGGCGGGAAAGATCGACCCCCGCGAGCTCGATGCGGTTGAGGTCTTGCCGGAACTGCTTCTGCCAGGCTCCCAGATTGTTTTTCAGCATTTTCCGCTTATGCAAAAACGCGGCGTGCACGAGACTGAAAAAGATCTTTTCGCTTTTAACCTGGACGGGTCTCGGATCGAGAGGCGTCAACTGGATTACGGCGGAGTTGATTTTCGGGGCGGGCGAGAACGCCGCCTTGCCGACTTCCAGAACCCGCCGGGGTTCGCAATGGTATTGCAAAAATACCGAAAGGGATCCGTATTCCTTCTGCCCGGGTTGCGCGGCCAGCCGATCCACCACTTCTTTCTGAAGCATCACGGTCATTTGCGCGACATGGTCCCGGTAGGCGATCAGCCGTTTCAGGATGTGGGTGGCCGCGTAGTAGGGAAGATTGGACACGATTTTGAGCCCTTTGCCGAGAGACCCGTAGTCGAATTTCAGGGCGTCGCCTTCGATCAGGTGAAAATTTTCCCGCGTCGAATACCGGTTGAGAAGCCGGGAGCACAAGTGGGGATCGATTTCGATCGCGGTGAGCCGACCGGCCTGCTCGAGCAGGTACTGGGTGAGGATACCGCGTCCAGGCCCGATTTCGACGACATGATCGTCGCGGGTAATGTGGGCGAGGCGGACGATCTCGCAAGCGATTTCTTCATCGATCAGGAAATTCTGGCCGAGGGGTCGTTTTTTTCTCATTTGGGTTGTGACAAGGGGGTCCCACGGGTGGCCAGCCGGCATGCGGCGGCGACGGCGTTTTTCAGGCTCTCGGGCGAGGCCAGCCCGCGCCCCGCGATATCGTAGGCGGTGCCGTGATCCACCGAGGTGCGAATGATGGGCAGACCCAGGGTGATGTTCACGGCCCGACCCAGGTTGGCCATTTTAACCGGGATCATGCCCTGGTCGTGATACATGGTGACCACCGCGTCATAGCCCTGGTGCCGGGCGAACAGGGCATCGGCGGAAAAAGGGCCGGTGGCGTCGATGTTTTCTTTTTGAGCGTCGCCGATGGCGGGAGCAATGGACTGGATCTCCTCATCCCCGAATATCCCCCCGTCGCCGCAATGGGGGTTGAGGCCGGTGACGGCGATTTTAGGACGCGGCGTGACGTATTCGCTCAGCCAACGGTGGGTGAGGCGAAGGGTGGTTAGAATGCGTTCGCGCGTGATGAGCGGTTGCACCCGGTGCAGGGGCACATGGGTCGTTACCAACACCACGCGAAGGCGATCGCCGGCAAGCATGAGCACCGAGTGCGGGGCGCCCGTGTATTCCGCGAGAAGCTCGGTATGGCCGGGATAGGTGAAACCCGCGCGGTGGAGGCTCTCCTTGTTGATCGGTGCTGTCGTCAGCGCATCGGCTTCCTGACGGAGAACGAGATCCACGGCCCGGCGGATGTACTCCACCGAAGCCTTTCCCCCGTCGGGTCCGGGTACACCCAGGGCCAACCCCTGGGGAACGTTGTGCAAGTCCAGCACGTTGAGGCGGTTGGGGCCGAATCGTGCCTGGCCGATTTGGGTGACGGGGCACACCTCCAGGTTCAGGCCGAGCTGGCGAACCTGAATCTCCAGGGTGGCGGTGTCTCCAACGACGATCCCTCTGCAGGTCTGGAGAAAATCTTCATCGGCGAATGCCTTGACGATGATCTCGGGACCGATGCCGGCGGGGTCGCCCATAGTGATGGCGATTTTGGGTAAGGGTTCCAATGTCGGTCTTTCAGGGTGAAGCGCAACACTCCATTGTGGCACGGCGGAGCCCCGGATTGCAATGGGCCGGGATCTTCCGGATCAACCGCGCAGTTTCTGGACTTTGGCGCGCTTGGCCGCCGGAGTGGGACGCGGGCTGGCGGAGAGGACTTCCTTGGACACGCTCTTTTCGTATTCCTTGAAGTTCTCGATGAACAGGTTGGCCAATTCACCGGCTTTGCGGTCGTACTCCTCCGCTTTTTTCCACGTGTTCCGGGGATTCAACAGTTCATCCGGAACATTGGGAACCCTCTCGGGAACATGGAGACCGAAATAGGGATCGGTCCAGGTCGGAATGTTGTTGAGGGTTCCATTGAGAATCGAATGGATCATGGCGCGGGTGTGCGCGATTTCGAGACGCTGTCCGACGCCGTAAGCCCCTCCGGTCCATCCGGTGTTGACCAGCCAGCAGTCCACCTTGTGTTTGGCGATCCGCTCGCCCAGCATGTTGGCGTAAACCGATGGCTGGAGCGTCATGAACGGCGCGCCGAAGCACGTGCTGAAGGTCGCGGTGGGTTCGCGGCTCAAGCCCTTCTCCGTCCCCGCCACCTTGGCGGTATAGCCGGAGATGAAATGGTACATCGCCTGCTCGGGGGTCATCTTGGATACCGGCGGCATGATCCCGAAAGCGTCGCAGGTCAGCATGATGACGTTTTTCGGATGCACGCCCATGCCCGAAAGCACCGCGTGGTCGATATGCGTGATGGGATAACTGGCCCGGGTATTCTCCGTCAGGCTGGAGTCGTTGAGATCCAGCCGGCGGGTCGAAGGGTCGATGACCACATTTTCCAGGATGGTGCCGAATCTCCGGGTGCATTCATGGATTTGCGGTTCGGCTTCGGGGGACAGGCGAATGACTTTCGCGTAGCACCCGCCTTCGAAATTGAACACGCCCTTTTCGCTCCATCCGTGCTCGTCGTCCCCGATCAGTTCGCGGTCGGGATCGGCGGAGAGCGTGGTTTTTCCGGTTCCGGAAAGGCCGAAGAAAACGGCGGCGTCATGCTTTTTCCCGATGTTGGCCGAGCAATGCATGGAAAGCACGTTTTGCTTCTGAGGCAAAATGTAGTTGAGCACGCTGAACACCGATTTCTTGATTTCACCGGCGTAGCTGGTGCCGCCGATCAGCACCAGTTGCTTGGCATAGTCGACGACCACGAACACCTCGGAATTGGTTCCGTCGATCTCGGGAACCGCCTGGAAATCGGGAGCGTGAATGATGGTGAACGCGGGGTCGTGCGACGCCAGCATGGCCCGGTCCTTGATCTGGATGAACATGTTCCGGGCAAACAGGCTGTGCCACGCCTTTTCGGTGATGACCCGGATGTGAAGCTGGTGATCGGGATCTGCCCCGGCGCAACAATCCTGGACATAAATATCTTTTCCCTGCAGGTACGCCAGCACGCGGGAATAGAGCCCTTCGAATTTTTCCACGGAGAAGGGGCGATTCACCTTTCCCCACCAGATGTATTCCTCGCTGGAAGGTTCCTGAACCACAAATTTGTCGTTGGGAGCCCGGCCGGTATGCTTCCCGGTGGAAACGCAGACCGGACCCAGGTGGGAAACGATTCCCTCCTTGTGGGTGATGATGTGTTCGTACAACTCCGGCGTCGAAAGGTTCCAGAAAATGTTGCGGGTGTTCTTGATCCCGTGATGTCCCAAACCGACTTTATGTTTCAGTCCTTCTTTAGGCATTGGCAAACCTCATTCAAGGGCGAAATAGGTTCTGAAGAAAAATTCGAATAATTGCGTGTCATTATTTTAACACCTTATCGGTCGGGGGGCAAAAAATAATTTGGCCTTAACTGATTTGATTTTAAGGAGTTTTGGAAAATATTTGCCTGCCGGGTCTGGTTTTTGCACAATGGGGGGGAAAGGGTCGAAAAGGGTCGAATAATGACTGTTTTTTCCGATTTTTCGCTTGCCGACTGGTTGGGGATTAAAAAAAAGCCGCCTGAGCTCAAGATCCTTCACAGGGTGCGGTCGCGTTTCAACCATATCTACGTGATCCAGAAAGGGCGGGAACGCGAAATGTGGTTCAAGGGGGAGGGAACGCGCGAGTTCTTCCTGCAAGGCCGGGTGAACCTGGACCGGAAACATTTCCCCAACCTGGTGTATTCCCGGACCATGCTTGCGTCGCTTCTTCTCTGCCCCGCACCCCGGCGGGTGCTGTTGGTGGGCCTGGGTGGGGGAATGGTCAGCAATTTTCTGCATCGGTATTTCCCGCAGACCGAAATCGATGTGGTCGAGGTGGACCCGCGCGTGGTGGAAGTGACGCAAAAGTATTTCTTCATGAAGCCGGGCCGCCGTTACCGCGTTCACATGGGGGACGGAAGGGTGTTCGTTCAATCCCTGAAGGGAAAGGGGCAATTCGACCTGGTGTTTCTGGATGCTTACAAAAGCGGATCCATCCCGTTTCATCTCAAGACCCGGCAGTTTTACGAAGAGATCCGCGATATTCTGGCTCCGGAGGGGGTGGTGATTTCCAATCTTTACGGAAAAAGCAATCTTCTGAAACCGGGCGACCACGCAACGTTTGCGGCGGTCTTTCGTCAGCTTTATTTATTCGAGGATATCGAGAAAATCGCCACGGTTCTCCTGGCCACCAATCAGGGGGACAAATGGATCGGGGAGGATTTTATTCAAGCGGCGGCGAAATTTCCTGCCTCCTTTCCCCTTCCCATGAACGAAATCGCGAGATTCTTTCAATCCGCGCCTCTGTACCGGGAGGGGATGAATATGTTTATCGATGATTTCCGCCAGGAAGATTTCAAGCAGGTGGTGGAGCTGAACAACGCCGATGGAATGATGCATCCGCCCTACCCGATCCAGAACTCGGATTGACGGGGTGGCGCATCAGGCAAGGTCGAAATACTGGATGCGCTGGTTGTCCAGGTCGGAAACATACAAGGTATTTTCATGCACCGCCAGGCCGCTTATTCTGCCAAATTCTCCCTGCCGCCGG
>PCWF01000020.1 GCA_002796165.1 Nitrospinae bacterium CG11_big_fil_rev_8_21_14_0_20_56_8
CTCGTGGGTCAGTTCGATATCTCCGAATCCCTCAGCAAAACGGAGCTTGAAACGGGGGACACGACAACGTTGACCCTCACCCTCACCGGGACGGGGAACATCGGCGACGCGGCCAATCCCATGAGATCGCTGGACCGGCAGGGATTCAAGATTTACGAAGACCAACCGGCGGTGGAAACTTCGATTCACGATACCCGGATCACCGGGAAAAAGACCTTCAAGCTGGCCCTGGTGCCGACCGTCCCCGGAACCCTTACGATTCCTCCCGTGGTGCTCAATTACTTCGACCCGAGAGAGAATTCCTATCGCCGCGCGGAAACCGGTCCCCTCACGCTGAAAGTTCTCCCCGGGCGTGAATCGGAGTCGCTCCACCTTGCCGATTCCAATCTTCCCGTTCCGCAATCCGGGGAGGGAGACGTCAAGATTTTGGGCAAGGACATTCTTCCCATTCACACCCGGCTCTCCGATTTTGAAGATCAGTCCCTCACCGCATCCGAAACGTGGGTGTACCTTGCGCTCCTCCTCCTTCCCGCCGTGCTGTATGGCATGGTGCTTATCCGGGAACGTACACAGCAACGGATGAAAGTGAATCCCGCGTATTATCGGAGCCGGGAGGCCTTCAAGCTGTTTCAAAAGCAACTGAAGGGACTTTCTCCGGTATCAGGGAACGATCCCAGGCCTTTCGTGCGGGAATTGTCGCAGATCGTCCGGGAATATATCGGCAATAAACTGAACCTCAAGGGAACCGCGTTCACCTCGGTGGAGGTAGAGTCCCGGCTGAAGGAGCGCCATATTCAGCCGGATCAGGCGGCCAAAGCCCGGGCTCTGCTGGAAAAGTACGAGGCGCTCCAATTTGCTCCGGTAGTGCAGACGGACAAGTCCCGCCTGATCGACGAGTCGATCGAGGTGTTGAAGGAATTGGAAAGGATCGCATGACTGCAAGGAAACAATGCAAAAATATTCTAACAGGATGCTGAAAAACTCTTTCGGGTGTCATTCTGAGCCGCAGTGCGGCGAAGAATCTTGCCCAAAACCCTTGTCCAGCTTGAATTTACTAATCAGGCTAGATCCTTCGTGGGGAGTTTCTCCTGAGCTTGCCGAAGGACTCAAGATGACATTTTTGGAGTTTTTCAGCACCCTCTTAGGGTCGGCCATGCTTATCCTTGTTCTGGTATCTTCCGCGTGGGGACAGGACACCGCTTCCAAAATCGCGCGCGCCAACGACCTGTATCTGAACCGGAACTACACCGAAGCCGCCGCGCTTTATGAAGAACTGATCCAGAAAGATTTTCACAACGGATATTTGTATTACAATCTCGGCAACGCATACATGCGGCAGGGTAAAACGGGACCCGCCATCCTGAACTACCTGCGTGCCGAAACCTGGATCCCACGGGACGAAAACCTCGATGCCAATTTGCGGTTTGCCCTGCAGAAAACCGAGGACAACCTGTATCTCAAAACGGGAGGATGGCTCAAAACCCTCATTTTCTGGGTGGACGACCTCAACGCTTCGGAACACCTCAAACTATTGCTGGGTGCGAATTTCCTGTTCTTTTCCAGCCTGATCGGCTGGACTCTCCGGCGCTCGGATTCCTGGAACCTGGTCCGGAAAATCCTCCTGCTCCTCCTTATATTGACGGCGGCGGGTACGGGGATTAAATTCTATACTCAAGATCGGGATCTCCAGGGGGTCATCCTGGCGAAACAGGTCGATGTCAAGTCGGGGCAAGGCGAAAGTAACGTCACCCTCTTTCAACTCCATGAAGGGGCGGTGGTCAAGATTCGTCGGGAGCAAAACGGGTGGGTGGAGATCGAAATCCCCGGCGACCCGAAGGGTTGGGTCCCGCGAGAAAAGATCGGTATTTGAACATGCCAGTCAAACTTCCCCGCACCGCAGGCGGATGGGGGGCGATCCGCTATTCCCTGAAACTGGCTGTTCGGGCGGGTGGCCTCATACCCCTGTTGCGGGCCCTGTTCACCAGGAACAGTTGCAAAAGCTGTGCGCTGGGCATGGGGGGGCAAAAAGGCGGATTGCGCGACGAGAAGGGACATTTCCCGGCGGTATGCAACAAGTCGTTCCTCGCGCAGGCCTCCGACATGCAGGGCGCTCTTCCCGCCGGATTTTTCAACCGGCACGATATCGAAACTCTCAAAACCTGGCATCCCAGGGATCTTGAACGGAGCGGCCGGTTGACCCAACCGGTGATCTGCGAGCCGGGCCAGACCCACTATCATCCCATATCATGGGAAGACGCCTTCAACCGCATCGCCGGGCAACTGAAGGAAACCTCTCCCGACCGGACTTTTTTCTATGCCAGCGGACGTTCCTCCAACGAAGCCGCGTTTCTCCTGCAAATCTTCGCCCGGACCTACGGCACCAACGATATCAACAACTGCTCCTATTATTGTCATCAAGCCTCGGGCGTCGGGCTCTCCCGGAGCATGGGCACCGGAACGGCCACCGTTCAACTGGACGACCTGGACCACGCGGACCTGATTTTTCTGATCGGGGCCAACCCCGCTTCCAATCATCCCCGCTTCATGCGTATTCTCATGGACGTGCGCCGGCGCGGCGGACGGGTGGTGGTGATCAACCCCGCGCGGGAGCGAGGCCTGGAAAATTTCAGCGTTCCCTCCGATTTTTCCAGCCTGCTGTTCGGATCCGAAATCGCCAGCACTTACCTGCAACCTCATATCGGTGGAGATATCCCGTTATTGAAAGGCATCGCCAAAGCCCTGCTGGCGCTGGAGAGCACGCACCCGGGGACGATCGACAGGAAATTCGTGGAAAACCACACCGAGCATTTCCCTGAGTTCGAACGGGACCTGAACCACCTTTCCTGGGAGGAGTTGGGAAAAGTCTCCGGTCTCGCCCGCCATGAGATGGAAGACATCGCCATCCAATACGCGGAAAGCCGAAACGTGGTGTTCGCCTGGGCCATGGGGGTCACCCACCATTCCCACGGCGTGGACAACATTCACTCCATCGTCAACCTGGCGCTCATGAGGGGAATGGTGGGAAGAACCCACGCGGGACTACTCCCCTTACGGGGGCACAGTAATGTGCAAGGGGTGGGCTCGGTAGGATTTACACCCAAATTGAAACAGGCCATTCTGGAAAAGCTGGAAGCCCGGTTTCCGATCCGGTTACCGCAAACCCCCGGTCTGGACACGCTCGGTTGCATGGAAAAGGCACACGGGGGCGGATTCGATTTTGCCTGGAACCTGGGGGGAAATCTGTTCGGGTCCAATCCCGATTCCGCTTTCGCGGAGGAAGCCCTGGGAAAAATCGGATTCACTTTATATATGAACACCACGCTCAATTCCGGCCATTTCCGCGGCAAAGGTCAAACCAGTCTCATCCTTCCCGTGCTGGCCCGGGACGAAGAACCGGAACCGACGACGCAGGAAAGCATGTTCAATTTTGTGCGGATGAGTGATGGAGGGCCGGAAAGGTACCCAGGACCCAAAAGTGAAGTAAAGATCATTGCCGAAGTGGCCTCGCGCGTGTTTCCGGAGAACCGGCCCCTGCCCTGGCAGGACTTTCACCGCAATGATAATATCCGCGAACTCGTGGGGTCCGTCATCCCCGGATTTGAAAAGATGCGGGAAATGGACCGGACTCGGGAAGAATTTCACATCGGAGGCAGGATCCTTCACCAACCGATATTTCCCACCCCCAGCGGCAAGGCCACCTTCAAAGTCTGTCCCATTCCGAAAACGGCGGCTCACGGCGAAACCGGAACCTTCAAACTGATGACGGTAAGGTCGGAGGGACAATTCAACACCGTGGTCTATGACATGGAAGACCGCTACCGGGGAACCCGTACGCGAAACGTGGTATTCATGAACCCGGAAGATATCGGCCGTTGCGGTTACCGGGAGGGTGAAAACGTAACGGTGAGGAATGAAACCGGATCGTTATCGGGACTCTCCATCGTGCCCTACCCCGTCAAATCCGGAAATATCATGATGTATTACCCCGAGGCCAACGTTCTGGTTCCCCGGGCCGCCGATCCGCTCTCGAAAACCCCGTCCTTCAAATCGATCGATGTGCGGTTGGAAAAAGGAAAATAGAATCCGGCCAGAGAAGGAACGTCAAACGCCGGTCCATTTTTAAAAGTCCGGAGCAATCCTAACGACTTTTTTCGGCGGCCTTTCTATCCGTGACCTCCCGTAAAATGGCGGAGAAATACAGCGCTCCATCTTCTTCGAATTTGGAGATCGTGATTTCCGCGGGAAATTCCTCTCCATTCTTTCGTTTTCCCCAGACATCCCTGCGCTCGTTCATACTGCGACGTTCCACCTGTTCCTCGCCAAATGTCCGCACCCATTCCCGATGGCCGGGGCGAAACCTTTCGGGCAGGAGAATATTCAACGGCATGCCCAACACCTCCTCGGCCCGGTAACCGAAAACATCCTCCGCCGCCTTGTTGAAAAGGATAATATGTTGACCTTCATCAATAATGACGATGGTATCCCTGACATCGTTGAGAATACTCTGAAAGCGGTTCCTCGAGGAGGATAGCCTTCCCTTCGTCTCCTGAATAGGGATCCGCAACCCCTCATTCATTGCTTGAAATTCCGCCTGCCCGTTCAGGAACCGGTTGCTCTGGCGCGCGGCCCGGTCGTAACTGGACAAAAGATACCTCAAAACCTTGTTTTGATCTTCACGGGGGAAGTAAGGAAGACTTTCAAGATTGATTTTCAATCCCGGGCTCGAAGCACTCGACGCCGCTCCCTCCTCCCGCCCCAGGATTTCACGGATTGCGGAAATCAGAAAATCAATGTCACAGGGTTTAAGGAAATAGAAGTCGGCTCCCGCTTCCAGTCCGTTCACCAGATTTTCCACTTCCCACAGGGCTGACAAAAGAATTACGGGAATATGCTTGAGCCGGTTATCGCTTTTGATGCGCCGACTGAGTTCGAAACCATCCATCATCGGCATGGCCACGTCGCTGATCACCAGGTCGGGAACCCATTCCCGAACCTTCAAGATCCCTTCTTCTCCATTTTCAGCAATCTGCACTTCGAAACCAGCCTGGGCAAGAAAATGACATATCAGGTTTGACTGGTCGGGAGAGTCATCCACAACCAAAATTTTATTGCGTTTCGAGTGAGGCGGTTCAGTCAATGGGTGCATAATCAATTCTGAGAAAATAGGTCAATAAACAATCGATCCGGTGGGTATCCCCCGGAAAAGGAATATCCACCGTTCCAATAGTCCGAAGTCATTTTTTTAACCCGGCATGGGTCGTTTTTGATTTGCGGCGGCCATGGCACAATGCGCGAGGGATAATCGCGTTCATCCCGGTTTCTTCATTTCTATCTGGCTATTTGAAAATAGCCGAGCCGGGTTACAATGAGGTCAACGATTTGTCACGTTCTTGTCACGGTTACCGGGGCTGAACTCCGGGATCGGCCCCGGTCAGGTACCCGACCAGATTCGCCCGTTTCTGGTTGTCGCCCAGAGTGTAGATCCTTACCAATCGGTCGTATAGTTCACGCAATTTTTTGTCCTGCATGGCGAGAAGGAACTCCCGATACAAATGGGATTCCCTGGCGCCTTCGTCAACGACGCGGGCCACCGCCCCTTTTCCCGTCAGCAACCAGCAGAGATTGAGATCGGTGAAAAGACAAAGATTGGTCAGGGTCCTGGCGGAGGGAAGGGATTTGTCATTTTCCAGATCGGAAAGAGAACCCTGCGAAACATGGATTCGACGGGAAATATCCTTGAGTTTGAAGGACAAGGATTTTCTCCAGGCCTTAAGACGTTTGCCCACGCTATCAAGTTGAACTTCGGAAATTTTCTTGATCATCGCCTTATTCCTTATATGAGTCCCGGAACAGAGTTCGCGTGGACTGAATTTTTTATCCCTGAAATCGTCAACAGGGATGCATCATCTAAGTTCAGGATAAAAAAGTAGTGTCAAGACCCGGTGACCGTTACGTCACAATTTTGCAACTTTGCCGAATCGGATTTTACCGAAGGAACCAAATTCCCGGGATCAAACCCAAATCGGGATGGGGCAGGAAGAAAAAAGAAAGAACCAGGATCAGGGTTCCTGGATTTGATAACCGACTCCACGAACGGTTTTGATGTACTTGCCTCCCTCGCGCAACTTGGCGCGAAGCCGCTGAACGTGGGTATCGATGGTGCGGGAGAACACATTTTCCCCATATTCCCAGATCTCGTCCAGAAGGCTGTCGCGCGTCTGAACCTTGCCGGGATTTTCCAGCAACCGGAAGAGCAACTTGAATTCGGTCAACGTCAATTGAACGGGCTTGTTCCTGACCTTGACCTCGTGGCTGGATACATCCATCCAGAACGGCCCATGTTGGAGAAACTGTTTTTTATCGGATTTATCCTGAACCCGTTTAAGAATATTTTTGATGCGAAGCACCAGCTCCCGGGGGTTGAAAGGCTTGGTCACATAATCGTCCGCCCCGAATTCCAACCCCAAAATCCGGTCCACTTCTTCATCGCGGGCGGTCAGCATTATAATGGGGATTTTTTTCGTCCGATCCTCGGAGCGAAGGACCCGGCACACTTCCATTCCTGAAACTTTGGGCATATTGATGTCCAGGATAATCAAATCCGGCTCTTTCTTCCTGATCTTCTGAATCGCCGCCAACCCATCCGATTCCAATTGAACCAGGTACCCCTCCTCTCCCAGTTTTTTTTCCAGAAGGGCCAAAAGATCCTTATCGTCGTCAACTACAAGAATTCGCGATTTCATTCTGATCCGGAGACAGGTACCTAAAATCGGCACCGGAAACGATCGATGGAAAATTATTTACAAATCTTGCCAACAAGGTCGCTTAAAAAAATCCCGAGCGGTGAAAAAATGCCATGCCATCGGTGGTCACCCAATCTACGTGCGAGGCCAACCCGTGATCGGAATCGATTTCCTCAAATTCAACCCAGGATCGGAGCTTGGCAAACTCTCTGGATTCCCGAATATCGACCGTCTCATCATGAATTCCATGTACGATACGGATGGGAATTTTACGGGCAAACGAAATTTCCGCCCAAGCTTCGGCATCGGAAAAAATTTTAGAACTCAAGGATTTATCACTATTGTAACGGTAATGAAATACCTGGATCAAGGGGGGAATTGAATTAAAATTCCCCACGGCGATATTATGCCTCTCCCCCCACCGCTTCAGGAAATTGAATCCCGGAGCCATCAGGTAAAGCCCCACGACCTCGGGTCGACGTTCCGCGGCCAAAGCCGCAAGATAACCTCCCATACTGCTCCCGATCAGGGCGGCGGGTTCGGGGGAGTCATCCAGGCAACGATCCAGAATCTTCATTTGGCTCGAAAGGGTCAGATTCTGAAAATCCCCTCCCTCCAGATCGGGGACCTGTAGAGGCAGGCCCCTTAAAGCAAAAGCCTGTTTAAAGGCTCTGGCTTTCGTCGATTGGGGGCCAGAGGCAAACCCATGTAAATAAATAAAACGAGTCATTCATCCCCCTGGCTTGGGGGAGAGGATTTATTTTCGAGGGAACCGATCGTTCCCTGCATCGCCCACAACAAGATCAAGCCTGGAAGGGCGGCAATAAAGGTAAAAAAGAAAAACCAAACCCACCCGACTCCTTCCACCAGAAAGCCGGAGACGGGACCCACATAAACCCGGCCCAGCGCGGCGAGGGCCGAGAGCAAAGCGAACTGGGTGGCCGTATACCGATGGTCACATAAAGCCATCAGAAATCCAACAAAAGCGGCGGTGCCCATTCCGCCGGCCAGGTTTTCAAATCCCACCGCCAGAACCAACACCAGATAGCTTTTTCCCACATGGGCCAGTACCATGAAAGTCAGATTGGAAACCGCCTGCAGAATGCCGAAGCCCAGAAGGGAGCGAAACAGGCCGAATCGGGCCATCAAGGCGCCCCCAAACAATGCCCCGAAAATGGTCGCGGCCAGTCCCAATCCCTTATTGATCGCACCCACCTCTCCCACCGAAAATCCCACGCCGCGAATCAGGAACGCCGTGGTCAAGCTTCCGGCGAAGGCATCCCCCAGTTTGTACAACACGATGAGCGCCAGAAAAACCCACGCTCCCGGCCGGGAAAAATATTCCCGCAACGGCCCCCCGACCGCCTCGCTCAAGGTTCGTGGAGGCCGGCCGGGATCTTCCGGCTCGGGGCCCATCCAGGTCGCCAGAATACCGATAAAGAGCAAAAATCCGATGAAGATATAGGTGGATCGCCAGCCGATGTATTCCGACAGAATCAGGGCCAGAGCACCGGAGACCAGCATGGCGACCCGATACCCGGTCACAAACACGGCCGCCCCCATGCCCCGCTCCGGTTGGCGAAGCACGTCGGTGCGGTAGGCGTCCACCACAATATCCTGGGAAGCGGAACAAAACGCGATTAGAAACGCGAGTAGGGCCAGCCACCAGGGAACCGACCGGGGACTGAGAAAACCGGAAACCACAATTAGCATCGCCAGAGTCATCTGGCACATCAGGATCCAGCCCCTTCGGCGCCCCAACCAGGGAAGCGCAAACCGGTCCATCAGCGGCGCCCAGAGGAATTTGACCGTGTACGGCAAGCCAACCAGGGTGAAAATACCGATGGTCGACAAATCGACCCCCTCTACCGTCATCCAGGCCTGAAGCGTCCCACCCGTCAACGCCAGAGGGAGCCCCGAGGCAAAACCCAACAAGGCGGTTACTCCGATGCGACGGTTGGCCAAGGCCTTAAGGATGGCGGTCAACGTTTCCGGGGACATGGGGAACTCCAAAATAAAACTTTATTTTACAACAAGTTATATAACACAAACAAATATTATCGAATCCCTCGTTCAACCGGGCATCCAAGTATGTCATCATGAAAGAGCTGACCGTGACCCTCCAAGGAGGAAGTTACGGCCGAGGACCGGGGCACCCCCCGTTGACGCGATTGGCAAAGTTAAATAAAATCAGGGGGGAGCCCGTCTGGGAATTCATCCGGCGGTTATCCCAAAACCATTGATTTTTTTATAATCTTTCGCTCCACCACTTCCGATAGGTTCCTATAAGTTTGGGGGAATTACATGCGGAACATGCAATCTCTTCAATTGGTCAAGGAGCAACTCAAAATCAAGAGTGTCGAGCTCCGCAAGATCGCCGAAGAGAAAAATTTCGTATCACAAAAACTTAAGGACGTAATGACCTTCAATCAAGAGGAGGTCAAGAAACTTAAGAATACGATCAAAGAAAAAGAAGCCGAGGTGCAGGAGCAGAAAGAAATCGCCAACGCCGCCCGCCTCTCCAAACATGTCGGCAAGGACTCCAAGAGCGAAGATGAAGGCGAAGCCAAGACCGAACAGGAACTGGACGAAGCCACCCGTCAAAAAATCGAGAACCTTCAAAAATCCCGCGAACTCCTTAAAGATAAAATCAAAGAGGGAGAAAGCAAGCACGGCAAGCTGAACCGGGAGAAGGAGGTCCTGCTCAAGGAATTGAAACGATTAAGACAGGATACCAACACCGTCGACAATCTCAAGGAGCGCATTCAAACGCTCAAGGATGAATTGGTCAAGGCCAAGAAGATGCCCACGGGAGCCGCCGCCGCCGCGGTCGCTCCGGAGATTTTGAAGGAAAAAGACTCCCTCATCGAGAAATACGAAAAAATGTTGTACGGCAACGTGGACCCCGGCGAAGAAGGCATGTTGCCCTCGGAGATCATCCAGGAACTCAAGGATGAGGTTGAGGAGTTGGAAAAAGAACGCCGGAAGATGCTCGTCGAATTGGAAATGCTTCGGGAAGACAACGCCGAGATCGAGATGAAGCTGACCCTTCTGGAAGAAAAGAAGGGCGGCGGAGGCGGCGAAGAAAAGGGAACCTTTGGCGAGTTTTCCGACAGCCGCGCGGCCACCCAGGCGGAGTTCGGAGGTGGTCTGGAAAATTTTCTTGTCACGTACTCCGACATGATGACCCTTCTGCTCGTTATCTTCGTGCTCATGTTTACCGTTTCCAAAATGGACGAAGAACGATTTGCCGAAGCGCTTTCTTCCTTCCAGGAACAGAAGATGAAAATCGAAAGCGTCAACGTGCGGCTGACCAAGGACGAGATGAAAATGCTGGAGCGGATCAAGGAACTGGTCAAGGACAACGTCGATCCCGAATCCCTGGTGCGCAGTGACACCCGGACGATCCTGAAGCGGCTTCCCACGGCCGACTTGTTCCCGCCTGGCGAGGCCACGTTGATCGAGGGCGCCAAGAACCTGATCATTAACACCATGCAGGAAGACGTGAAAGAAGGCGTGAAACAGATCCTGGTGGATGGCCACACGGACAACGTACCGATCCATTCCGACAAATATCCGTCCAACTGGGAACTCTCAGCCGCCCGGGCCTCCACGGTGGCCCGATTCATCATCGATGAGATGCGGTTCCCGCCGGATCGAATGGTGGTAACCGGTTATGGCGAGTTCCGTCCGCTCAAGGCCAATACGAGCGACGAACACCGGGCCATGAACCGCCGGATCGAAATTAAAATTCTGAAGGACATTAAAGTCGCCGAAGCAGAAGCCAAACAACACGAACAACAGCAAGGGGGAAAAGCGGGTCCGGGAGCGGGCGGCCAGGCCAAGAAAACCAAGACCGCGGCCGCGGGAACCGCCACGCCGACTCCCGCAACGCCCGGCCAGGCATCCCAAGTTCCCTCAGGTACGCCGTAATCCGGATTAAAGTCTTTATTTCAAAAGGATTTTTATATATAACTGAACTGACAGCCGAAATTCCCATTCCATTTTAACCCTTCAGCGGCAATCGACTGCCAGGACCGAGAAATGGACCAACAATACTCCAAAGAAGCCGAAGAGTTGTTTGGCAACCGCAAGGCCTTTCTTCGATTCAACCAATTCAAAATCGACCGGACCCTGAAAACTCTGGCCGAAAAAGATCGGCTGATCTTTTGTGTGGTGCCTCGCCTGCTTCACGTCCACCAGGAAGGACTTCCCGGCTATTTTGAATCCGAGACGCCCGTGCCCTGCGGCATCCACAATTTCACGGTAGATTACGCCTCGAAAATCGCCGCGGAAAAGTTGTTTCCCGACGCGATCATCCGGCGGCCGGAGAACCTCAACCCCATCATCCATTCCGTTTTGTTGATGGGGAGCGTGGGGTCCATCGCCATGACCAAGAAATCGGACCTCGATTACACCCTGCTGGTGGACAAGTCCAGTTTTACCCCCGAGACGCTTCAATTATTCCAAAAGAAACTCAACCTGATCGAGCAATGGACCTGGAACACTTACCATCTGGAAACCCATTTTTTCATCAACGACCACAATGACGTAAAGAATAACATCTTCGGTGAGAGCGACAGCGAAAGCACGGGATCGGCCCTCGCCATTTTGCTCAAGGAAGAAATGTTTCGAACCCTCATCGTGGTCACCGGCAAAATCCCATTCTGGTGGGTGGTTCCGCTGGGCGCCAACGACGAGAACTACGACAACCTCTGGCACATGATCCAAATGGGGAACACGCTCCTTAAAAAGGAGGAGTTCATCAACATGGGAAACGTTTACGACATTTCCGATGGCGAGTTCTTTGGCGGCTCGATCTGGGCACTCATCAAATCCTTCAAGTCCCCTTTCAAAACCCTGATGAAAATGGGTCTGCTGGAAGAGTACATGTTCACCGAGACCGCATCCAACCTGCTATGTCATGAAGTCAAAAATCTGGTATTCCGGAACGAGACGCCTTTCCTGGATATCGACGCTTACCTCCTGCTCTTCAAGCGGGTGCAGAAATTTTTCATGGATTCCAAAACCGATAACGAGGTGGACGCGCTTCGATCCTCGTTTTACCTGAAAATCGGAACCAAAGTCACCGCAGACGATTTTGAATCGGCACCCGAAAACTGGAAAAAAGATCTGATTGTTAAAATGATGAAAGCCTGGGAATGGACTCCGTTCAAGGTCCAACAGTTGAACGAATACTCCGAGTGGCAGATGATGCAGAAAGTGGCCTTGGGCCAGCGCGTGAACAAGATTTTGATGGAATCCTATAAAAACATCTCCGAAAAGAACAAAACCCTCGATCCCAGCGAAAGCTTGATTACGGAAAAGGACACCCATCTCCTGGGGCGGAAGCTGTTCAGCTTTTTCCGCAAGGCTCCCAACAAGGTCGAAAACCTGACCGCCATCGTCGACGGGAAAACCTGGGAAAAGGACTTGACGTTCCTGTGCGATCAGCAGGGGGCACAAGCCAAACTCACCTGGTACCTGATTCGCGGACGAACCCTCGCTTTCGTGGAACATGTCCCCAAGGAAAACATCATCAAAAATACAAATTCTTTTTCGGCCCTGATTGCGTTCACGGCGTTTAACAACCTGTACCGGCCTGGAGAGACCACCCTGCTCCTCCGCGCGGAAGGCCAATCCATCAGGGATGAGGATCTGAAGAACCTTCTGGCCCAAATGTCGGAATTTATCGATGCGGTCAACATCGCCGCCATCTCAAACGACGAGTTGATGGCGCCCGCGCGGGTTAAACAGTTGTTTCTGACCGTCGACTTCGGAGCCCCTCTGCCACGTGAGGTAGAGGCGGGAAATATACGAAACTGCAAGACCAACGCCGAGTTGAGCCAATATATCAATCGGCAACTGGAAATGATCCGCAACCTGACGGCCACCTACATGACCTCATGGGGAGAGCTGTTTTGCAAAGCCTACGCCGGGGCAAACTGCGTGGGACGTATGTTCAATGAGATGGGGCCCCAAGTTCTTACCGAGAGCCTGGATGATCCGAATTTCATCAAGATCTTCATCCAATCCGGCCGTAAAGAGCCCTTTAAACTTCCCTGGCTGAACAACTACATCACGCGGTCCTTCAAAGTCAAAGGGACGGCCATCGAGGAAAAAGTAGCCAGTTAAACAGGATTAAAGTTTTAGATTATGGCAACCGTTGCGAAAGAAGCGGCCGGGATTGGCGAAATCCCCCGGCAACAGGAAGAAGCTACCGTTCAGCAGGACACCGGACTGGATACCGGGACGCTCCTCGGAACGCTGGCGGGAACCATGCTCATCATCATCGCCATCATCCTGGGCGGGGACCCTGGCGTTTTTATCAACCTGAACAGTTTCCTGATCGTCGTGGGAGGAACCATCGCGACGGCATTCATCGCGTTCCCCTCGAAAAAAATCATGGTCATGTTTCAGGTCATTTACAAGGCCTACCGGCCGGATACGGGGTCCCCGAGCGATTATGTCGACGACATCATGCGACTCGCCACCCGCTACCGGTCCGGCGGCATGAAGCAACTGGAAAACATGGAAGCCAACATCGAAAATCCATTCATGAGAAACGGGGTCGCAATGATCGTGGACGGATACAATGGACGCGAGATTCACGAGATCATGGAGCGCGAACTTTCAGCCCTCATCGAGCGCCACAATGCGGGCCAGAAAATCCTCCGTTTCATGTCGGTGCAGGCCCCGGTTTTCGGAATGGCCGGAACGCTGATCGGTCTGATCCAGATGCTCATGCACATCGACGACCCGTCCACCATCGGTCCCGCGCTGGCCACCGCCTTGATCACCACGTTTTACGGGATCATTATGGCCAACCTGATCATCACCCCCATAACCGCGAAACTCAACTCGAAAACGGATATGGAAACCATGATTTACAGAATTATCCGTGTGGGAATCATGGGAATTCACGAACGAAGCAATCCGCAAAAAATTCAACGAAGCATGAACAGCATGCTTCCTCCCAGCCAAAGAAAATAACAGGGATCCGCCGGTAAACTCTTATGTCAAACGTTGACGAAATTCTTTCTCTGGTTGTAAAGGACCCCAAGCAGGACGGGGTGGATTTTAGCGGATACGACCTCCGCACGATCAGCCTGAGCGGGGTCACCTTCGTTTTCGCCACGCTGGTCGATGTTCAGTTTGACGAATCGGAACTGAGGGCCATCAACTTCTCCAAGGCCACCATGGAAAAAGCCTCGTTCCGCAAGGCCAGGCTCAAGGACGTCAACTTTTCCGGGGCCAATCTTTCCGGCTCCAACTTCGAGGAGGCGACCCTGGTCAACTGCAATTTCAAGAACGCCACGCTGGAAAACTGCGAGATGACGTCCGCGATAATCAAAAATTGCGATTTCCGCGGCGCCAACTTCAATTACGCCAACTTGTACTCGGTCGTGGTGGAGGAATCGGATCTTTCTTTCACCCGATTCATGTACGCCTATCTCAAACAAATCGAGATCAACAAATCGCAGATGTCGGGAACCAACGCGCGGGGCGCGGACATCAGTTTTTCAAAACTCACCGATGTCAACCTGGCGGGGTCGGTCCTTAAATACGGGGATTTGAACACCTGCACATTTAAAGGGGTAAACCTCAACCATGCAAACCTGGTCGGCGTGGAATTAAAAGACGCGCATTGCGCGGGGGTCACGTTTCAGGAGACCAATCTCGAAGGGGCCGACATGACCTACGCCAACTTCGAGGGCGCCATGATGGAAAACGCCTTCCTTCTGGAAGCCAATCTGCACGGAACGAACTTCACCAACGCCAACCTGAAGGACGCCTATCTCGTCGACGCCAATATTGCAAAGGCCGTAACCACCGGCGCCAAACTCGAAAATACCATCCTGCAATAACTCCCCCTCCCCCCTTTTTGATTTACCTTTCACTCCCCTTGAATTAACCTGAACCGGAAAGCCACACCCTTCAATCCCGATCGAGGTTGCGGCCAGGCCGCCCACCGCAAGTGGGTAGGCCCGGGACGCCCTTGGAACCCAGACGATTTCAAATCCACATGGAAGAGCTGGTTCTCGGACTGCATTTACTGATCGTGCTGTTTTTCATCTTCGGATTTGCCGCAGGGCTCTATTACAACCACACCGGATTCCGCTATTTTCACGCGGGAACGCTGGCCCTCGTTACCCTGCTCATGATCTTCGGTATCCCCTGCCCCTTGACAACACTGGAGGAGTTTCTGGGAGAAACCGATTATGGCGGATCCTTTATCGCGGCCTGGCTCCGGCGCCTGGTCTACCTGGAATGGTTCAAAGCCGAAGACGTCCTGGCCGCGGACGTGGCATTCGCGTTCCTGGTTTTTTCTTCATTTTTATGGCTCCCCCTCCGGGGGAATAAGAAAAATAAATGATCTCCGCCCCAAGAGGCGGGGAATTATAAGCCCCCCCATAAACTGTCATAGCGGGGGGTTTCTTCTTACCCCAAAGCGTTTATTATTGTCCCCCCGAGCCATAATTATTGTCACCTCGATCCATAATCATTGTCATCCCGAGCCATTATTATTGTCATCCCGAGCCTTTTTTATTGTCATCCTGAGCCTTTGGCGAAGGATCTGGCTGGAACGATAATAAGGCACGCCCTTATCCAGAATCAACGCAAGATTCCTCGCCGCCGACGCGCCTCGGAATGACAGGTTGGTGCTCTGGATATCATCCCGAGCCATAAATATTGTCACCTCGATCCATA
>PCWF01000065.1:0-7210 GCA_002796165.1 Nitrospinae bacterium CG11_big_fil_rev_8_21_14_0_20_56_8
GCCAGCTCATCGGCCCGGGCGTGAAAAACGGGTAAAGGAGGGGCGAAACATTTTTTGCCCCGGCATGAGCCCCCTTCGCGGCCTCGCCGGTAAAAATTGGCTCAACCGCCCATCCACCGCAAGGCGCGAAGAGCGCCAAGTAAACGACCGGAGGAAGAAAAGGGTTCTCCTTCCCGGGCCCTGGATTCCAATCGGTCCCCAATTTCCGAACCATCCCGGTAGCCGGGATTCCTTCGGCTCCGGCCAAAGCTTCTTGCCTTCGGGATCCGTGTTCTATAAGATTATGACTACATTTGTAACCCTTTTGGAGAAGTCATGAAAACGGCATCGGTCAGGGAAGTCAAGGCGCACCTTTCGCAGTATCTCAAGGCGGCGGAAAAGGAAGACATCCTGGTTACATCCCACGGTAAACCCAGGGCCGTATTGCGGAGTCTCTCCGGCGAGAACCTCGAAGACTTCATCATCGAAAACAACCCGGAGATCCGCAAAAAAGTCGAGGAGGCTTACCGGGAATATATGGAGGAAGGCGGGGTTCCGCTGGACCGGGTCATGAAAAAACTGGAGAAAAAGGTTGCCCCCAAAGTTCGCCGTTAAGGTTTCAAAAGGTTTTTTAAAGAGCCTGGAGGAACTGCCGCCCGAACGCGCCCTGGAACTTGCGGAGAAATTGAAAATTCTCGAAACCGCCCCCCTGCCCTCCGGAAAAGCGCGAATCAAAAAGCTCAAAGGATTCACCCCGCCACTTTACCGGTTGCGTGTAGGTAAAAAACGGGTTCTTTACCGGATATCCGGTGGCCAGGTCGTTTTGCTCAAAATGATCGACCGCAAAGAATTGGACCGCGAATTGAAAAACCTGGGGGGATGATCCCGCAAGTTGGAAAGTTTGGTTCTGCGTCCGTGCAGGGTTGAAAGCCTCAGAACAACGAAGGTTGGAACCACCGATGAACACGGATGAACACGGATAAAACCAAACCGTTCTCTTTGCGGCCTTGGCGTCTTTGCGGTCACCGGTATTCACCGCAACGGGTAAAAAGATGGGGCGAAACATTTTTCGCCCCGGCATGAGCCCCCTTCACGGCCCCGACCGTAAAAATTGGCCCTGAAACCGGGGAGAAGAGATGCCGATGAAGGTTTTTCGGGATTATAATGGGTTGGAGATCCGGTTGTCCAAGGAACGGAGGGATCACGTCTTGAGCCATCCCGAATTGGAAGGTCATGAAGACTGGATTGCCGATGCACTGCTGAATCCGGAAGAATTGCGATTGTCCACCAGCGATCCTTCCGTTAAACTTTATTATCTTTTTTCTCCCGCACCCGAGCGGGTGCCAAATGGCTCTGCGTCGTGGTCAAGGATCGGGGAGACGATGCTTTTGTGATTTCCGCGTATTTAACCGATAAGGTTAAAAAAGGAGCCTTGATATGGCGCAAACCATAAAAATTTATTACGACCGGGAAAGCGATTTCCTGGAGGTCCGGTTTTGCGATAAACCGGGCTTTATGCGGGAAACGAACCACGATGACGTGATGGAGCGGGTCAGCGAAGACGGGGAAATCCTGGGTTTCACCATCATGCAGGTCAGCCGCCATGAAAAGGAAAACCCGCTGATCGCCCATCTCGTGTGATGATCCTTTTTTTGCGGGGTGCGGGGTGTCATGGTGATGAAACAGCCGGTCCATCCGGGTGTCCAAGGCGTTTGGGAGCACGGAGCATTGGCTGAGAATGCAGATGGCTTATGACATGGCCGGCCCGCGGGAAAAAGCCGCCCGCATTCGCGTTAAACGGTTTCCGCAAGCGCCAGCCACCTTCCCAGGACTCTTACGGGCAGGGGAGCAAAGACCTGCATGACGGAACAGGTCGTATATCCAAGCAGAGACTTGACCCTATGTCAGAGGAGATTTGAAAATGGGTGTCTATTTTATAGCGGCTGGTTCCTCTACAAAAAACAGGAATAAAAGTTTAGACAAAAGTTTCAGTATCGATGATCTGCAAAGATATATTTCAAATGAAAATTTTGAGCGGTTAAGGCGTTCCTTTCCCTCAGAAAGAGGTATATTCCTTTGGGGGGCAAATAGAGGCTCCTTTAGGGAATTACAAAATGTTGCGCAGGACGAATATGTTGTGGATGTTAAAAATAGAACTGTGGTTCAAATTTTTAGATATTGTTTTTACATTGATACCGGCAACGATAGAAGATTGCAAAAATTCATTGGATGGGACGGAGAGAAACAGCTTCAGAATAGGAGACCCTATCAGTGGGTACTTTTTCTTAGGGAACCTCAGGTGCCAAATCATGAGCAACAATCCAAACAATATTTTCAAATGGCTTTTAATGAAGCAAATAATTCCCAGTGGTTGATAGGTAAAAGATGGTTTAGCAATGATCAAATTAGAGAAGCTTTAGAAAGGACCGGCAACACTAATATTGAGGAATTACTTGGGATTCGAAGATAAAATTGTTTGTGCACAATGATAGCTTTGGAATGAAAACGAACCGCCAACTAATCGGTAACCTCCTTATTTTCAAGCGATTCTCCCCGCAAAAACCCCGGGTTTTCCGCTTGACAAATCGGCGTTTCAAAATAGAATAGGCATATTCGAACCATTACAGGCACGTAGCTCAGGGGTAGAGTACTTGCTTGACATGCAAGGGGTCGGCGGTTCGAAACCGCCCGTGCCTATTTTTTTCGTCTGTTTGGGTCGCCCCCGATGTAAGGCCATTCCCGGGAATAGCGTCAGGGGTCTCTGCAAAAGGTTATTGAAAATCTCAAGTGGTGTCATTCTGAGGCCTCCGGGCCGAAGAATCCTGACCGGATGGCCGACGGGTTTTTTTCATCATCCAGATCCTTCGCTGGCGCTCAGGATGACCTGCGCGGGCTTTTCAGCCCCTTGTAAGATTCTCTCTAATTTTCGGACAGGTCTGGCTGGATCTCTCGAAACCCTCGACCGGAACCTTCGCCGGTTTCCGCCCGTTGAGGGTTTTTTGTATTTTTCGCGCGGGGCAACCGATATTTTTTGTGCATCATGAACGATAAACCACAACAGGAAACTTTCGATCTCGAAACCATCCGCCACAGCACCGCGCACCTGATGGCGCAGGCGGTCAAGCAGTTGTTCCCGGAAACGAAGGTGACCATCGGCCCGGTGATCGAGGACGGATTCTATTACGATTTCTTCCGCGACACGCCGTTCGTGCCGGAGGACCTGGAAAAGATCGAGGCGCGCATGAAGGAAATCGCCGCGCAGAACCTCGATATCGTCCGGCAGGAAATCCCGCGCCCGGACGCGGTCAAAATGTTTTCGGACATGGGCGAGAATTTCAAGGCCGAGATCATCGAGGGGATCGATTCCGCCGCCCCGATCTCGCTATACAGTCAGGGGGACTTTACCGATCTGTGCCGCGGACCGCACGTGGACAACACGCGGGCGCTCAAGTCGTTCAAACTGCTCAGCACCTCCGCCGCGTACTGGCGGGGCGACGAGCGCAACCCGGTGCTCCAGCGCATCTACGGGACCGCCTGGCATAGCGACAAGGAGCTTCGCTCCTACCTGCGGCGGCTGGAGGAGGCGAAGAAGCGCGATCACCGGAAATTAGGAAAAGAGCTGGATCTGTTCACCATCAACGACGAGGTGGGACCGGGTCTGACGCTGTGGCACCCGAAGGGCTCGCGCGTCCGCTACCTCATCGAGGAGTTCTGGCGCAAGGAGCATTACAAGAACGGTTACGAGTTGGTGTTCACCCCGCACGCGGCGCGGGTGGACCTGTGGAAGACCAGCGGGCACATGGAGTTTTACCGGGAGAACATTTTCTCCCCCATGGACATCGAGGGCCAGGAATACGTGATGAAGCCCATGAACTGTCCGTTCCACATCCAGATTTACAAGAGCCGCCTGCGGAGTTACCGCGACCTGCCGATCCGTTTTGCGGAGCTGGGCACGGTGTACCGGTACGAACGGTCCGGGGTTCTGCACGGCCTCCTGCGGGTGCGCGGGTTCACGCAGGACGACGCGCACCTGTTCTGCCGGCCGGTTCAGCTGGAAGACGAGATCAGCAAGGTGCTCCACTTTGTCCTGTTCATCCTGCGGGCGTTCGGGTTCCACGAGTACAAGGTGTACCTGAGCACCCGGCCCGACAAGTTTGTGGGCTCGGAGGACGATTGGGAAAAGGCCACCCGCGCGCTGGAAAACGCGCTGGTCCGGACGCAGATCGCCTTCGAGGTGGATCCCGGCGAGGGGGTCTTTTACGGTCCCAAGATCGACATCAAGATCAAGGACAGCCTCAACCGGTTCTGGCAGGTCTCGACGATCCAGGTGGATTTCAATCTGCCGCAGAGGTTCGGGATCACTTATGTGGAGGAAAACGGCAACCGCGAACAGCCGATCATGATCCACCGCGCCCTGATGGGGTCTTTGGAACGGTTTTTCGGGTGCCTGGTGGAGCATTACGCCGGGGCGTTCCCGGTGTGGCTGGCGCCGGTCCAGGCCATTCTGCTCCCCATCACCGACGCCCACCACCCCTTTGCCGAGGCGGTGGCCGAAAAGCTGGCGGCCAATGACCTGAGAGTAGAAAAAGACTTGCGAAATGAGAAGATTGGGTTCAAAATCAGGGAAGCCCAGTTGCAAAAAATCCCCTATATGGTGATTCTCGGCGACAAGGAAGTCGAGTCGCAAACTGTTTCCATTAGAAAACATCGATCCAAGGAAACCCGGTCTCTGGGTCTGGACGAGTTTATCGAACAGCTCCGGACCGAGACGCGGGACAAGACAATCGACGTAATCGATCAACCCGAATAGAGGAGGCCCCGTTAATTAAAAAGCAACGCATCAACAACATGATCCGGGTCAAGGAAGTCAGCGTCGTGGACGAAGACGGCCAGGCATTGGGGACAATGCCCACGTACCAGGCCATTTCCATGGCGCTGGAAAAAGGGCTCGACCTCGTAGAGGTCGCCCCCACCGCGGTACCGCCGGTATGCCGGGTCATGGACTACGGTAAATTCAAGTACCGGCAGAGCAAAAAGGCCCACGAGGCGAAAAAGAACCAGAAAGTCATCCACGTCAAGGAAGTCAAGTTTCGTCCCAATACGGACCAGCACGATTTCGAATTCAAGCTGAAACACGTCCAGCGGTTCCTCGAAAACGGGGACAAGGCGAAAGTGGTCATCTTTTTCCGCGGGCGCGAGATTGTGCACCGCGAGTTGGGTGAAAAACTTCTGGAACGCATCGTCAAGGCCACCGAGGAGTTGGCCCTCGTGGAGCAGTCGTCCAAGCAGGAGGGGCGGACGCTGGTGATGGTGCTGGCCCCCAAAGGAAAGAAACCCGTAAAAACCTGATTGTGCCCTGAGCGGCAAGGAACCCAGCAATGCCCAAAATGAAAAGCAACAAAAGCGCCTCGAAGCGCTTCAAACGCACCGGAACCGGAAAAATCAAGCGGAGCCATGCGTTCACCAGTCACATTCTGACCAACAAGACCACGAAGCGGAAACGGAATCTGCGCAAGTCGAACATCCTGGCCAAGGGTGACGCCAAGCGGATCAAGGCGCTGATTCCCGCTTGATGGCGCGGCGGCGCCGCAACCGGCAACGCCGTTTCACGAATTATCGGCAACGCGCTTAAAATCAGACTGAACATCACAGGAGAACCAGATGGCCCGAGCAGTAAACGGTACAATTTCCAGAAGACGAAGGAAGAAGGTCCTGAAGCTGGCCAAGGGATTCCGCGGCATGCGGCGGCGGGCATTCCAGAAGGCCAAGGAGGCGGTGATCAAGGCCCTGTCCTATGCCTACCGGGACCGGCGCACGCGCAAACGCGATTTCCGCCGGTTGTGGATCGCCCGGATCAACGCGGCCGCCCGCAACGAGGGGTTGACCTACAGCCAGTTCATGCACGGACTCAAGCTGGCCAACATCGAGCTGGATCGCAAGATCCTCTCCAACATGGCTATCGAAAACGCCGAATCGTTCCGCGCGCTCACCGTAACCGCCCGCGAACAACTCCAGAAGGCGTCCTGACGGTTTCTCGCCGGGGGGAGTTTTTCTGCTCCCCCCGATGGATTCCGTCCTTCCCTTGCCGCCATGCTTGAAAAACTCGAACTGCATCGCCGCGATTTCGACTCCCGCATCGGTAACGTCACCACTCCCGATCAGCTCAAGCAGTTGCGCACCGACTTTCTCGGCAAGAAAGGGTGCGTGTCGCTCGCCCTCAAGGAACTGCGCGAGTTTTCCCCCGGGGAGAAGCGCGCCCTCGGCAAACACATCAACGATCTGAAAGAACACATCGAGCTCCTGATTCAGGAGAAATCGGCGGTGGTCCAGGAAAGCTCCGACCGCGCCGCGGGGTCCGACGCCTTCGATCTCTCCCTGCCGGGACGGCGGGAGATGGACGGCCACCTCCATCCCATCACCCAGGTGATGGAAGAGTTGATCGCCATTTTCGTGGGGCTGGGTTTCAGCGTGGAGGAAGGACCCGAGATCGAGTCGGATTACTACAATTTCGAAGCCCTCAACATTCCCAAGGACCACCCGGCCCGGGACATGCAGGATACTTTTTATGTGGAGGACGAGGTGGTGCTCCGCACCCACACGTCGCCGGTGCAGATCCGCGTGATGGAGAAGCGGAAGCCGCCCCTGCGGTTCATTGCGCCGGGACGGGTGTACCGGTGCGACTCCGACGTGTCGCACACCCCGCAGTTTCACCAGGTGGAAGGCCTCATGGTGGACCGGTCGGTTTCCTTCGGGCATCTCAAGGGCATCATGGATATTTTTCTCCACCAGGTGTTCGGGAAACAAACCGCGCTCCGGTTCCGCCCCAGCTTTTTCCCCTTCACCTGCCCGAGCGCCGAGGTGGACATCCAATGCGTTATCTGCCTGGGCAAGGGGTGCCGGGTGTGCAAGCAGACCGGCTGGGTGGAAATTCTGGGCGCGGGCATGGTCGATCCCGCTGTGTTCGGGTTTGTCGGGTACGACCCGGAGGAATGGACCGGGCTGGCGTTCGGGCTTGGCATCGAGCGCATCGCCATGCTCAAGTATGGGATCAACGACATCCGCCTGTTCTTCGAAAACGACCTCCGTTTCCTCCGCCAGTTCTGAGCGGGAAGGGTCCGCCCTCGAACGGGAATTTCCCGCCGGGCCGGACCTTTTCAAGACCATGCGATATTGCAACGATTCAAAGACAGGAGGCCCATGCAGGCGGTGATTCTTCTGGCGGGTTACGGGG
>PCWF01000065.1:7219-21083 GCA_002796165.1 Nitrospinae bacterium CG11_big_fil_rev_8_21_14_0_20_56_8
CTCAAGCGGGACGACCTTCCGCACAAATCCCTTCTTCCCTTCGGCAACGAGACGCTTCTTTCCCGGCACCTGAAATGCCTGGAAACCCTTCCGGTCACCCGCGCATTCCTGGTCGTGGGGCACAATAAAGAAGCGGTCAAGGACTATGTGCGCGGGCTGGGGCTGAGCCTGCCGGTGGAGTTTGTGGACAACGAGGTTTTTCTGACGACCGGCAACACCCTGTCGATGGTGATGGGGCTCCGCCTCTGCACGGACGATGTGCTGATCCTCGACGGAGACGTGCTCTACCCCTTCGACGTGCTCCGGCGGTATTCTGCCCAATCGGCCCCCTCTTCCTTTGCCGTGGTGCCGGTGGACATCGACGATCACGAGTGCGCTAAGGTTCTGCTGGACCGCAACACCGGCGCGATCCGGCATTTCATCACCAAGCGGGCGCTGACGGCGGAGGAGAAATCGGCCTACGATTTTGGCGGTGAGGCGATCGGATTCTTCAAATTGTCACGGCAGGCGGCGGAAAAGTTCATCCGCCATTACGAGAACAACGAGCCCCGGTACCGGGAATTGTTATGGGAGATCCCGTTCAGCGAATTCTCCGGCCAGGAGGCCCTCTTCCCCTGGCACATCCGCGACGCAGGGTGTTTCGAAATCGACAGTCCCGAAGACTACCGGGAAGCCCTCGACTGGTTCGACTCCCACCCCAGCTCGCCTGCTCGCTGATGGGGCGCAAGATTCGTCATTGCGAGGCGTTAGCCGAAGCAATCCAGGTGTTCGCCACACGGGCGCAAGGCGGAGATCGATGGCAACCCTGTCTGCGGGAACGTAATGAGAACGTATCGGCTCTCCGCCCCCCACGGCGAGTGGGTGGATCGCCACGCCGCCAGGGCGGCTCGCGATGACGGGAAAAGGTTATCCAACCTGTTTGATCGTTATCCAGGGTGATTTTGCCGCTCAGGCCAGATCCTTCGCTAGCAGGTTGTTGAAAAACTCTTTCGGGTGTCATTCTGAGCCGCAATGCGGCGAAGAATCTTGCCCGAAACCCTTGCCCAGCTTGAATTTACCAATCCGGCCAGATCCTTCGCGGAGTTTATCCTGAGCCTGCCGAAGGAGTCAGGATGACTTTTTTGCAGTTATTCGGCGTTCTCCCGGCGTGTGCTAAAAGATGGCTTTTGCGGAGAGAACCATGTTTCCGAGGCTTGAGGTGGAGTCGTCCACCGCGGTGGCTTCGTACCCGCAATGGGCGGTGCAGTTGGCGCACTTGCGGTTATTGCGGTGGCCGTACTGATTCCAGTCGGTTTCGTTAATCAACTCGTTGAACGTTTCGCAATATCCTTCGTCGAGCAGGTAGCAGGGCCTCTGCCAGCCGAGAACCGAGAAGTTGGGATTGCCCCAGGGGGTGCAGTTGTAGTCTTTGTTGCCTTTCAGAAATTCAAGGTACAGGGGCGAATGGTTGAAGTTCCAGCGTCCGTTCCGGTTGCGTGACAGCAGTTCGCGGAAGAATTTTTGCGTCCGTTCGCGGCCGAGGAAATGGTCCTGATCGGGCGCGTCGGGGTAGCTGAACCCGGCGGCGATCGTCATCCCGTCCACGCCCAGAGGGCGGAGGTAATCGAGAAATTTTTCCGCTTCGTCCACGGTGGTCGCGTCGAAGAAGGTGCTGTTGCTGGTTACGCGGTAGCCGAGGCTCTTGGCTTCGCGGATGGCGTCCACGGCGGTCCGGAACGTGCCTTCCTTTGCGGCGATGCGGTCGTGCTCCTCTTCCAGCCCGTCCAGGTGAATCGAGAGAACCAGGAGGGGGGACACGGGCAGTTTCCCGAGAAAATCCTTGAGGAGCAGGGCGTTGGTGCAAAGATAGACGTAGCGGTCCTGCGCGATGAGGCCCTCGATGATCTCGACGATCTGCGGATGCATGAGGGGTTCGCCGCCCGCCACGGAAACGACCGGCGCGCCGCATTCCCGCGCGGCCTGGAAACATTGCTCGGGGGTCAGGTGCTGTTTCAGGATTTCGTTGGGTTTCTGGATCTTGCCGCAACCGACGCATTCGAGGTTGCATCGGAACAGGGGCTCGAGCATAAGGACGAGCGGAAAGCGCTTGCGTCCGGAGAACTTTTGGCTGGCAACATAAAGACCCACTTTAAGGGCCTGGCGAATCGGAATTCCCATCGTATTATACTTTCATGTTACCCCTGGTGGGGTTTAAGGAAGGCCGGTGCGTTTCGAATGTTCCCGCATGGGTTCACGAGCCCCGCGAAGCCCATGTTTCGGGAGGGCTTTCTAAAACGCTATCCCCGGACAAAGTTTTATTATATTTTAGAATGAATCAAAGGTAAATTTTTAACGGACCTAAAACACATGTAGACTCCGCGGGCGGAATTCAGGGTCACCCGGGGAAAGAACAAATTTTGAAAAAACTTGCCCTGCTCCTCATTCTCATTCCCATTGCGTTGTTCCTTGACGGGACGCTGTCGAAAGATGTTTTCGACTATCGCATCACGACCTTCTCGGGCTGGCTGGGCTTGTTGTTACTGGTCATGATCGCGGGCGTCCTGGTCTGGGCGGAGGCTACCAAAAATCACGAAAAGGAAAACAACCTGAAGTAAAACTCTTCGTTACATCGGGCGGGACGCAACGGCCGGATGGGACGCCTCCACCCGGCTGAGCAGGGCAAAAGTCCCGGTCTCCTCTCCTTCCATGCGGATCCACACGGTTCCGTTGCCGCCGTGCGCGATGTCGAGCGGAACGCCTCGGGCGTTTTCCATCTCTTCCAGAATAAACCGGTGCTGGCGTGCGGGCGACAAATATTCCAGGGTATCTCCCGCGCGAACCTGGTTCTTGATCTCGACCTCCATCCATCCCCCGGAACGTTGTCCCACCACCTGCCCCGCGAAGGTCTGCGGAAGCCGGTCCTCCTGGGGCGAATCGAAGCGTTCGGTGGCGCGGTTGGCGGATGACACGAGAAAGGCGGAGGTGAACCCGCGATTCGCGGTTTTATCCGTCTCCTCCAGGTTGGAGGGATCGAGAGGCCGCCCGGCGGCCAGGTCGTCCATCGCCCGGCGATAAGCCCGGGTGACCCGGGACAGGTAATACACCGATTTGGATCTTCCCTCGATCTTGAACGAGAGGACCCCGGCCCCGCGCAGATCGGTCAGCCATTCCATGGCCCGCAGATCTCTGGAGTTCATGATATAGGTGCCATGCTCGTCCTCATCGATGGGCATCAATTGTCCGGGCCGGGAGGTTTCCTCGATATAAAACTCTCCTTCGGCAGGCAAAAGGCTCCCGGCCGGCGGGTGAGGGGCCGCATCTTCCGCCTTGTAAATGTTGTAATCCCAACGGCAACTGTTGGTACACGTGCCCTGATTGGCGTCGCGGTGGTTGAAATAATTGGACAGCAGGCACCGGCCCGAATAGGCGATGCAAATGGACCCATGCACGAACGCTTCCAGTTCCATCCCCGGCACCTTCTCGTGAATTTCGCGGATCTCCTCCAGCGACAATTCCCGGGACAGGATGGTGCGCCGCACTCCCAGGTCGTGCCAGAACGCCACGGTCATCCAGTTCATGGTATTGGTTTGCACCGAGAGATGTACGGGCACCTGCGGGAACTCGCGGAGCGCGAAACGGATGAGTCCCGGATCGGACATGATAAACGCATCGGCTCCGGCCTCGGCATAGGTGGCAAGGGATTTCTGGAACGACCCGATCTTGCGGTTGGGAGGCAGGATGTTGGCGGTGATGTAAATTTTTTTCCCCAGTCCATGCGCGTACGCGATCGCTTGTCTGAGCGATTCGTCGCGGAACCCGTTCTGCCGGGCGCGCAGGGAAAACCGCGGAATGCCCGCATAGACCGCATCGGCTCCGTAGGCGAGGGCGTAGCGGAGTTTTTCGGGACTTCCGGCGGGGGACAACAATTCAACCTTCATCGCGCGTGCACCTCATCAGTTAACGACCGGGACCTGGACATCCGGAAAGTTTACACTACTTTGTTTTCGGCGGTCAAACGAACCGCGCGGCCGGGCAAAACCCGGACCTTGAGGCAAGATTCCCCGTCGCTTTGCCGCTCCTCGGAATGACAACGAATTTTTGGGGTCCTTTGCGCTCTTCGCGTGCTTTGCGGAAAAAAGGGTTTGACCGCAAAGGGCGCCCAGGCCGCAACGATGGATTGGGGAAAGGGTTGCGGACCGGGAAATTCAGATTCGGTCTTTGAAGGGAGAAACGGGTTCGGTCTGGCCGCTGGCCTGCAGGTCTTCCACCAGTTTGAGGGTGGCGCGGAGCCTCGTGGCGAGAACGCGCAGGATCGGCATGAGAGCCTGAGGGTTGTGCTGGGCGAGGGAATTGAAGGTTTCCGGCGTGAGAACGCTGATTTGGCAATCTTCCAGCGCCATCACGGAGGCGGAGCGGGGAAGACCGTCGATCAGCCCCATCTCGCCGAAGATTTCCCCTTCGGAAAGAATCCCCATAACCTGTTTTTCGCCGTTGGGACGGCGTTTGGACACCTCGACTTTGCCCGATTCGATGATATAGGCGCAATCGCTCAGGGTACCTTCCTGAATAATTTCTTCACCCTTTTTGAAAAAAATGGGTTTCATGGGGTTGGAGAACGTAAGAGATTATAACCGCTATTTCTTTATCGGAAATACAGCGGGCCAACTTTGCAAAATTATGGCAAAGGTTATCATTTTCGGGTGTGGAGGGGTATCCCATAATGATTATATATAAATACGTCACCGGGAACAACCCGGGGGCCAAAAAAACAAAAGGACCGCCGTTACTTTCCGGCCGATCCTTTTTATTCGTGCTCTCCTGGTTTTTCCGGGAGGTTACTCCAGCATGGACTGATAACTCTCACGTGTCAGGAGAGTGATTTGGCACTCTTCCAATGCCCGGGCGGTATTGGCGAAAGGCACCCCGAAAATGAGGCTCATTTCGCCGAAAATCTGGTCGGGTCCGATGATGGAAGCCACCGATTCCATCCCGTCCTCCCCATGTTCAAGCAACTCTACGCGTCCCGAATCGACGATGAAGGCGCATTGAAGGTGTTGACCTTCCTGGGCGATAATTTCGCCTTTAGCATATTGTTTGATCATAGCCGTCGATAATCCCGATTGCCTCCAATTGTCAATATGTTCAATCATTATCAATTATCTTCGCAGTAGGTTGTTGAAGTTATCCAGTTTCCCGCCCTGCTTGACTTCGCTCTGTTGTTGTCGGGCTTTATCCGCCTGCTGGTTGCCCGGGGTATACAGGAATCCTACCGCCCCCATAAAGGCCAGCAAGGTCAGAATGGCGGCCCAGGGAATTTTGGCTCCCTGTTGGATGGGCCGCGGCCTCGACGATGCCATTTTCCGGCTGGCTGTATTTTTTAAAGGTTTCCGGCCATTTCCGGCCTCGACCACGGTTCCTGCCGCTGTCATGATAACCAACTCCTTTCCTCTCTTATTGCCCCGTTTCCAATCCTGGCGGACCAAGGCTCAGAGGCGCTCCCGAATCGGGACTTATTTGGCAGTCAAACCTGAAGCAAACACGCCGCCCGGTTTCCCGCTTTTCTTGGCGGAGTCCCCCTGCGGAATATTCGGGTTGTACAAAAACGCGACCATGCCCAAAAACGCGATGAACGCCGCAACGGCCTTCCAATTAAGTCCCATCAATCCATCTTTCGCGGGTTTGGAAGCAACTACCCCCTTCTCCTTGGAGGAAGCCGCAACTTTTTTTCCCGCCGGGCGGATGTTTTTCCCGTTGGTTCTGGTTTTGGTTTCGACTGTGCTCATGATTTTACAACCCTTGTAAAGTGTTCATCCCGTTGTTTACTCATCCCACTATCTAGAGTGCATTTTCTATGCCAACCCTAATCCAAGTTTCGGATAAAGTAATAACCCATTATATTTAAATGGTTTATTTAAATTTTTGGAAGTTGGCTCCCCCCCGCAGGGCTCATAATTGTCTCAAATTGAAACAGATCGTCTCACTCTGTCTCAATTTGATTCTCATTGTGAGACTTGTCTCAAGACACGCGATATTTCTTGATTTTTCGATAGAAGGTGGCGCGGCTGATGCCCAATTGTTTCGCCGCCTGGGGGATGTTTCCGCGGGTTTGCTTCAGGGCATCCAGGATGGCCTGCCGTTCGAGGGCTTCCATGGTGGTTTGGCCCGGATCGGGTGAAGGCAGGGCCGGGGGGTGGTTCGCCGGGGAATCGGATCGAATGGAGGAAAGGGAGGGGGGTTCCGGCCGGAGGGATTCGCCGCCGGCCTGGCCTTCCAGCCATTGGTTGCGGAACCGCTGGATTTCCAGGGGCAGGTGTTCGATCTGGATGGTGTCGCCCCGGGTGGCGACCATGGCGCGGTACATCACGTTTTCCAGCTCGCGCACGTTGCCCGGCCAGTCGTACCGGAGGAAGGCTTCCAGCGCGTAGGAGGTCACCGCGACCACGGTCTTGTGCATGTCGCCGTTGAACTTCTTTAAAAAATGGTTGACGAGCAGGGGGATGTCCTCCGGCCGCTGGCGCAGGGAGGGCAGGACGATGGGATAGACGACCAGCCGGTAGTAGAGATCGTTCCGGAAGGCCCCGGTCTCCACGGCGCGTTCGAGGATCCGGTTGGTGGCCGAGATCACCCGCAGGTCGACGTGGATCTTCTTGTTTCCCCCCACCCTCTCGAAGCTTTTATCCTGGAGAAACCGCAACAACTTGACCTGCATGTTCGGCGGCATCTCGCCCACCTCGTCGAGGAACAGGGTTCCCCCGTGGGCCAGTTCCAGTTTCCCCACGCGGGAGTCCTCGGCGCTGGTGAAGGCGCCCTTTTCGTGGCCGAAGAACTCGCTCTCCTGCAGGTTTTCCGGAATCGCCCCGCAGTTGATGGCGACGAAATTCCCCATCTTGTAGGAGCTGTTGTAATGGATCGCCCGCGCCACCAGCTCCTTGCCGGTGCCGCTCTCTCCCTGGATGAACACGTTGATGTTGATCCCCGAGACCTTCTCGATCTGCGCGAAGACCTGTTTCATGGCCTCGCTCTGCCCGATGAGGCTTTTGTACGCGTAGGTTTTCTTGAGTTCGCCGCGCAGGCTTTCGATTTTGAGCGCCATCGTGTGCATTTCGATGGCTTTCCGGACGGTGGTGGTGAGGCGGATCTTGTCGAGGGGTTTCACCATGTAATCGAACGCCCCGATCTTCATCGCCTCCACCGCCGAATCGAGGGCGTTGTCGCTGGTGATGACCAGCACCGGGATGTCCCGGTTGGCGAGGCGGAGCCGTTTCAACAGGCTCAGCCCGCCGGTGGAGAGATTGAAGTCGAGACAGATGGCGGACGGGTTCTCATCGAGCATGTTGAGGCACAGTTCGCCGTCCTGAAACACCTCGACCCGGTACCCCTGCTCTTCCAGCCAGAGGGTGAGGGTTTTACTGTGCGATCGGTCGTCGTCGACAACGAACAGAAGCTCGTTGGCCATGCTCTGTCTCCCGGAATCGGATCGGGCCGGCCCCGCGCCGGAGCCAACAGGCGAACCTTCCGAATGTGTTCGCCCCAGAAGGAATTGGAAGCGTCCTTTTTCTCATCTTAACATTAGAGCGAAACGATTGCATGTGCGGAGGGGACCTCAATCGACCCGGCACTCCCGCGCCGCCCGGAAACCCAGCGATTCGGCTTCCAGCTTGTTGGCGAACACCCGCGTCCCCTCCAGCTTGCCGGGATACCGCTTGCATGAAGGCCAGTAATAGAGCCGCGTCTTCGGGTCGCCGACGATCCCGTACATCAGAATCTTGTCATAGTCCGTCCGTTCGGGCTTGTCGGGCGGGGCGGGAATGGTCTCTTCCCGCCGAAACTCCCAGGGGGGGACGGGATGGTTTTCGATCCAGAGTCCCATTTTGCCTTTCCATGCCTGGTACTCGATCTGCGAGAGCACCGGGCTGAAGGGGGCCTGGACCCGGTAATGCCAGGCATAACCCGCGCGAAGCACCACTTCGTTGAGGAGTTTGCCGTCGGGGAGGACCACGTCGCCGATCAGGCGCCTGTGCCGGTCGGTCCAAACGTAATTGACCTTGACCGTAAGGCCCAGAGCCCGGTTTTCGACGAATCGTTGCGCTTGCGGTCCAAAGCTCTGCTTGATCTCGGGCGCGTCGATGTTGGCCAGCCGCACCGGCACAACCTGGTCTTTTTCCGTGAGTATGGTGATGGAATCGCCGGAGTTGACGGCGATCACCTTTCCCTTCATCGACTCGGCCCAGGCGGAAGGAGCCGCGAGCAGGACCGCGGCAAGGGCAAGCAGACCCAACTTCGCCCCGGTTGAAACAGGCTGGAAAATGGTCGTGAAGTTTCGCAACGTCAAGGTTCCCTGTCACCGAACATCGGATTTCCCCGGAGAACCGGCAAGTCCGGCTGGGGTGTCCGCCCCTTATTCTACTTGAACCCCAGGCGCCCTGGTGCAGAAAAGTCCGCGTGCCGCTCACTCCACCCTTTGCAATTACGTAGCGGCGGGATTACATTTCTCAAGAGGAGGGGGTGATGGGCGTTTCTAACAGGATGCTGAAAAAGTCATTGAGGTGTCATTCTGAGCCGCTTTGCGGCGAAGAATCTTGTTCGAACCCCGGGCCCAGCTTGATTTTTCAAATCAGCCCGGATCCTCCGTGGAGTTTGTCCCGAGCTTGCCGAAGGACTCACGAGGACTTTTTTGGGGTATTCCAGAACCCTCCTGATAATTCGCGCCGTTCCAGGCGGCCCGCTCGCAGACCCCTGGGAATCACGGGGTCGCCCGTGGCTGGCGGCGATTTTCAGAGGTGTCGTTGATTTTTCCCGCAATCCAGGAAGAGGTGATGGATCATGCCCACCCGGCCCGATCTGGCGAAGATTCATATTGCGAAGAAGGAACTCGATCTCGGCGACGGATTATACCGCGAATTTTTGCGCGTGATGTTTCGGAAAAGCTCGGCCCGGGACCTGTCTCCGCAGGAGGTGGAAGAGTTGCTGGAACATTTCCGCACGCTGGGCTGGAAGCCCCGCCCCGCGAGCCCGCGGTCCGTTCCGTCCCGAAGAAAAACAGCCGGGCCCCCCACCGCGCCCTTCGAAAAAAAATATGATGATCTGGGCATCCGGCGCGGCATGGCCACGCCTGCCCAGTTGCGCAAGATCGAGGCCACTTGGATGACGGGTCCCGGCATCCGCATCAAAACCCTTCATGCCCTCCGCCATTTCCTCATGCATTTTTTCCACGTCGCCGACCTGCGCTATGTCAAGGCTTACCAGGTGACCCCCATTCTCGCGGCCATCGGCCACGTCGCCCATGCGCCGGAAGGAAAGCACGAAGACAAACCTGAAACGGCCGGAAAGCGCAAAGGATCGCCGGAAGTCTGAATTATGAAAACAACCTGAAATTAAAATGGGAAAAAAAAGAGGCGGGGAGCAGGGGCGCGGGGGGCAAACCCGATGGATTTGCCCCCCACTCAAACTGGGGTTTTTCCGGATTCCAACTCTATCTTTGGTGGAGGATTAGGAGTCAGTGTTTCGAAAATACCCCGCGTTTTATCGTTCGGGAGGTCCGGGCCGTCTCAAAGCGCCCAGTCTTCCTCGTTGTACCTGGTTTCGGAATCGTCACCGGAAACTTTCTTTTTGGGCTTGCGTCCGCGCCCCTTGACCTTTTTCCCC
Source organism: Nitrospinae bacterium CG11_big_fil_rev_8_21_14_0_20_56_8 (assembly GCA_002796165.1). Taxonomy (GTDB): domain Bacteria; phylum Nitrospinota; class Nitrospinia; order Nitrospinales; family VA-1; genus 21-14-0-20-56-8. The sequence goes on from PCWF01000065.1 coordinate 16,844, forward strand.
GCGTCGGGGCCTCCCGACTTGTCGAAAAAGGCTTCCCAGTAACGTTTGCTGAGAGCTTCGCGAGACAGCACTTTCTTGACCTTCCCGTCACTGTCTTTTATGCGAACTTCAAAGAACATTGCACTACCTCCCTTGGCTATCCTTCAACCGCCCTGTTTCCGGGCGGAACGAGTTCCAGACTTCTTTGGAGGTTTTGACGTTTTAAGGTATCATGACCTTACACGAAAAGCGGGACGCAATGCCCGATCTCCCAGCGGGATACCCCAAAACGACCGGTGGTTCCGGTTAACCTCATGCTTTTAAATGAGAACACTTTAAAGGTAAGATGTTCACGAGGCCGTTTTGGTTTCAATCCCGTCCGGATTATCTTCCTTATCGGAGACGTAAATTGAAACAGTTAGCCTTTTTTTGCCTTTTTTTACTTTTTCTCCCCCTGGGGGCCTGTGAGCGGAAAATGAAGGAGCATCCCCTCCCGGTCGGACTCAAAAAGGAACTGGCCCAGCAGAACGATCCAAACGCTGAAAAAACGGCTATTTCGGGGACCATTGCCGTGGCGGATGCGTTTCAGGCCCAGGTTCCCCCGACGGCGACCCTGTTTCTGGTGGCCCGGCCCAAAGGGGCGGAAGGAGGACCCCCGCTGGCCGCGAAACGGTACAGCCTGGTCAAGTTTCCGTTCGAGTACCGGCTGAGTTCCGAAGACGTGATGATTCCCACCACCCCCTTCGAGGGAGCGGTGGACGTGATCGCCCGGCTGGATCAGGACGGCAACGCCCGTCCGCAGAAGGGGGACATCGAGGGCCGCCTGACGGCGCAAGTGGGGGACGCGGCGGCGAACATCGTGCTCGACCGGGTGATCGAGGATGCGCCGGGCGGGCCGTTATCCGTTTCCGGCACCCTGCGGCTGGGACCCGGCCTGGAACAAAAACTCCCGCAGGGGGGAACGCTCTTTCTGTTTGCCCGCCCGCGCGGGATGAAGTCCGGTCCGCCGCTGGCGGTGAAGCGGTTTGAAGCGGCGGCCCTGCCGCGCGAGTTTAGCATCGGGCAGGAAGACACCATGATGCCCGGCGCGGTGCTGGAAGGCCCGCTCACCCTGACCGCCCGATTGGACCAGGACGGCAACGCCCTGCCCGCTCCCGGCGACATCGAAGGCGCGCTGGATATCGACGCCGGAGCCACCGGCGTGGACCTCGTCCTCGACCACGTGGTGGGAGGCTGATAATTAGCAGGTTGCTGAACAAGTCAAATGGAACCCCACCGTCGTCAGCCTGAGCCCGTCATCCTGAGCCCGTCAGCCTGAGCCCGTCATCCTGAGCTTGTCGAAGGATGAAGAGTGATCGGGCCGTTGAAATATCAGGGTCATGCTTTTCTGCGACTTTGCTCAGGACAGGCTCGAAACAAGCTCGGCACGACCATTGAGTTTTGGTTCGCAATCCGGCTTTTTCAGCAACCTGGTAGTTATGCGCCCCGCGAATCAAACGGGGGGCCTGAACGCCCCCGTTTCCCTCCCATTTATTTCCGATTTCGACAATTCTCACCAAAATCTGTTAACCTTAAAGCCATTTTCGGAATTCGAATTTTTCGTGGATTCAGGGTGAGCCAAAACTATCGCGTATTTACAGGTGAAGAGGCAATAGAAGCGGTGGTGTGTTCGCTTCGCTCGGGACACAAATTTCCCAAGGGTCAAGGGCGGGGCGGAGCCGTGTTTTTGATTGGGGCGGGTTGCTCAAAGTCGACCGGTATCCCCCTTGCCGTGGAAATCAGCCAACGGATCTGTATCGATCAAGCCAAGATTATCGAAAAAGATAAATTTGGTCCGAATGACGGAGAGAAAGCCTTTGAATTTCTAAAAACGCAAAAGAAAATCTCAGCCGGATTGGAAATCCAGAATGCCTACCCGGAGTTATTTAACAAATATTATTCGGATCCGACTCTTCAGCACGAAGTGATTCAGCGCGCGATCGAACAAGGGGAAGGAAGAATCAACTGGGCGCACCTTTGTTTGGGCGAACTGGTCCATAAAAGGTATGTCCATACCGTATTGACCACCAATTTTGATTTGCTCGTTATGGAAGGTATTATCCGGACCGGGTTGATCCCGGTGGTGGCCGACGGCGTGGAGTCATTGAACCGGATCAACGGCAAGCCCGAGACCCCCCAGGTGGTTCATCTCCATGGGTCGATGCACACCTACCATGTTCGCAATACCGTTTCGGAGGTCTTGTCACCAGCGGAAAGCGTTTCCTACTCGAGTGCAATGTATTCTCTTTTGCAAAATTCGTCCTGTTTTATTGTGGTCGGCTATGCAGGCGGGGAGGAAGGGATCATGAATTTGCTGATTCAGGCAACTCAGGAGTTACAAGGGAAAACCATTTTCTGGGTGCAGTATGGATCCAATCCCGATCGTCTTTCCGAAAACGCAAAAAAACTCATGAGAAATGGAGGAGAAGGAAGTGGTGTTCTTGTGGGTCAGGACGCCGACGATTTTTTCATGAAAGTCATGCGGGGTTTAGGCCTGGGTTCGCCGTCCTGGATGAAAAACCCGGTCGCCTTCCTCTCCGGGCGCGCGGCAACCATCGCCGAACCGGAGAAGCAGGAAGACATTGTCGAAACCGTAGGGAGTTACCGGGCTAAACTGAAAAAACTTCAAACCCTTTGGAACCAACTGGAAACCGAAAAAGATCCCCTGATCCAGGTGCGGGAATTGCGTCTCCAAGGGAAAATAAAGGAAGCCTTCGAACTTTTGGAAAAAAAAGTAGATGAGCTTGGCACTTGGGAGGGGTGGCAACTATTGGGTGAACTCGCTTACGAACTAGGTGAGGTCGCCATCGAAAACGGTTTATTGGAAAAAGCAAAAGAAGCTTACGAAAGAGCGCTGACTTTACGAACCCGCGAGCAGAATCCCCTGCAATGGGCCGGGACCTGGAACAACCTGGGGAATGTGTATCGGGTATTGGGCGAACGTTTGGAAGGAGAGGAAGGGTACGGTTACCTGAAACGGGCTGAAACTGCCTTCGAAAACGCGCTGGAAGTGTGGACCCGCGAACACCATCCCCTGGACTGGGCCATGACCTGGAGCAACCTGGGGAATGTGTATCAAGAATTGGGCGAACGTTTGGAGGGAGAAGAGGGAGGAAAGCACCTTCAACAGGCGAAGTCGGCATACGAAAACGCGCTGGCGGTGTTTGACTCGCCCGGAACGACGCAAATAGCTCAAAAGGTTCGGAAGAATCTAAAACGAGTCGACGATTTATTGACGGATTGACGATTCGTTTGTGGGGGTCCTTCCGGGGGGCGATGGCGTAGATGGCCTCATAATGACGTTTTGGAAGGAGGATGCCGAATATCCCGACTCCGTCTAATTCATATCCGCTCGGACCGGTTCGAGCTTCCGCGCCCGCGCCGCGAAGGCGATGAGGGACAGCAGGCAGGCCCAGCTGAACACGTCGCCGTACCGGGCGTAGTAGGTGCGCGGCCCGGTGTTCGGGGTGATCCGCGCGATCACCACGTCCTGGACGAACAGGCCGGTGGGCTGGCGGATGCGGCCCGAGACGTCCACCCATCCGGTGATCCCGGTGTTGGCCGCGCGCACGATGGGCACGCGGTTTTCCACGGCGCGCAACGCCGCCATGCTGAAATGCTGGTAGGACGCGGCGCTCTTCCCGAACCAGGCGTCGTTGGTGATGTTGACGAGGAATCCCGCCCCGCGCGCCACCGGCTGGCGCACCAGCCAGGGAAACGTGATCTCGTAGCAGATGGACACGCCGAACCGGCGCCCGTCCAGGTTGAACACCGTCGCCTCGGTGCCCCGCCCGAAGTTGCCGATCGTCTCCACCATCTTCTCGACGAAAAACAGGACCTCCCTGAAAGGAACAAACTCGCCGAAGGGAACGAGGTGCATCTTGTCGTAGCGGCCCGCCGTCCCGCCGTTTTTCTCCACCAGGTAGGCGCTGTTGTACACCGTGGCGCCGGGATCGGGACTTTCCAGCCGCGGGCTTCCGATCAACAGGGGCGTTTTCAGATTGCGCGCCAGCTCTTCCACGGCCCGCGACCCGGTTTTGTCCAGCCCGAAGAAAAACGGCGTCGACGCCTCGGGCCACACGATGAGGTCCACGCCCTGTTCTGCCGCCTGCGCGCTGAGCTTCTCATACACTTCCAGCACCTGGCGGCGGTAAGCCGGATCCCATTTCTGGCTTTGCTCGATGTTCCCCTGCACCAGGGCGATGCGTAACGGCGGGGCCGG
>PCWF01000111.1 GCA_002796165.1 Nitrospinae bacterium CG11_big_fil_rev_8_21_14_0_20_56_8
CACCTTCATCGCCGCGGCCTTGTTCTTGTGCTGGGACCGTTCGTTCTGGCATTGCACCACGATGCCGGTGGGGACGTGCGTGATGCGCACCGCGGAGTCGGTGGTGTTGACCCCCTGCCCGCCCGGCCCCGAGGCACGGTACACGTCGATCTTGAGGTCGTCTTCGCGGATTTCCACTTCGATGTCTTCCTCGACCTCGGGATACACGAATACCGACGCGAAGGAGGTATGCCGCCGCTTGTTGGCATCGTAGGGAGAAATGCGCACCAGCCGGTGAACGCCGATCTCCGCCTTCAGGTAGCCGTACGCGTATTCCCCGGTGAACAGAACGGTGGCGCTTTTGATTCCCGCCTCTTCGCCGTACTGCATGTCCAGCACCTCGGTTTTATACCCGCTCTTGTCGCCCCAGCGCAGATACATCCGCAGGAGCATCTGCGACCAATCCTGCGATTCCGTTCCCCCGGCACCCGAATTGATGGCCAGATACGCGCTGTTGAAATCGCTGTCGCCGGAGAGCATCGCCTTCAACTCGGCTCCCGACAGCTCGCTTTCCAAAGATTCAAGGGACGACTTGATCTCCTCAACGAGGGAGGCATCTTCCTCTTCCTCGCAAAGTTCCATCATGACGCCTACATCTTCGCAATTTTTGTTGAGTTTTTTCCAAAGGTCCACAGCACGCTGGAGTCCGGCCCGTTTTTGCAGGGTCTTCTGGGCCGATTCATTATCGCTCCAGAAACCGGGCTGGGTGCTGATCTGGTCGAGGCCTTCAATTTCTTTCAGTTTGCTGTCGACGTCAAAGATAACCTCGAAGTCGGTCGATCCTGCGTTTCAGGTCTTCGTAATCTCTGCCGTAATCGTCCAGCATATCTTCAACTCCTTGATTGGGGAAATTCCAATAATCCGTTCATTGTCTCCAATTCCCCTGGGGAAAGCAAGCCTTGCCGCCCTCCCGGTCGCCAAAAATGAGGGGCGATTCCTCATCATTTGGTCTAAAATGTCCGATAACGAAGAGAAATTATTTTTCTCCCCACTTCATGAATTCCGCCGATCCCACAGTCATTGAACCCGCCGCGCCCACTCCGGAGTCAAACCCAGTTCCCGGCGCCCTGAACCCGGGTCCGGGAGGGTCCTGGAACGCGGAGATCAAATCCTGGATCAAGCGGCTTCCCTTTTTCCCGGCGCTGGACTTTTACCGGCGAAAAGCGCTCGACTCGCCTCTATTCGATTTCAGGACCCGGACCCTGGCGCGTACGCTGGAAGACTGGCCCCGCGCCTTGCTGATCGACATCACCAACCGGTGCAACGCAAAATGCGTCTGGTGCCCCAATCCCGATCTCACCCACCTGGGGGCGATGGACATGGATCTCTACCGGAAACTGATCGACGATTACGGTCCCCGGGGCGGCGTGGTCACCTTTGGAACCTTCGGCGAACCGCTCATGGACAAGCATATGCGCGAGCGGGTCGAATACCTGGTCCGGTACCCGCGCATTCAAAAAATCGAGATTCTCACCAACGCCTTCTTCCTCAACTCCAAAATCGTCCCGGTCCTTCTCGGCCACTCGGTGGGGGTGGACATCAGCCTCGACGAGCTGGATCCGAAAACTTTCGAGGACGTGAAACAAATGAGTTTCGAGGTGGTGCGGGGAAATATCCTGGCGTTTCTTGCCGCCAACGACCGGCACCCCAGGCCGGTTCCGGTCAACATTCGCATCAAAACCCTGAAGCCGGTCGAGGAGACACTCCAAAACCCGTTCTTTCAATCGATCACCGGGCACGCCTGCAATATCGTGCTCAATTCGATCGACGACAACATCATCTCCAACTGGGCGGGTGTATTCGACAAGTCCCGATTTCTCGACCAATACAAAGTCCGCCGCAGTACGGCGGGCCGGTACACGCACAAGCGGTTCAACCAGGAAAACCCCGCCCCCTGTACCCAGCTCTGGAAATGGATGGTCGTCTACTGGGACGGAAGCGTGGTTCTCTGCTGTGCCGACATGTTTTCCCAGCATGTCGTGGGAAACGTGAAGGAAAACTCGATCGGGGAAATCTGGAACGGCCCCGAATTCCGTTCCCTGAGGCAGTCCATGGAACAACGGAAGAGGTTCGAGACCCCCCTGTGTCAAAACTGCGATATTCACCTGAGCTGGCACAATCTGCACGACTACTACGATGGAGACGGCCGATTCCGTTCCGACCGTCCTTTCATCATGGGATGAGAGATCCGGTGAACGTTACAGACATGACGGCGGGCTCCCTCTTTCTTCACCCCCCCGCGCTGGACCTTTCGATCATCATCGTCAGTTTCAACACCCGCGACATCCTGATCCAATGCGTGGAATCCGTCACAACCCAGGGACCCGATCCCGCCCGGGAGGCGTGGGTGGTGGACAACGGTTCCGATGACGGTAGCGCCGAGGCGGTCCGCCAGCGGTTTCCCGGCGTTCACCGGATCGAAAACCGGGAGAACCGGGGATTTTCCGCCGCCCTCAACCAGGCCATTCCCCAATGCCGAGGCAAGTACCTTCTCTTTCTCAACAGCGACACGCGCGTCCCCGAAGGCTCGCTTCTCGGCATGATCCGGTTTCTGAATGTCCATCCGGAATATTCCATTCTCAGTCCGCAGATCCTTGACGAACGCAACCGGCCCTGCCCGATGCGGCTATGGGAAGACTGCCCGCGCGACGCCTGGCTCAAGATTCTTGGCCTGTACGATTCCGAACGCGAACGGGACCGCATGCCTTCCGATGCCTCCCCGCGTGAGGTTGAAGCCGTCGGTGGATCCTGCATGATGGTCCGGCGGGATTTACTGGAACGGATCGGGATCCTGGATGAAGGCCACTTTCTCTATAATGAGGAGGACGACCTCTGCCGCCGGGCGCGGAAGGCGGGATTTAAAATCTGTTATTTTCCCGAAGCCTCGATCGTGCATCTCCTGGGACGGAGTACCCACCAGCCGGAGGCCCGGGAGAGGGTCATCCTGGAAACCTACAGAAGCAACCTGTATTTTTATTCGAAATACTATTCCCCGGCATGGAACCTGGCGCTCCGCTGGACCTACCGCGCGGCCTTCGTTCTGGGAATGCTTCGTTCCCTGTTCCGGTCGTGGACCGGAACCGCCCGGCCTGGAGCCGACGACTCCGCCGCGCTTCGCCTGCGCCTCTTTTTCATGAAAGTTCCCCGGGCGGGAAAACCCACCCACCCCGGTAAGGGCTGAGAAAAATTTTCAGCGACGCTTTTATGTTCCCGCGCAGGGAAACCGTGTCATGTTTCCCCCATGAAAATCAAAATTCCACCTGGAACCGCATTTGATAGACGTTCACCTCCCCTCCGTCCCCCCCGGTTCCCCGGATCATGTCGCCATTGGCGTAATTAAAAGTCAGCCGGGTCATCGGGTTCAAATACCAATTAATCCCAAAGGTAACGTTTTCCTCTTCGCCGCCACGGGTGGTTCCTCCATTGAGGTCGACGCGGGAATACCTCGCGGCCAATTGCCAGGCTCCCCAGCCCTCGCCATCGAACGCGTTTGCCCGCGGCGAAATTCTTCCGAAGATCCCTCCGGATTTATTGTAATTGAGGTGCTCACCGGTCAGGAACCATCCCCCTTCAACATAAAATCCATACAGGTCGGAATCGAGCGCCGGTTCCGGACGGTCCAGGTGCGCCGCAGTCACTTCTCCCTGCAGGTTAAATGCGTCCCAAACGAGAGCCGATTCGAAATTGTATTTGGTTATGGTTTTAACCCGGAGGGTTCCCGTATCCAGGGTGCTGGCGAGTGAAAGGTTGGATTCCGGTTTGGAACTTAATCGGGCCGTTCCCGTTTCCGAGATTTCGTTGAAACTGAATGCGGCTCCAAAATGGAGTAAACGGCCACCCTTGTCTTCATACCACGGAAGCCCGGTCAGCCGTCCCGTAACGCTGAACCCCTCGTTATCCTGAATCCGGGGGGAGTTGTCGCCGGTGGGACGAAAAATTCCCAAGGCCCACGTCATCCTTTGATTCAATTCATGATTGAAAATTCCAAACCCAAGATTTCGGCCCTGGCCGAAGACGTTCATTAGGGATCGTTCCGTGAAGGTGATGTATTTGGCGCTTGTCAGGAATTCCAGCGAAAACGGTTCCTTGAAATGTCCCACCTGGAAATTTCCCCCGCCCGGAATTTTGATAAAACGCAAATACACGTCGTTGAAAGCCGTTTGCCCGGCGAAATCATATTGCGCCCTAAACAAGATCCGCCCGTATAAAAGGCCGGTCAGGAAAACCCGGGCCCTGCGGAACTCGGCCCCGTTTTCAGGTTTGCCAAAAGCCCGGTCGAACGCATCATTCCCCTCCAATTGGGCGAAGTCGGCCTGAATGCGGCCGCCGATCTGAAACTTGAAATTTCGGTCGCGGGTTTTCATCTTGAACCCTTTGTCGTAATAAACCTTCATCTCGCGGTTATCGTTCTCCAACGTTTTTTCGAGGATCTCCACGCGGCGCTCAAGATCAAGACTTCCACCGGCCGCAAAGGACACCGGAGCATGAAGGACAAAGAGCATGACCGGGAAAAGCAAACCCGTCGACCTCAGACTGAACATTTTTCTCATTCCGAACCTCATTCCATAAAAGGAGGCACGCGCATATCTCAATCGGCCCCGGACCCCAAGATTGCTTCGTTATATACACAAGAATATAACGCATAGCGTTGTATATTACTATATATAACGAAACGGTCAAGGAAATTTTCAGGGCTGGCCCGTGCCCGCAAATCACAATTTGAAACCCCTCTCCCCGGATTCCGAAGTGCGCGCGAGTTACCCGCATTCCACTCTGGAGAAGGCCCTCTCCCCCCCGGTATGCGTTGACGGTCGCCCCGCCATGTCTTATACTTTGCCCAGCGAGTCGATCCGGCGAGAGTGCTCCCCGGCATTTTCGGTCCCGCCCTAAAGAAGTCGTTCGACTTTTCCGATCAGTATGATTCAGACCATTTTTTTCAGGGCGCCTCTGACCATCCATGATGTTGCGCTTGGCCCATTGGCTGGCCCGAATGAACCCAAAGGGTCGGATCCTGGCTTCCGGTGATTTTTAGAGGTCCTCTTTATTCCGGCCGCAAAGCGGCTCGATGGCCATGACATCCCTGCTGGCAACCTTTCTGCTCATCGTCATCGGGATCGGGATTCTCTCCCGGCGCCCCTTTCTCCATTTTCCCCTGGACGACGATTTTTCCCTCTACACCTACATTGCCCGCTTTTCCCGCCGGGGCCTGCGCTGGAAACACGACCTCCAGGTGATCGGCATCCCGATCTGGAAAATGCGGTTGATCGACCGGCTCTACGGCTCCCCCGAGGGTGGGATCCAGCGGGTGCGCCATCTTCAAACCGCATTCCATTGCGCCGGATCGGCCGTCATTTTCATCGGGATCTGGCAATGGACGCAGGATCCCTGGGCCGCACTCGCAGGCGGAACGTTGCACGCCTTTTACGGAACCTCCCCGGACCTCACCGCCGGATCGTTCAATCACGAACAATTCTATGTTCCCGTCATTTTTGCCGGTCTTCTGTTTTTATGCGCCGGACCTTGGGGAGTCCCCTGGGCCGGATTCTGCTTCGGCATCGCCACCTTCGCCAAGACCAACGTCGGCTTGTACCCCGCGGTGTTCCTGTGGCCGATCGGATCTCATTACGGACTTCCGGCGATGGGCGCATTCGCCGCCGCCGGGGCCGCACCCATGCTCCTGTCCCATCTCGTGGAGCGTGCGAACGGGTACTGGGACCCCGAGGCGAAACGGCAAATGGCCGCCCGCTACGCCACCACCATCCGCTCCACCCGCACCAAGGGGATGTATTTCAGCGTGGCGCGTGAAGTGGGAGGCCTTATCCGGCAAACCCTTCCTTTGTGGATCGCGGGCCTGCCGGGCCTGGCGCTTTCCTTTTACGAAGCCGGGGCCGTCTGGATGGGGGGCTTCACGCTGGCCACGGTGGGAATGATCGTGTTTCAGCGGGCATTCTCCCGTTATCATTATCTTCCCCTGCTGGGACTGCTGGCGTTTTCGTCCGGGATCGCACTCCACTCGCTTTATGCCTGGGATCCCCAATGGGGATTGGCGGGTATTGCCGCGCTGGGGGCTATTACACTCTGGAATGTCAAGTCTCTGCAGTTTTACTACAGCCGCCCCACCGCACCGGAAACCCTGGTGCGGTATGAAAAATTCGACCAATACCTGTATCTTCCCCGGCTCGGAAAATTGATGAAGCGCATCATGCGGGCGCGCGGGGAAAGTGAGGAGCGGATCTACGTCTGGGGCACATTCACCCAGTTGTATCACCTGACCGAGTGCCCCTCCTCCGACACCTATCTCCATTACTGCATCGGGCCCTGGAACCGTCCCGCCCTGGAAATTTATTTCGACACCGTGGTGGGGGGATGGATGCGCCACCGCCCCCCTTATCTGGTGCAGGCGTTTCACGACCTGGACCTGGACGCGCTGAAAGAATTGACCGGACTCGACTACCGCCTGATCAAGGTGTTCTACGCGCGGTTTCCCGTCTTCCGCCTGATGGCGCAGACTTCCGTGGCGCGCGATCCGCTTTCCCTGACCTGGCAGGAAAAAATGCAATGGATGGAACGCCTGACCTCCGGGGGGAAACACATCCCCGGCGTGGACCGGACGGAGTTCACCCCCGAGCGCCTGCGCACCGCTTACAAGGAATGCCACAAGCTGGTGCGCATGAACCCCAATGACATCGAGGGCCTGATTTATCTGGGCGAAATCTATAATCAAATGGAACGGTTCGACGATTCGGCGAATGCCCTGTCCCTCGTGATCGGAAAAGAACCGCATCGGTCCTACATCCGCATCCTTCTCGCCGCCACCCGTCTGAACCAAAGCATGACCGACGAAGCGGAACGGCTTCTGGATGAGGAAAAACGCCGATTCTCCAAGGTGCTCGAACCCGCCGCCTTTGCGGAAATCGCGTTTCTCCGGGGCCGCATTGCGCAAGATCGGCACGATTTCCCCTCGGCCGTCGAAACATTCAAGGGAATCGTCCGGGAGTATCCCAATCGCGCCGAAGCCTGGCAACGATCGATCCAATGCCTCGCGTCATTGAACGAAATGGAATCCATCCATCGGCTCTTCGACGAAACGGTTCGGATCGAGAATCGAAAGGAAGCGGAATGGGTCCGGACCCTGATCGCCAAGGCCGTCGCCGAAGGGTCGGCCCCGGAAAAACCCGAACACGAAACTCTGGATGAATATTCAAGGCAGGATTCCGGCAACACCCTCCTGGCTTACGCCCTGGCCTCCGCCCTGGAAAAAGGCGGTAAAGCGGGGGAAGCCTTCCGGCGATTCGAGCGCATCGCCAAAACGGAACCCGGTTACTCCGACATCCGGGGCGCGGCATGGTTTCGAGCGGCGCGGCTCGCACCCCAGGAACTTAAAGAAGATTTCTGCCGGCAATGCCTTGAATTGATTCCCAACCATAACGGGGCCCGGAAAATTCTCAATGAAATGGAGCGAACCCATGAGATATTTCACAATTAATCCGAACCGATCGAGGTTATTTTGAAAGCCAGCGTCATCATCCCCAACTGGAACGGCATCCGCTTCGTCGGCATGTGCCTGGACTCCCTCCAAAAAACCACGATGGAGGAATTCGAAGTCATCGTCGTGGATAACGGGTCCGCCGACGGGTCCCGCGAATGGGTCGAGGAAAAATATCCCTGGGTCCGGCTCATCAAGCTTCCCTTCAATATGGGATTCGCCCGCGCCTGCAACGAAGGGATGCGCGCCTCGCAAGCGGAATATTTCGTTCTGCTCAACAACGACATCGAGGTCGAACCCGACTGGCTCGAAGAACTGTGCCAGGGCATGGAGCGGCATCCCGAATGCGGCATGGGAACCTCCAAGATGATGTTCCTCGACGACCGGGAGGTGTTTTACAACACGGGGGATCTGTTTCACGCCTGGTCGGCGGGCGGGGGAAGGGGACAGGGAGAAAAGGACGTGGGGCAGTATGACCGTGAGGAATACGTGTTCGGCGCCTGCGCGGGCGCGGGCATCTACCGGAAAGCCATGATCGACCGGATCGGCCTGTTCGACGAGGATTTTTTCATCTTCGCCGAGGACGTGGATCTCAACATGCGAAGCCAGCTTCAGGGCTACAAGGCAATTTACCTGCCCCGGGCCAAGGTGTACCACATCGGCACCGCGACGGTGGGGCTGTACAGCGACCGCTACACCTACCTGTGCAAGCGAAACGACATCTTCGTTCTCATCAAGAATTTCTCGCTCGGCTGGTACTGCCGGTATTTCTTCAGCATCCTGCGCCACCAGGTCCGGGACATCCGGTACTTCACGTCCCGCGGCCAGGGAACGGTGCTATTAAAGAGCAAGATCGACGCCCTGCTGAAACTGTTCCCCATGCTGACCCGCCGCTACCACATCCAGCGGACCCGCAAAGTGGAAGACGAGGAGATCGAAAAGCTCACCCTCACGGATTGAAAAGGAGCCTGCGGACCTCAAGTCCGCCCCCAACCCATCCGTAAACATAATAAGAAAGGCCATCCACGCCCCTGCAACCTGATGACAACCCATACCCCAAAGACCGAAAACCGTGAAAACTTCAGGTCCGTTCCCGCTTCCGTGAATAACATCCCGGACTCGACCCCCGTGAACGACAGGATTCTGACTGCCATTTTAACGGACCGGCTGGACGAGGCGCGCGCCCTCCTTTTGCATCATCGAACCGGATTGGAGAGCCTGGCCCATTTGCTCGATCGAATCCCCTCCCCGCATACGCCGCCCCTGGCGGGGTTGGAGGGCAACCTGCCCCGGGTACTGCAAATCTCCGTCTCCTACACCTGCGGGATCGGATGCAAGATGTGCTACGCGGGGTTCGCGGACCGGACCGTCCTGTATGAAGATTACAAATATCTCGATCCCGTCGAGTTCGGCAAACTCGGCCCCTGGATCGAGTCGGCCACCCACGTCGTTTTCATCGGCGCGGGGGAAACCCTCGACTCGCCGCTTATTTACGATTTCATCTCCACCCTCGAACGTAAAACCACGATCCTCTACACCAGCGGCGTTCCCCTCAACCGCGAAAAGGCCCGGAAGCTGATCCGGTCCGGACTTCGGAACCTGGTTTTTTCCTTCGACGGAAAAACCACCCTGGGCCATGGAGGAGGATCCGCAAACTATATCCGCAAATTCTGGGAAAAAGCGGAAATGATGCGGCGGGCAAAGGAAGAAATGAAATCCTCCCAACCCAATATCCATCTGACCGTCACCATCGATAAAGAGAATTTCGGGCAGTTGGACGCGATCATCCAAACCGCCGTCGATCACGGCATCCATAGCATCATCCTCAATCCGCTCAACCCCAATGTCCAGGAGCACTACGAAAAATCCATTTATTCCAGCTTCGAGGAATCGCGTCAACACATCAACCGGATCATCGAAGCGTGGAACGGCCGGGGCATCCGGGTGACCAACAACCGCGAAGACCTGATCCACGACGCGCTGGAGGCCTGCAATTTCGTGGACAGCGATTTCAATTTCGATCCGATGCGTCCGCGTCCCGATATCTGTTGCGGCCCCCTCACCTCTCCTCTGGAGCGGGGCGACCTCCCGCCTCGCGAATATTGGAATTCGTTCCCTCTCCGGTATTTCAGGCATCTGCATTACTATGCCGACGAGGGCCACTTGCCGCATACCTGCCAGACCTGCTGGCTGATGAACCCGAAAAAATACGCCGAAACCTCGCCCACCCGGCTCGCGCCACAGGCGGATATCGAGAGGATCATGGAAACCTATCGGCGTGCGTCCGCGATGAAACGATCGGGAGACCTTCGAGGTGCGGAAAACCTGTTTGACCAGGCGCTTCAGCGATGCACCGACCCCGCCCTGAAGGGAAAAATATTCTTCCACCTGGGTGAAATCCAGCTCCTGCGGGGCGATCTGGAAACAGCGACGATGCAAATGAAACGCGCGGTGCAGTTTCATTTCCATCATAAGCTGGCATTCTCGTTTCTCTACCTGCTCATGACCCTTCAGACCCCCGTGCCGTTCGGGCCCCGGCGCAGGGTCTCGTCGCTTGAATTTCTCGACCGGTTCTCGGATCTGCATTCGGGCGCATGCATTCCCAAATAACGTTGTAATCTTTTGCCATTTATGATGAAATGCCCTCCGTAACGATGCCGGATGGCAACCCACGGGTCGCTTCCTTGACGTGGCCCTGACCCTCCTCAATCGACAGCCACTCGGTTTGAGCGCCTTGGCAGATAACATATCCTTCACATTCAAGACTTCATTCCGCTCCGCCCGACAGGGAACCGAAGAATTATCCCCGCCCTCGGGCTTCTCTTTCACTCCCGAGGGAAACCTCGTCGTTTCCGACGACTTCAAGCATCGTATCCAGATTTTTTCACCCGACGGGGAACTGATCCGTTGCTTTGGAAGCCAGGGGAACCGTCCCGGCGAGTTTCATTACCCGAAGGGCACGGCGGTGGATGGTGCGGGAAACATCTACGTCGCGGACAGTTGGAATCACCGGATACAGAAATTCGACGCGCAGGGGACTCCCCTGCTCGCGTTCGGGACCTGCGGGGAAAATCCGGGAGAATTGAACGAGCCCTACGACATCCACGTCGAACCTTCAGGCCGGATTCTCGTCGTCGAGCGGTACAACCACCGCATCCAGTTCTTCGCGCCGGATGGGAAATCCCTCGGCTACCTGGGAAGCCGGGGAATGGTGCTGGAAGAACGACTGGCCGCGATGTTCGACACCCCGGCCCGCATTCTTCCACCGCCGCTGTTCGAATTTCCCACCTCCATCGCCCGGGACAGCCGCGGAAACTATTTTATCTCCGACAGCAGTAACCACCGGATCCTCAAGTTCGATGGCGGCTGGAAGCGTCTCTTGTCCATTGGTGAGCGGGGAAGCGAGCCCGGGAAGTTCCAGTATTGCATGTGGGTGGCCGTAGGACCCAACGACCTGGTGTATGCCGCCGACCTGAACAACGACCGCATCCAGGTTTTCTCTTCCGAGGGCCATTTCGTGGCAAGCATCGGGGAATCGCGCGGGGGCGAATCCCTTAAAAGCCCCAGCCTGGTGGCGGTGGGGCCCGATGGAGCCCTTTATACCGGCCTGACGTTCGACACGACGGTTTCCATCTTCATCCCGCCCTCCGAACCCCAGAAAGACCTGGCCCGGCAACGGGCGCAGGGTGACCCGGATGATTATTTTTATCAGGACTGGTGCGCCCGGCTGGCCTGTCTTGCAGGCGACTTTTCCTCCGCCGTGAAATCCTGGGCGGCGGCGGTGGCGCGATTGCACCCCGCCAAAGAAGACTCCGATCCCGGATTCGCCGCGGGCCTGCTTGTCCGGCTCAGCCGATGTACGGCTCAGATGAAAAGCGGTCCCGAACAGGAAGCCCTTCTGCTGAAGGGACTCGAAATGATCGACGGCCACCTGATTCAGGCCCGCCAGAACCTGATGGACGCGCAGGCGGTCTGGGACAAGGCGGTACCCGAGGTAACGCAGTTCGTCATCGAACAGCAAAACCGCATCCTGTCGGACCAGGACGATCCACGGGTTTTTAACAAAGATCTGTTCCAGGCCGAGGATCGCGAGCGGGAATTATTCCGGGAATGCCGGCGGCTTGCGTTTGTTTATCGCCAACGTGCGGATGACTTCGCCGATTTTTTTTCCAACGCGCTCCGGAGCGGTCTGACCGAGCCGGCCCTTGCCGCCCTCCTCCGGCTTCTCGCCCGGCGAACGAACGAGCTGTGCCAGTTGATGATCGGCTACCTGGAAGCCAAGGAAAAAAACGAGGAGGCCATGGTTCGGCTGTTCGGGGAAATGCAGGACGACGGGAAAAAATGGGCCACCTTCCTGCCGAAACTGCATTTCAGCCGCCGCATCCTGGGTCTTTTGATCCACCTTCAATTCGAGTTGCACACCCACATCCGCAACTTCCAGGAGGTGGCCGTCCATGACCCCCAAAATCCCCTGCTGGAAGAAATCCTCCGCGATTTGTTCATTGAACCGCCGGGGGCTCACATGGGAACGAAGATTTTGATGGGCCTTCAGGAGGACTGGTTGGCTCACAAGTGGATCGACATCCATCATAAAAACATAGTCGATTTATGGGCCCACGAGTGGAACCCGCCCGCCCCCGCCGTTGCCACGGGACTGACCGCGGATTTCTTCTCCGCCGTTCCCTACGATTTTGAACGCATGGAGCTCGACGACTTGGCACAAGGCGTCCTGCTTCCCTGCCTCCCGTTAAAGGACACGCCTGAAGGACTGGTGGCCGCCAACCGCATTTTCCCCTGGACCCTGGCAGAAAATGGCTCCGACCTGGCCCGCCGCCTGGGGGAAATTATCGCCAGCGAAGCGCAATACGACGAAAAAGAAGACGAGCTGTTCGCCCATCTCAAGGAACTCTCCCTCCAGGAGCAGAATTTCCATATCCAGCTCCGGCAGGTCAACGTTACGGATAAAAAGACCCCGATCACCCTTCAGAACAGCATCTTCATCGTCGGTTTCCAGATCAGCCTTCTGAGAAGGATGATTCTGGCCCTGGAGTTGAATGAAACCCTCAACCTCTCCCGCCTTGTAATCGGCACCGCCCTGCTCGTGGAAAGCCCGGAGGGAAAGGATTCGGAGCCGTCCCGCATGCATCTGCAGAAAATGCGTGACTTCCGCGACGGGATCGCAAACAAGGTGACTGATTTATTCGCCGCGAGAAAATCCGCCTCCTTTCGTGAGGGCGAATTGAACCTCGAAAGAGAAAGCCTCAACCTTCGGAATGAAGTGGGCGACATTCAACGGGCGGAAAAAAACCGGGAAGATCTGTTCGAATGCCAATTCGAAATCAGCCGGCTGGAAATCGTGCTCGACCGGTTCTCGCGGATACGGAACCTGCTCAATCAAATCCTGTCGTTTGTGGATGCCGGTCCGCCCTCCCTTAATTTCAAGGGATCGATCCAGAAAGGCGGCGCCCTGACCGGACAATTCCTCCAACCCGTGGGGATGGCCTTCGCGCCTTCCGGAGACCTGTTGGTCACCGACATGGAGCACCACCGGGTTTTCCGGTTCAGCGGAAGCGGGGACTACAAAGGTTATTTCGGAATCTGGGGGGATCACCCCGGGGGATTCAAAAATCCCGTGGATGTGGGGGTCGACCGCAAGGGGTTTATCTATGTCGCCGAGGCGCTGAATCCGCGCATTCAAAAATTCTCCCCGCAAGGAGAATACCTTCTCACGATGGGAGCCCGGGAAAATCCCGAATTCAGACCGGGAATCCTGTTTTCACTTTCGATCGACCCGGGCGGGCACATCTGGACCGCCGATCCGGTCCACAACC
>PCWF01000146.1:0-781 GCA_002796165.1 Nitrospinae bacterium CG11_big_fil_rev_8_21_14_0_20_56_8
GGCTGGAGGAGTTCACCCGGTCGGAGGTCGAGCGCTCGGGAGGCCAGGACGTGGTTCAGTACCGCAACGAAATCATGCCCCTCGTTTATGTGAACGACATCATCGGCAAGGGTGAAGAAAGCGACCATCAGGAGGATCGCATGCCGGTGGTGGTGTATACGCGGGACGGTAAAAGCGTGGGACTGGTCGTGGACCGGATCCAGGACATCGTTGAGGAATCGATCCAGGTGAAGCGGTCTTCCTCCCGGCGCGGGATCGTGGGAACCGTGGTGGTCCAGGGCAAGGTGACGGACCTGATGGACGTCGAAGGGATTCTCCGGCAGGTTGATCCGGGATCTCTGGGCGAAGTTGAACCGAAGGCGTTACTTGAGGGAGGTGTGCCGCATGAGCGATGATAAGCAATTTTGCACCTTTTATCTGGATGATCTGTATTTCGGGGTGGAAGTTTTAAAGGTGCAGGAGGTATTTCGCTTCCAGGAGATGACGTCGGTTCCGCTGGCGCCCAGCGTGGTGCGGGGTCTCATCAATCTCCGGGGCCAGATCATCACGGCCATCGATTTGAGACGGCGGATGGAACTGCCTCCTCTGCCCGCCGATCGGAGATCCATGAACATTGTGGTTCGTACGGAGGACGGGGTGGTGTGTCTTCTGGTGGATGAGATCGGCGATGTGCTGGAGGTGCCGATGGAGTCTTTTGAGCAGGCCCCGGACACCATTGCAGGGGTCATGCGCGACCTGGTTCAGGGGGTGTACAAGCTGGAGAACAAACTGCTCCTGATCC
>PCWF01000146.1:799-13237 GCA_002796165.1 Nitrospinae bacterium CG11_big_fil_rev_8_21_14_0_20_56_8
TCAACGTGGATGGCGAGCCCCGGGTGAACAAGGAAAGCCGGGACTAAAAACCCGGAACCTCTGCAAGCGCCCCGGTTCGGAAGCATTTTGTCACCTGCCTCGCATGGATGGGGTGCAACATTCAGCGGCGCAAGGGAATTTCCCGCCCCATTTTTACCAGATTGATAATTTCCGGTCCGATTTCTTTGAGGGGAAGCACTTTATCCGCAAGGCCCGCACGGGTAACGAATCCCGGCATTCCCCAGACCACCGACGTCGATTCGTCCTGAACGACCACTTGCCCACCCACACCTTTGATATGTTCGCAACCAATCAGGCCATCCTGTCCCATTCCCGTTAAAACGACCGCAAGCGTGTGGGCCCCGTATATCGAGGCAATGGAACGGAACATGACGTCCACCGCCGGCCGGCAGGAGTTTTCGGGAGGATTCTGGTTGTTAACGATGACGATATCGCTTCCCTTGCGTTCGATCACCATGTGGTAATCTCCGGGAGCGACCCAGGCATGGCCGGGTTTCAGGACTTGGTTGGGGGTTCCTTCGATGATGTTCAGATTGGATTTGGATGAAAGCCGCTCGGCCAGCAACCGGGTGAAAAAGGGGGGCATATGCTGGGTGATCAGAATGGGAACCGGGAAATCGGCCGGAAACACGGGAAACAATTCGGCCAGGGCATTGGGGCCACCCGTTGAAACCCCGATGGCGACGACTTCAATTTTTTGCCGTCCTTTGGGAAACCCGATTTTGGGAACATAGGGTTGGGGCGGCGGCGCATTGGGAGGAAGAGGCAAGGGCTTTGCCGTTGGGGGTGGCTGGAGGCCTGCTTTCTCGGCGCAGAAGGATTTGATTTTTGGAATCAACTCCTCCCGGATGCGTTGCATGGCAATGGACACGCTTCCCACATTGGCGGGTTTGGTCACGTAATCGGTGGCGCCCAGGGCCAGGGCTTCAAGCGTTTTCGCTCCGCCTTTCTCGGTCAGCGTGCTGAACATGATGACGGGAAGAGTGGCGTACACCTTGCGGATTTCCGCCAGAGTCTGGAGACCATCCATCTCCGGCATTTCTATGTCGAGGGTGATCACATCGGGGTTGATCTGGGGAATTTTGGCCAACCCGATTTTCCCATTGGCGGCCACCCCTGCAACTTCGATATCGGGGTCGGAGGACAGGGTATCCGAAACAATTTTCCTTACCACGACGGCATCGTCAACAATCAGGACTCTAATTTTTCGCATATCCGATCAGAATTCGGAGGTTGAAGAATTAAATTTTGTATGCCGGAAAATATGGGGCGGACCGCCATTTCAAATGATGTTTTTGTGTCTGATTTCCAAAAGGGATATGGCCAATTCAGGCAAAAAACTCTTTTTTTCTCCGGCTGGCAGTTGAAAAACATTAATAAAAACATACCGTTATTAAGATAACGGAATTGGGAACATTTTTCCACTTTAAATATAGGACAAATTTGTATACGTGATTCCGGCAATAAGCAAACCTTCTTTGAATTCAGGATTTCCGGAATCGGAGGTAAAATTTGGCGGATTGGGGATGTTCGAAAATTCATGAATCGGGACAAATGGACATGATGCTTATTAATGGAAACGGTATGTCGATAGGTTCCTCCCACCGGGAAATTCTCGACGAAGTGACCCGGGGAACCGGGTTTGTGATGGGAGAAGGGATCTCCATTTATATATTGAGGGATAGTGTGACGGAACGTTTTATAACGCTGGATAGGCTCGCCGGTTCTCAAGCACCGGTCATTTCCGAACGGTTCAGGTTGGCGGATTCAGAAACCGCCATCAACCGGTTTCTGGAGTGGATGCGGCCCGGGTGAAGATATTTTCTCCTTTAGGGGAAATCGGATTTTCGTTTTGTGCATCTCAACTTTTAATAGGGGGACTGAGGGCGGGCGCGCCGTGGCCCTTTTATATAGTCTCTTCTTATAATTTAGGTTTTGCGATTGCCCCTGCTCTTCCGGCTCCGTATTCCCAGGGGCCAGGTTGTGGCTGAAGGTGTTGTTTAGAAGCTCCCCGTTGTAAATTCTGGATGGAGTCGACTTTCCGGATATGGATTCTCCCTTAAAGGAGGTACAAAATGGAAGATATACATAACTACATGAGTTCGCCCATCATCAGTATCGATCGGGAATCAACGGCCCAGGAGGCGGTTCAATTGATGAACGCGCATAATATTGGAGCTATTCTGATCAAATCGCTGGATACTTATGTGGGGATTGTGACCGATACCGATATGGCCCGCAAGGTCATCGGCGGAGGGCTCAATCCTGAAACCACCCCCGTTGCAAAAATCATGACCTCCCCGCTCAAAACCATGGACTGCTACATGCCGATGGAAGAGGCCAACGAGGTCATGCGCAAATCGGGAATCCGCCACCTGGTGATCACCGAAGAGGAAAAAATCGTGGGCATGCTTTCGGTGAAGGACCTGGTTGCGTATTACTCCAGGGATTTTCGAATGGCGGAATGACCGGATTGTTCCGTTTGTTCGGGATGGAATCGGGTTCAATTCCCCACGGGAAGGGTGAGGAGGGGGGATTGCATGTTCAGCTTTCCGGACTGCAGGGAAAAGAGCTGGGACAACAGGGTAAAGCTTGACTTGGAGTTGAGATCGGAGTCGTCGATGTAAAACCAGTGTCCCCGGTATCGCACCGATACCGCGGCGGACGAGGGGTTGACCGGGGAGGTCCGTACCCGCAGGAGGTCTCCGGTAACTTTTTTCCAGTCGAAGATATTCCCGGATTCATCGCGGGTCACGGTGACTTTTCCCGCCTTTTGATCTTCCTCCGCGATTTCCACCCCCTGAGAAAGAAAAAACATGATTCCCATCAGAGACCGGGTCTCCACCCGCACATGCTGGGGCTGGTTCGAAAGGGGATTGGGGGAAAAAATATAGTTTCCGGTTTGGGGAGGCGTGCCCAGGTAACCGGAAAGCTGTTGCGCCTCGAGCCCATTCTGCGCCTCCGGGGCGATCTGGACGAGCAGCGCGGGGAGATCCTGGTGGGTTGCGTGAATCACCTCGAGCATGTCCTCCCGTTGCAGGTGCCGCAGGAGTTGGGCGGCTTCCTTGAAGCCCTCGTATTCCGGAGCCTTGTTGGGCGTGGGGCCCGTTGCGCTGGGTGCGTTGCGTAACCGGTTCATGCGTTGCAGGCACAGTCGGAAGACCCGGTCCACCCTCCACCCGGAGTGATAGAGCAGGGCAAGGGTTTCCAGGGGAACGGGCGAGAGAAATCTCTGGATAAATTGTTCCCCGATCAGCGGACTGTAGGTGACGGTGGGTTTTTCGATCAGTCCCACCCCGCCTTTCAGGTTCCATGTGGCAGGCGACGTGGGAGAGAGATTGGCGGTTCCACTCAGGTCGGTGCTGACGGAAAACTGGGTGGCCACGGAACTCACTTCCATGAAAAACGGAGTGTCCCGATACCGCAACCGCACGAGGTTCAGCAGGAGCTGTTCGTCGTTGGTTTGCTGAACGGCGACGTTGTAACTTTTTCTCTCTTGTTGGAGGGTTTCCGGCCCCAGCCCAAAGCATCCGGAGAGGAAACCCCATCCCGTCAAAGCCCCCGCCAACCATCGCCCCCGAATGGGGCTCCCGTTCGTTTTTCCCGCCATTCGTGTTATTTTCTGCAAGGCGTTGTCTGCCATGGTGCTTTTATCCCTTGTTGAGATTTGAATCGATGTCCAGGGGATGCAAGTCGCGAGCGAGGTGGATGGTGGAAGTCGGGAAAGCGATTTCTGCTCCGTTGCCTTCGATAATTTTCATGATTTTCAAAAGGACGTCCTGCTTGATTTCGTGGAACCGTACCCAGTCGGTGGTTTTGGTAAAGGTGTAAACGAAAAAGTCCAGCGACGATGGGGCGAACGAATTGAAATTTACGATCAGGGTGACGTGGCTGTCGATTTCGGGATGGCCGAACAGCATTTCTTTCACGTGGCGGGTGATTTCCGGCATTTTCTCCGCGTCCTGATACCGGATCCCGATGGTTTCGTAGATTCTTCGATGGGTCATTCGGGAGGGATTTTCGACCGCAATGCTGGTGAATACGGAGTTGGGGACGTACAGGGGTCGTTTGTCAAAAGTTCGAATGCGAGTCACCCTCCAGCCGATATTTTCCACGACCCCCTCGATTTCCTTGTCGGGAGAACGGATCCAGTCGCCCACCGCAAAAGGCCGGTCCAGATAGACGATGAGCCCGCCGAAAAAATTCGCCAGCAGATCCTTGGCGGCAAAACCGATGGCGATTCCTCCGATCCCTCCAAAAGCCAGCACGCCCGAAACGCTGAATCCAAGGGTCTGCAGGATGACCAGACCGCCGGTGATGACCACCGAAATTTTGAGTAGTTTGGCGACCGCGTCCACCGTGGTCTTGTCCAGGTCCGGATGCTTGTTGATGGCGTTGTGATGAGCCCGGTCGATCACGCGTACCAGAAACCATGAAATGGAACCCAGGATGACCGTGTCCCGCAGGGGGTTCACGGCTTCGAAGATTGCCGCCCCGGTGGATTTGCGGACAATGTTGGCGGCAAAGGCGATGCCGGCGACCCAGATGATCAGACTTAGCGGATTGGAAAGGGCTTCAACGGCGGCGTCGTCCCAGATGTACCGCGTTTTTTCCAGACGGCTTCGCAACCGTGACAGGATTTTGCGTTGCAGGAAGTCAAAAATCAGCGTAAGAAAAATAACAAGGAAGGTTTGGAAAATGTAGGCGTTTTCCCGGGTGGTCCATTCGAGAATCGATTCAAGGGTCATCGGGTGATTTCGGGCAAGGGATGGTTTTTGGGCTTAGAAATCATTTATGCTTTATTTTAACAATCTGAGGGGATAAATCAAATGCAGGTTGATCTGTGACCGGGCCTGAGATCGGAAATATAATGATGGCTATTCCCGACGGACGTTTTGATGAGCAGGAATTGCTTCCACTCCTGGACCGGTTGCGCGAAAAAGGGCACCGGGTGATTGTTCTCTCCCGCTCGGGCAAGGAAGGACGCGGTATGGGGAAATCCACATTTCAGCCCGATGGAATGATTGTGGATTGGAACAAGCAGTCGGGTGTCTCGGGAAAATACCACGCGGTGCTGGTGTTGGGGGGAAAGGGCGCTTCCCGATCGCTCTGGGATGACCCTATTCTCCCGCAGATATTAACCGACCATCACCGCTCCGGAAGTCTTCTGGGAGCGGTCGGAACGGGGGTGGTGGTTATGGCCCGGGCCGGATTGCTTCACCGGGAAAGTCCCGGTCCGGAAGATCAATCGGTGACCCACGAGTTAGAACGATGCGGGGTGCGACGTATTGACGTCCTCATGGAGGTTGAGGACCGGTTGATTCTTGCACAAGACGCACGAGCGATTTCCGCATTTGCAGATGCAGTCCTGAATAAGCTGATGCAGTTAAACCCCGAACCTTGACCGGAAGGGAATTGAGACTCCATGGCCGTGGATTGTGGTGGAATCGCTTTTCACAGGGATGGGCGGACTCGGCGTGCCGGTTTTTTTGCCTGTTTAAAGGGCCGCGTCTAAACTTTTAAGGTTTTTTGACGATGACTCCATTAAGGGGTTCTGTGCAATTTCCAACCTTTATTCGCTGGTTCTTCATATATAATGAACCTATGAAGGGGCAAAATACAAAACGAAGTGGGGGTAAATGCGCCCTTGGGTGTGACTTTACCCACTTCAGGGACTAAATTAATCGAAAGAGGTCTTTCAGGATTTTCATTTGCTGTAAAAACACTCTCAGGATCATGGGGGAACGGGGATTTCGATTTGGATCGATTATATATGGCAATTTTTATGAAATGGGTGAGCCGGGAGGGAAAGGAATTTATACCCGTAACCGGACGGAAAGTTTCCCGGATTTGCATGGGGAAAAATGTTGCCATTTTGTTATTGACCGGATTCCTGGCTCTGTTTCCCGGTGGGGGATTCGCTGGAAATAAGGGCAATTCTTCCTTGCCTTTGGTAGAAGGGATTCGGTTTGAGGGCAATATCTTGTTCGATGGGAAGGTTTTGGCCGATCGGCTGGGAGTCGGGGAAGGGGCTCGAGTCAATTCCAAGATCCTCAAGTTGTTTGAAGATGAGATTCGGGCGTATTATGCTTCGTATGGTTTTTATTATGTCCTGACTCAAGCCTCCCGCGGGATTCGCGATGGAATCCTTCCGTTTCGAGTGGATGAGGTGGAGGAGTTTCGCCGGGATCGATTGAGCGCGATTCGGGCCGTAAAGAGAACCGCGGCAGTACAGGATTTCGATCTGGATCCCGATTCTCTGAAGGCGGGCGTTGAAAACGTATTGGGCGGATATAAGCTTCTTGAACAAAAGGAAGCGGAAGATCGCATTCGTCAAAAAGCCCGAATGGAGCAACTGGCTGCGATGCGGCTGGCGGATATGCAGAATCGCGTTCAACAGATGCAGGGGCTGATGCGGAAAATTCAAGGTCATAAGGCGGAGAAACTGGAGAAGCGTCAAATCAGGGTACGGCGCAATTTGGATATTCTTAAAGAGCAGGCCGAGGAAGAGGGTCTGGAGCAGTTTTTGAAAGAGACTCAGGACCTTCTTCCCTGATTTCCCACGAAGAGGAGGAAAGACATGAAAACATCCATCGCGGTAATGAGTGCAGGATTGGGGTTAATGTGGGTTCTGTGCGGGACCATGGCTTGCTCCACGCCCCCGCACCAGACAACGGTTGAGCAGGACGTCGAGAAAAAAGAAAAATCGGATATCCGGGAAAGCACCAAGCAGAACGTTAGGGAAGATAAGGCCACGCCCGATGTGGGTACGAAGGGACACGACGCACCCTGACCTGGTTTCCTCCAGTAAATTTTATTTTGAGCCCACGGAAATTCCGTGGGCTTTTTTTTGCCCTGAATCGCGGGAAGAGGGTTGCTCTTTGCCTGATTTTTCGTATAAATTGCAGTACCGTATTTGCATCGGGTGAGATCGGTCCCGCTTTCTGCCAAGGAAGATGAAATTGCTCGATTGTGAATTGAAACGCGGGAGAAGCGCCAATGGCCCCGGGGGGGGAGTGAATATGACGCAGAAAGTGGATGAGTTGATTGAAGACTGGGTTACTTCCGTGCCCTCGGTCTATGTCAAATTGAAACAAGTTCTGGATGATCCGGAAAGTTCGTTCAAGGATTTTGCGCGGATCATCAATACCGATCCCGCACTCACGGCCCGGCTATTAAAAATTGTCAACAGCCCTTTTTACGGCTATTCCGAGCAGATCGAAACGGTCACCCATGCGCTGAACATCATCGGGACCGAGCAATTGAGCCAATTGGTCCTTGCAACCACAATCAAGGAGCAATTCGGGGATGTGCCTCGTTATCTGGTAAACATGGATTCTTTCTGGCGTCATTCCATCGCCTGCGGTGTTGCCTCTCGCGTGTTGGCGAAAATGATGAAGGAAAAATCCCTGGATACCTATTACGTCGCCGGAATGCTCCATGATATCGGTAGCCTGGTGATTTATAAAAAGGTCCCGCAAAAGGCGAAAGCCATCCTGGCCCGGGTTAAAGACAACGGAGAAAATATTTTCGATGTCGAACGGGAGGTGCTGGGAATGACCCATGCGGCAGTTGGCGCGAGATTATTGCGCACCTGGAAACTGCCCACTCGCCTGATCGAGCCTGTCCTCTTTCATCATTCCCCCCATTTGGCCAAGGAATTTCCCCTGGCCACAGCCTTGGTTTACCTGGCCGACGGAGTGGCGTGCCAATTGAAACTCGGGAACAGCGGAGAAATTCATGTGCCCCCCTTCAACCCGGCCATTCTTTCCAGTTTGGGTTTACGGGAAGACTTTGTGCGAGAAATCCAGGATACTGTAAAAGATCAATATTATGAAAACCTTTCTGTATTTTTATAACGATTGAGTTGATTCCGGTGTGACGAAAGAAAATATTTTATAAACCGACAATGAAAAAACTTTCCAAAGACGAGGTATTAGGCCTGTTTTACAAACTGGGATTCTTCAAATCCTTCACCCCGGAAGAAAAATACCAGTTGGCAGATTTTGAGAGCCATACGTTCACCGTGGAGCCCAGTCAGTTTATCGTTGAGGAAGGCGACCAGGACCGCAATCTGTATATCCTGCTGAAAGGATCGGCCTATGTGACCAAGAGCCTCAATCCCCGGACCTCTCTTGCACAATTAAAACCGGGATCGGTTTTTGGTGAGGTTTCTCTTCTGGCCGACCATCCCAGGATTACCAATGTCCGGGCCGCCGACCGGTGCCTGGTGATGAAGATGGATGCGACGTTCATCAAAAACCTGGGTCCCGAGTTTGAGATCAAGATCAAGGATCAGTTGATCCGGGTGTTGGTCAATAAATTGGAGCGGATGAATCAGGCTCTGCTCAAAGTGCGGAAGCGGGTTCCCGAAGACGAGTGGAAGCTATTGTTCGATCCGGATGTTTAGGTACGGAAATCCAGCGAGCCCTCCTTTATGACCTGTTTCGGTCAATCTTCATCATCCGCATCTTCCTCATCCTCCTCGTTTTCTTCCTCCAACTCGCTTAGTTTCTGTTCCAATTCGGCGGCATACTCCAGCGTGGAACGCAGTCGGCTGACTACAATTTTGAGGATATGGAGGAGTCCCTTGGGTTTGTGATGGAAAAGATTTTCAAAGTCCTTTTGCGTGATGGGTGTGAGAACACAGTCTTCGAGGGCCACAGCCGTAGCGGTATGCGGGCCCCCGTCCAGCAGAGACATCTCGCCGATCAGGTCATGTTCTTTGAGAACGGTAATGATCTGTTTGCTCCCGTTGGGCAAGGTCCGGAAAATCTCCACCTCCCCGGAATTAATGATATACCCGAGCCCTCCCGATTCCCCTTCGCTTAAAATTTCATCCCCTTCGTCAACGTCGATCTGTTTCATAATATCAGCTGGTGGTTAAAGTAAAGTGATCGGAATGCCTTTAGGCTTCCGTTTATTATATGCCGGAATTCATGAGGATCCCCAAAAAATGCAGAGGCAGGCACCGGGCTTCAAAATAGAGACCCCCCTCATTTGAAAATCATAATATGATGTATGCCGAAAGGTTCTCTTAAAAAGACAGTTGCGCTTATATAAATCTCGCGGTCGAAATATGGTGCATCCTGGTATTCCTTTAAGAATAAGGCTTGGACTCCTGTGTGTCCTGACAGTGTCGATTGCTTTCCATGTAATTTACCTGAGCGAGCTTCGGGCGGGGCCTTTGGGGGAGGTCCTGCTGGTTGATGCGCTGGGTTACCATCAGAAGGCAATTGCGATTCTCGAAAGGGGAATCATTCCCGAAGATCCCTTCTTTGTCTCACCGTTGTATCCCTTCTTTCTCGCCCTGATTTACAAGCTGTTTGGAACTCAGGTGATCGCGGTTCAAATTGTCCAGATTTACCTGTCGGTTATCAATAACGTACTAATTTTTTGTCTCGGAAAGAGGTTGTTTGATGATCGTACCGCTCTTCTAGGCGCGGTTTTGGCCTGTGGGTATGGAATATTCGTTTATTACAGCGGCCTTTTGCTTAAGGTGACCCTCCTTGTTTTTCTGGTTTGCCTGCTCCTGCTTGCATTGCTGGAGGCGGCACGGAGGCACAGGGCAAGGATGTTCTGTCTGTCGGGACTTCTTTTGGGCTTCGCCATAGCCCTCCGCGGAAATTTTTATTTGCTTATCGTCGGGGTCCTGGCATGGATTGGGTTGTTCACCTCTGGAATTCGAACTAAATGTTGCCTGTCGGCGAGTTTTCTGATCGGAGTCTTAATTTCGGTCGCACCGTTTGCCTGGATGAATTATCGGGCAGGAGCTGAGGGGATACTGACAGAATCCTCCGCGGGTATCAATTTTTATATTGGCAACGCCCCTGGTGCGAGCGGTCGCTTCACTAACTTTGAATTTTTGCGGTCCAATCCAAAATACGAGAAGCATGATTGGAAATTGGAAGCCGAAAGGCGATCGGGTAGGACCTTGAGCGATTCACAGGTTTCCTGGTTCTGGTTTCGGGAATCTGCAAAATTCATGGTTGATAATCCTGCAACATTTCTTGGCTTGTTCGGAAAGAAGATTCTGCTTTTCATCAATCATTATGAGATTCCTAACGATTACGATTTTAATTTTATGAAAACCCAGGCCCCGGTGTTGAACTGGGCGGGTGTCAGTTATGGCATTGTGTTGGCTCTGGCATTGTGCGGAATGGGTCTTTTCCGATGGAGGGGTCCTCTCTTTGGAATGGTTTATACGTATCTGGCTACCTACACCTTGTCGGTCGTAATGTTCTTTGTGGTATCTCGTTATCGGGTACCGCTGGTTCCCGCTCTTCTTCCTCTGGCCGCACAGACGTTATTGAAGGGTTATGCTCGAGTCAAGGAACTGACCCCGCGCCGTCGTGGAGTGCTTGCGGGTGCCATGCTTGTGCTCGGACTTGGAATCGCCGGGTCCGTGACCCCGCCCGATCCTGCGTTCCCTTATATTCAGGTCGGTGTGGCGCTGACCCAGGAGGGGAAGATTGGCATGGCTCTGAACCAATTCGATCGGGCTCTTCAGTTAAATTCCCAGGACAGCATGGCATACTTTCATCGGGGGATTGCTCATGAACAACTTGAGGATTTTTCCGCGGCCGAAAGGGATTTCCATGCGGCCGTTGATCTCGATCCGAAATTTGCTCAGGCTCGCGTGATGATAGGGCGGCTTTTAATGCGATCCGAAAAATGGGAAGAGGCTGAACGAAACCTGATGGCCGCGATTGAAGCCAAGCCTTCTCTAGTGGAGGGATATTTGAATCTGGGAATTCTATTTGCGCGAACTCATCGGTTTTCTGAGGCGGAACGGCAGTTCAATCGGGCTGAGCAACTCGACCCCTACCATTCCGGTGTGCAGTACAATCTGGGTGTTCTGTATTGGAAATCGAAGGATTTTCCCCGCGCCCGGGTCCATTTCAATAGGGCGCGAAATCTTGAATTTCCCCTCCCTTTGCCCATTATGGCTTTTCTGGGCCAAAAATAAATCTTTCATTTCACGATTGAGATATGAGAAGTTTATACTTATATTAGGTGGGATGAGAGATTGGAACGCCTCCATGGTCTTTAAAATCAAGGCTTAGTGATTACGGTGATTGTTTTTTATGACCCCCGAACATTTCGACTGGCTGTTCAAAACTTTAAGGGACTCAAACCTGTTCAATGATTTTGATGATGCCCAGGTTCGTGAATGGATGGACTGGATGGAACATCGGGTTTTTGCCGAGGGCGATTTGGTGATCACCGAGGGTGAACCGGGGGATTGGTTTATGGTGGTTTATCGAGGAAAGATCAATGTAATGAAAAAAAAATGGCCGTTTGGTAAAAATGTGGTTGGACATCTTTCTCCAGGGGAATTTTTTGGTGAAATTTCACTATTCACTGGCAAGCCCCGTACGGCCACGCTGGTTGTTGAACAACGATTGGAATGCTTCATGATGTACAAAAACAGTTTTTACAAATTGCTCGACGCAAGCCCCTCGTTTCGACAACAAATTGAAAGCTGGGTTCATCAGCATAGCAATTAATTTATAGGCCTGCTCTGGCCGGCCAGTTATCGTGTTCTATTCAGTTTATAGGACCCAACTATGAAGTCTTCTCGGTTTATGGAGGAATGCCATGAATGCTCGGATTAAATTGGAATGTTTCCTGTTTGTGATTATTGTGGCCGGGTTCATCGCAGGATCCTGGATCAAACCGGTCTCTACCTTCGCTGGGGAAATGCAGGACGTCCCAAAGTATGAGATTGTTGATGATACCGTGATCGTAAAGGGTGGCGATGAAACAAAACGCATGGTGAACTGGATTTTTGTAAAGTGTGATTACTGGGCCGGTTGTTTCATGAGATGCGAGGGAAACCTGAAAGACTGCCGTAAAGTTTCCAAATTGATCGAGGAGAAGATTCGGCTGGAAATTTCGGAAGAAAAACACAACCATGAAAATTTCGCCGGGAAAAAATCCCAATAAGGGGTTCCCGCTATTGAACTCTGGCGCATGAATCGGTTGAGTTCCCCCGGTCGGGGTATTTCCCGGCCGGGCAGAATTCTCTTCTCCCCATTTAAGAGGTTCTCTCCATGGGGTTTCATTTCTCCCAGTTCTCTTCCTGACGGTATTTAACTCCTATTAGGAAAACCCCCAAACATGAGTAATCAGAACCGCGCGAGGTTTGCATCGAATCTTGTTCTGATTCTATTTTCATCTCTGCTGTTACTATTCGCCTTCAGTTTTCTGACTCGTTATTTCACTTATCAGTCTTTTCAACATCTGGTTGGAGGGTGTATTTTGCTGGCGGGGGCGGGGTTGTGTCTGGTTGCTTTGTTCTGGCTTCCGGAATTTAAACCCCGTTTGGCCCTGTTCCTCTCGGCGGTGGCCCTATCACTGGTGGTTTCAGAGGTGGCCCTGAAAATTTATTATTCCCAAATCCGGGTCTCGAGC
>PCWF01000236.1:0-12795 GCA_002796165.1 Nitrospinae bacterium CG11_big_fil_rev_8_21_14_0_20_56_8
GGCCACGGGCTGGTAGAGCGCGAGGATCTTGAGGCATTCCTCTTCCACCTCCACTTCCCGCTCGTCGATTTTATAATCACCGTCGATCACTCTCATGGCAAGCGCCGTCTGGCGGTTGGTCAGAGAGATCACGGCATTCTGCAAAGCCTCTTCCACCTCGGCCCCCAGGGCCAGGATATTCTGTTTGAGCCGGGTAATTTCGCGCTCGAGATGCTTGGGATGTCGGGCCATGGATCCTGTCCTTAGAAATTAACCGAAACGACCGGTAATATAGTCCTCCGTCCGATTTTCCTTCGGGCGGGTAAAAATTCGCTCTGTGGGGCCGAACTCGATCAACTCGCCCATATAGAGGAAGCCGGTGTAATCGGCGATGCGAGCGGCCTGTTGCATGTTGTGCGTCACGATAACGATGGTGTACTGGGATTTCAACCCGACCATCAACTCTTCGATACGTGCCGTGGCAATGGGGTCGAGTGCGGAACAGGGCTCGTCCATCAAAAGAATTTCCGGTTCGATGGCGATGGCGCGGGCGATGCAAAGGCGCTGTTGCTGGCCTCCGGAAAGCGCCAAGGCGCTGTCGTGAAGCCGGTCGCTCACCTCGTCCCACAACGCGACACTTTTCAAACTTCGCTCCACAATCTCTTCCAGTTCCCCCTTTTTTTTGATCCCGTGGATCCTCGGGCCATACGCCACGTTTTCAAAAATGGTCTTCGGAAACGGATTGAACTTCTGAAACACCATCCCGACTTTTTTACGAAGCTCGCTGACGTCGACGGAAGGATCGTACGTGTCCAGCCCGGCAACCCGGATACTCCCCTCCATCCTGGCCGCGTCCACCAAATCGTTGAGGCGGTTGAGACAACGCAGGAGCGTGGATTTGCCGCAACCGGAAGGCCCGATGAAGGCCGTGACCCGGTGCTTGGCAATCTTCATGTAGATCCGGGAAAGCGCCTGCTTCTCTCCATAATAGAACGAAACATTGTCGATTTCGACCGCTGTTTGCTCGTCGGTGAACACCGCCGCATCGTCCTTGGAAGGACGGTCCAGAGTTTCCCCGGTCGATTCGAGCGGAAGATCCGTTTGATTTCGTTTGGAAAGGGGCATTGCCTTCTCATTCAAATCCAGCCAAATTTTCTTTTCTATCATACCGCAGAAACCTCGAGTTTTCTTCTTATTCGATTCCTCAAAAAAATCGCGGCCAGGTTCAACAGGAGAACCAACAGGATGAGAAGCAGGGTGGTGGCAAACACCATGGCTCGTGCCGCGTCCACGTTGGGAGATTGGAATCCCACGTCAAAAATATGGAACCCCAGATGCATGAATTTGCGGTCCAGGTGGATGAACGGCCAAAAACCGTCTATGGGCAATGCGGGAGCCATTTTGACCACACCCGTGATCATCAGGGGGGCCACCTCTCCGGCGGCGCGGGCCATGGCCAGAATGAGCCCGGTCAGGATGGACGGAGAAACCGCGGGCAAGACCACCTTCATCGTCGTTTCAAATTTCGTCGCCCCCAACGCGAGGGACCCTTCCCGCACCCCTTTGGGAACCGAGGCCAACCCCTCCTCGGTCGAAACGATCACCACCGGCACCGTCAGCAAGGCCATGGTGAGCGAGGCCCAAAGAATCCCCCCGGTGCCGAACGTTGGTGCCGGGAGGGACTCGGCAAAAAACATCTTGTCGATCGACCCGCCAATGAAATAAATGAAAAATCCCACACCGAATACCCCGAACACGATGGAGGGGACGCCGGCGAGGTTGTTGACGGCGATTCTCACCATGCTGACGAAAAACCCCTGGGCGGCATACTCACGCAGATAAAATCCGGCCAGGACCCCGAGCGGGGTGGCAAAGAGGCTCATGAGAAAAACCATCAGCACCGTCCCGAAGATGGCGGGAAACACCCCGCCCTCGGTATTGGATTCGCGGGGATCCTGTGAAATAAAATCCACAATCTTGCCGCCGAAAAACCGGAGCTTGGAAAATATCCCGAACGTGTTGGGAGAGTAAACCCGGAACACCTGGTTCAGCGGGATCACCTTTTCGGTTCCCTCGGCGGTCGTCATGACCAGGTTCCCGGCGAGTTGCGCCCGCAGGGAAACCAGGCCCTCCTCCTTATTTTTATATTCTTCCTGGAGGCCGGCGATTTTCCGCTCGATCTCGGCAACCTGTTCGCCCAGATTGATCCCCTTGAGCGCGAGTTTCCTCAGTTTGAGGCGATTCTTTTCAAGCTTGTAATTGATCGCGCCGATTTCATTCTTCTCGATCCGCTCCAACCGGTCCCAGATCCCGGTGATGCGTGGAAGGAGCCGGTCCAGGGCCGCCATGCCTTCCGCATGCCCCCGGGCGATAACCTCCCCCCCGCTCTGTACTTCCTTAATGAAACCATAAAAATCTCCCCATTCCCTGCGTTCGATCACGAGCGCCTGAGAAGGAGATTTTCGATCCAGAATCTGATCCTCATCGACCCAGATGAAGTCGATGCCATACACGTCCCGGTTGGCCTGTTTGAGTTGGACCCGGTAACGGGTTCCCTCTTCCGCCTTCCCCTGGATGTACGTGGCTTCCCGGCCGGTGATCTGCCCCAGGGCCACCTTGTCCTCTTTAAGGGAAAACCGGTACAGGGTTTTCGGCCAGAAAGTTTCCAGCCCGTTCAGGAGCAGGCAGAGAACGAGCATCGTGACCATGATGACGGAAAAAGCCAGGGTCACGCCCGTGATCCAGACAAATACGTCCCCGCGTTTCCAGAGTTGGTGCGCCAAGGGATGCTTCATAGTACGCGGTACCTTTCCCGAAGCCGGAGACGGACCCACTCCGCCAAAGTGTTAACGATAAATGTCATCACGAAGAGAATAAACGCGGCAAGGAACAGGATGCGGAACAGCGAACCGCCCTCCGGCGCCTCCGGCAACTCGACGGCGATGTTGGCGGAGAGCGCCCGGAATCCGTTAAAAATGCTCCAATCCGTGACGGGGGTGTTCCCCGTGGCCATGAGAACGATCATCGTTTCCCCCACGGCGCGTCCGAACCCAATCATGATGGCTGAAAAAATCCCGGGACTGGCCACCGGAAGGATGACTCGGACTGCCGTCTGCCAGGCGGTGGCTCCCATCGCGAGAGACCCCGCCCGAAGATGCGAGGGAACGTTCGACAGGGAATCCTCCGCGATGGTGAAAATGATCGGGATGACGGCAAACCCCATCGCCAGACCCACCACGATGGCATTCCTCTGGTCGTACGTAACGTTGAATACGGTCAGCAACCAGCTTCGATAATCCCCGCCAAGGAAAAAGGATTCGACCAGGAACCCCAGGTAAAACGAGAGGATTCCCGCCAGCAAAGCTATAGGGATTAAAATCACGATTTCAAAACCCGGACGAACCCAGCGCATGCGGTTGGCGGTTAACTTTTCGTAAACCAGCAAAACCAGAAAGACCAGGCCGATGACCAGAAAAGGCATCAACACCAATCCGGGAAGCAGTCGTTCAAGCTGGGGAGCAATCACCAGGGCGCCGAAAAAACCCAGGATCACGCTCGGAAGGGAGGCCATCAGCTCGATCGTGGGTTTGACGATTTCCCGGACCCGGCGGTGCGCAAACTGGGAAGTGTAAAATGCGCCCAGGAGGGCGATGGGAAGCGCGAACAACAA
The DNA here is from genome assembly GCA_002796165.1 of Nitrospinae bacterium CG11_big_fil_rev_8_21_14_0_20_56_8. Classification (GTDB taxonomy): domain Bacteria; phylum Nitrospinota; class Nitrospinia; order Nitrospinales; family VA-1; genus 21-14-0-20-56-8. The sequence goes on from PCWF01000236.1 coordinate 3,650, forward strand.
GGCGTAAATGGTGCCCTTGATGGTTCCCAGGATCAGGGGAACCAAGCTGAATTTCGATTCGAAATCATCGGTTCCGCCGGTGGACTGCCAGACATACGCCTCCTGGGAATATCCTTCATAGCGCAGTTTGCCGAACAGACTTTTCAAATTGACCGAGGGGTGGGGATTGTCCACGGTCCAATGATAGATATTTCCCTCCGCATCGGCGGAGACGACGCCATCGTTTTTAGGCGCAAGTGCCACGGCCCGATAGTCGGTGACTCCAGGCCGGGTCAGCGTGTATTGGGAACTCCCCGTTGTCGCGTAATGGTACTGGATCGCCCCATCGCGGCCCAGAGTGAGGAACCCTTTGTCCCGGCGGGAGGGACTCATCGCAATGACGGCGGCGGAATGCGGGTGGAAGTCGAAAATGCTGACGAGCCGGTCTCCGTCATCCTTGTTGACGTGGTAGGAATGGACTCCTCCCTCGGAGTCCCCCATAATCAACGTGTACCCGCCGTTGAGGAACCCCAGGTAGGTAACCCCCACCTGGGCGTTTTTGCTGGCCCCCACGGTTTGTATCCCTTCGGGTAAATGGTCCAGATCGACGGCGATGATTTGCCCCTGGGTCGTTCCGACGTAAACCTTGTCTCCCGGTTCGTTGAGGGTCAGCGTCGAGATGCCTCCCCCCACGGGCAGAGTCACCTCGCGTTTCGTCTCCGACCGGCGCACCCCTCCCATCAGATTTTTCTTCAACGTCACATCCAGGATGGAGAGGGTGGAGGGTGCGGATAAAACGGCCAGAACATAGCCCCCTCCCGACTTTTCCACCATCGAAAGAAGTTCGACCGGTTGTCCCGCTTCGCGGACCTGCAAGGGAATCCCCTCCTCCAATTTGGGAACCACCATGCGGCTTCCCTCCGGATAACTCACCACAAACTCCACCCTGAGGGGAAGCACCCTGCCGTCGGAAAGGCCCAGGACCAACCATTGAGCGGCCGATTGCGCCACCCCGGTGATCCGGGCTTCTCCCAACCCCTGGATCGTCATGGGTTCGAGCGGTTTGCGGGTCTGGAGAGAATAGAACTCGATTCCGCCGGAATGAATCTGGTAGGCAATCTCGCGGTATTCGCCCACTCCCAGGGCAAACGGCACCTGCCCTTGTGCCGCCGGGGGGAGCTTGTATTCGAAATGAATTTCGGGATCCTTGAATAATGGATACACTTCGGCAAGGATGACGACCAGAATCGCGAGGATGGACAAAATGATCACCCATCCGCCGAACGTGACCACCGTGCCAGCCATCCGGTCCACCACCAACCGGCGGCCAATCGCGGCTGAAGTGGAGCGGACCCGGTTTGCCACGGAAAAGGGCAAACCGGGCCGAAGTTTAAGGAGGGAATTGAACATGTGTCAGAAGATCGACAATCACATTGCCGGTTTGCCGCCCAGGACGGTCAAATCTTCGCCCGCCACCGAACTGGACAGAGGGAAGTAGCCGCCCTTGACGACGATTTCCTGCCCCTCTTTCGACAATACCATCTTGAGGAACTCGTGGACCAGGGGATCCAGAGGTTTCCCCGGAGCCTTGTTGACGTAAACATACAGGAAACGCGCCAGCGGGTAATCACCGGAAATCGCATTTTCCAGCGTCGGCTGGACATAGTTGGTCCCCGAGACGGAAAGGGGAACGGCCCGAACGTTGGCGGTTTTGTAACCGATGCCGCTGTACCCGATTGCGTAACGGTCCACCCCAACGCTTTGAACCACCGAAGCGGAACCCGGTTGTTCCTTCACCTCATTCCGGTAATCGCCCTTTTCCAAAGCCACTTCCTTGAAGAACCCATAGGTTCCCGAGGCGGAATTACGGCCGTAAATGCTGATCGGGCGGTTGGCATAATCCCCCTTCATCCCGATGTCGCCCCAGGTCTTGGCCCGGCTGTGTCCCCGGCGCTGGTTCCTGGAAAAAATGCCATCCACCTGGTCGAGGCTCATCCCGGCAATCGGATTGTCCTTGTTGATGAACACCGCCAGGGCATCCACGGCCACCCGGATCTGGGTGGGTTTGTAACCAAACTGTTTTTCGAATTCATCGATTTCCTTGTCCTTCATCTGCCTGGACATGGGACCCAACTGGGAGGTCGCGGAGATGAGCGCGGGCGGAGCGGTGGACGAGCCTTTACCCTCCACCTGGATGTTGACGTTGGGGTAAAACTTCTTGAACTTCTCCGTCCAGAACGTCATGAGGTTGTTGAGTGTATCCGACCCGACGCTGTTAAGGTTACCGCTGATGCCTTCCACCTTGACGTAGGCGGGCAGAGCGGGGTCCACCGTCCCTGCACCGGCAATAGAGGCACAGAAGAAGAACGCAACGACCAGGGAGAACATTACTTTGAGAAGGAATTGAAATTTTTTCATCTGGAAACTCCTAAATTATGAATTAACCGAATCCGCAAAAGGATATTTCCCGGAAATTAGGATTCAACTAGGGTTCAAATAGGCAACGAATAGATTTATATAAAATGGATGGGCGGCTCTAACGATACAACATTATTTTGAGATTTGCCCGTTCACAACCCATAGTTACTGAGAAATCTTGATTGCGAGTTATGCAGGAAGGTCCTTAAACCATTGAATTCCGGCTCGAAGAGTCGACCGAAAAGAACGAATGTCCAAAACATCGGACAATCCGATCGATTTTACTTTCGAATTGTTAGAATCGTGTTTGATCCGGAAAATTGTTTTGACCGGGAGGGCGGCTCCGCCGGAAATGGAGATACGGGAAAGAAACGGTTGGGTTAAAACACAACCCGGAAGGAAATAGGGAAAAGGGACCCCCCCAGCCAGAAATTTGAGGATTCCTGACTGGGGGGTACTCTTGGAGGAGAGTTACGGGTCCCGAATGAGAGAATCGTTCCCGGCTCCCAGAGCCGGGAAACCTATCATTATTATATTATTTAGAACTTCGCGATGAGATCAAGTTGCGTCATGGTCATGTCGTACTTCGGTCCACGCTCAGCCTCGGTGATCCAGTGGGTCACATCGAGGTATAATCCCGGGCGCAAACCCACCTTGGCCCCCAGTTCCCAACCCTTGGAGTTGACGCCGCCATCGTGGAAATCGGAGTCGGCGAAGGCATAGAACACCGCATCCTGCTGGACCACGCGATACATGGCCTTGATTTCATAATCGAGAAACTTTTTGACTTTGCCGTATTTGAACCCGGCCTGCCACGCCGTATCCAGATCCTGAGCCAACTGGCCGTTTCCGGCAGGCGCGTCGGCATCGGTATTCTGGGCATACTCGGCAAACAGGTTCAAAGGCTTGCCCATGAAGTTCAAACCCCATTCACCCATCACATCCAGAATCCGCATGTTGGTCGTCAGTTCGTCCCGGGCGTTGACATGGCTGTTTTTCTGATCGATCCCATTGCCATTTTCGTTGGTGATGTTGGCGCCTTTGACATTCTGGTAATCATAAAAAGCGATGGCCACCTTGAATTTGCCCAGATCCGTCTTCTGCTCCAGCATGGCCTGGTAGGAGGCCAGCCACAGGTCGTCCGCGGGTCCGACGGCCCCATTGGGGTTCACCCGGTCGGTTTCCTCGACGACGGTCTGAGCAAACGTCAGGGCGAGCTTGGTGTTGGCACCGAATTCCTTGACAAATTTCTCGGCAATACCTTCCATCGTGACGTCGCTGTCCCAGACCACTTCGGATTTCCAGAAGGGGACGCCGAATTTTCCGCCCAGGAAGACAAAGGGATCGGGCCGCCATTCAAGGTAGGCCAGATTGATATCAACGGTCTTCTGGCCCGAGGTATTGTCCAGCGTCTGGTTGCCCGAGGTGGCCACGTTGCCGCCCGTGGACAACCGGAACTTGAAATCCATGTCGTCATAGAGATGAACTTTAGCGCCCAGGCGGAACCGGATCCGCGTGCGCTGGGTGTCCATGTTGCCATCGGCGTCATTGGTGGTGATGTTCGTGCCGTCCCGATCCTTCCCCTCGTAGCGCAGGCGAAAATCGCCAAACCACTTGAAACGCTCCAGCAAGGAGAGGCGTTCATCCATGCTCGCCACCCGCTCGCGCAGGGCTTCCTGTTCCAGGGCATCGGCCGACATGTCCGCCCAGGCGTTCCCCGCAAATACCAGCGTCATCAACGCCAGACAGAAAACGGCGATACCTGATTTAAATTTACATTCCAGTTGGGTCATCTTTTCTCGTCTCCTTTTTTTGCTGGGGGCCGATGGCTTTCCTCGAAAGGTTGAAACCGGGCCGTTAAAAAAAAAATGGGAACTTCAACACGTTATTCACAAAAGTGAAATCAAGGCGCAGAACAGGTTGTATTGCGGTGATACTCTAGGAAAAAATTATTAGGAGCAAGTTAGGAAAGAATGAGAATTTCAAAGGGGGGAAACATCGACAGCGGAAACCACAGGAGGGGGGCAGATTGAATCATCGTCCCATCGTTTCCGATGGATGTTCAGTTTGACGGAATTCGAATGAAGAAGGTGCTTCCTTTTCCCGGAGCGGTCGCAACGGACACCGTTCCCCGGTGAACCTGGGCGATGTGCTTGACGATGGCGAGCCCCAGGCCGGTCCCGCCCTGTTTGCGGCTTCGGGCCTTGTCCACACGGTAAAACCGCTCAAACAGGCGCGGCACATGAACGGGATCGATTCCCACTCCCCAATCCCGAACGCTGATCACGACGTGGGAATTTTCCCGGCGCGCCTGAACCTCGACCCTTTGGCCGGACTGTCCATATTTTACGGCGTTGTTGACAAGGTTGACGACCGCCTGCTCCAACAACTGGGGATTGACTTTGGCGCGCAGACGGTCCTCGCAAACCAGCGCCACCTCCACCCTTTGCTCGGCGGCCTTTTCCGAGCAGTCCTGAATGGCCATTTGCAGAATCCCCTTCAACCCCGTTTCCACCAGAACAATTTCCCCCCCTTCGGCTTCCTTCTCGATCCGCGACAGACTGAGGAGATCCTCGATGATGGCATGGAGACGGTCGCCCTGTTTGGCGATGATTTCCAGGAATCGCCGGGATTCGACGATTTCCTCCGGATTGCTGTCGAGAATGGTTTCCACGGAGGCCTTGATGGCGGTGATGGGGGTCTTCAATTCATGAGACACATTGGCGACAAATTCCCGGCGCAGGTTTTCGAGGCGGCGCAGGCGGGTCACGTCGTTGAGCACGATGAGCGCGCCGATCTGCCGGTCGCTGGAGTCTTTCAGCAGGGTGCCATGAGCAAAGAGAAACCGTACCCTGTCACCGGGAATCACGATTTCCCCTTCCTGGGGCAGAGAACTCGCCAGCGCCTGTTCCACGAACTGGTGCAGGTCGGAGTTGCGAATGACCTCCTGAAGGGAGCGGTCCAGAAAATCCGGCACGTCCACCCGGAACATCTCCGCCGCGGCGTGATTGAGACTGAGCACGGCCTGCTGGTTGTCCACCGCCACCACCCCCTCGACCATGCTGGCCAGGACGGCCTCCACCTGGTTTCGCTGAGTGGTCATGTGGTGGATGCGAGCCCCGATGCGGAGAGCCATCTGGTTGAGAGATTCCGACAGGACCCCCAGCTCTTCCGAATCCGGAGGAGATATGACTCCGGACAGATCCCCGCGGGCAAAGCGATCCGCGGCGGCTTTCATTTCTCCGAGCGGGCGCGCCAGCCGGCGGGAAACAATCCAACTCACTCCCACCGCCAGCAGGATGACCACCAGGCTGGCGGCGGCCAGGGTCATTCGCGCCGCGCTCAGGCGATCCTCAATAAATTGCGTGGGCACCGACACGCGCACGACGGTCGCCACGGTCCCATTCTTCGTGATCGGCAACGCAAGAAAAATGAGATTTTTTTTAACCGTACGGCTGAACCGCGTCACGGTGGCAACTTTCCCGGAATAGGCTTCCAGAATTTCGGGGCGGTTTCCGTGGTTGTCCATACGCTCCGGTTCCTCCATGGAATCGGCAAGGACCTTTCCGGAAGCCTCAATGAGGGTGATGCGGGTGTCGGAGGCCTGTCCCAGGTCTTCCACGACCTGGCGAACAACGGAGGCGGCCTGGGTCGAGGCCATCAACTCGATGCGTTTTTCGACCAACCGGGCTCGGGTGAGAAGGTCGGCCTCGGTTATTTCAAAATAAAATTGGCGGAGGGAATAGAGAGCGTAGCCGCCTCCCGCCAGCAACACCGCCAGGGAGAGAAGGAGGTAGGTTGGAACTAACTTCCAAAACAGTTGTTTCCGGCGCATGACCGTCGCGGGTTCGAGGAAAGGGATGCGAGATTGTCTCCGATCGGTTCGGAACGCCGGGGCAAAGCCCCCATCCTTCGGCGGGTCATTCCTCGGAAGCTTCCGCGAATCTGTAACCCACGCCCCGAACCGTCTCTATATATTTTGCCATATTGCCAAGCTTCTTGCGCAGGCCGACGATCTGAAAATCCACCGACCGGTCGGTCACCGCATAATCGTCGCCGCGAATCGCATCGACGATCTGGGAACGAGTGAATACCCATCCGGGGCGCCCGGCGAGCACCTGAAGAATCCGGAATTCGGAAAAGGTCAAGGTGGCGGGGATGTCCTCGACAAAAACCTGATGCCTCCCGGGATGGATCACCAGTCCGGGGAAAACGAGCATTTCCGGGTCGACCGACCCTTCAGGCGAATTTCTTCTCAAGATGGCCTTGACCCGGCTGAGAAAAACTTTCAAGCTGAACGGTTTCGTCACATAATCTTCGGCACCCAATTCAAGGCCGATGACGATATCCGATTCTTCGCCCTTGGCGGTGAGCATCATCACCGGGATGTGCTCCGTGGCAGGATCTTTTTTCAACCTCCGGCAAACTTCCAATCCGTCCAGTCCGGGCAACATCAGATCCAGCACCACGAGATCGGGATTGAGCACTTTGGCCTGGCGCAAGGCGTCTTCCCCACACCCGACGCTGGTTACCCGGTAAGCTTCTTTCTTGAGATTGAACTCAACCAACTCCTGAAGACTTTCCTCGTCCTCCACCACCAGGATCTTTTGACCGGCCATAACCTTTCAATCTCCTATTTGTTTTTCATTATAATACAAATATTTTTATCCCCCGAAGGTTAGAATTTAATTAGAACCTCAAAACGGCCACCCCCGCCACGGGATTCCCCCCGCCTCTCCCCGCACCTCTCCTCATCCACCCCGAAGGATGGTGCAGGAGCTTCGGGGAGGAAAAATATTCCTCTCCTCGCTAAAGTCCGGGCCTTTTATTCCGATAATTGAAGATAAGGAAGAGTGTGCCTGAACGGTTTGAGGTGACAGAGACGGGACGCGATGGAAATTAGAATCGTCCAGCAAAAGACCCTGGTGATCCCCATAGCGGGGCGGCCCTGCCAGGACTGCGGAGAGGAAGATAAACTCCGGGACCTGCAACGGGCGGAGGACGTCGAAGACCGCGTGACCCTGTCGGGGAAGTCCCCTTCAGATCCCGCCGGAGGAGTTACGGCGAAAGAAGCCTCAGGGCAGGACTCGTCGGGAGGGGAAACCGGGCAGGAGGGGAAACCGGCATCGCGGCTGGCGCCCTCCACCGAGCTTCAACTGACCGAGGAGGAACGCCGCGTCCTGCAGGAACTGCGGTCCCGCGACCGGGAGGTCCGGTCCCACGAAGCGGCGCATAAATCCGCCGCGGGCTCCTACGCGAAGGGAGGGCCCACGTTTGAATACCAGACCGGTCCCGACGGCAGACGCTACGCCGTGGGAGGCGAAGTGCAGATCGACTCCTCCCCGGTACCGGGGAACCCGCGCGCCACCATCCAGAAAGCCCAGATTATCCGGCGGGCCGCCAACGCACCCCGGAATCCTTCCGCGCAGGACCGCCGCGTCGCCGCCCAGGCCGCGCAGATGGAAGCCGCCGCGCGCCGCGATCTGAAGGAAGAAACAGCACGGGAAATTGAAAACTCCAACGCCTCATCCAGCGCGACACCCAAGGGGGAAAACACCTCGCCCTCGGGAACCTCGACCGTCACCGCCCGATCCGCAACCCATAACGGAAATCCATCGGATTCCGGATCCGGTGCAAACACCCGCAACGACCGCCGGGGGGAGACCCGTCTTCTACAGGCGCTCCGTCAATATTCCCCGCCCGCATCCACGGGAAGCCAGGTCGATCTTTTTTTCTGATCGTCCATTTCGCCCGTCCAAGGTTCCCTTAAAATTTGAGGCAAAAAAATGGGGTAAGCGAACACCACGGTTCCCTTACCCCACATGGGCGGACGGCGGGATTTCCAGCCCAGGCCTTGAGCCAGACTCCAGGAAAATACTTCAAGCGACGGGGAAGGTGCGCCTCCTTCCCACGGCCCGGGTGACATACCGGAACGCCTCGATCCCTTATCAAAGAGAGCTTTGCATAAGTCGGAGAAAGTCACCGAAAGTGTCGTGCCGAGCCCGTCGAAGCACAACCGGAGATCGCCCTTCGACAAGCTCAGGGCAACATATTTGAATTACGCAACGGTCTCCTTATCAAAGGAAATGGCCCTGAAGACTTACAAGGAAGCAAGATTGCTCCCTTTTGGGCGAATTTTTCTTCGACTCCATCGGGAGGATATTTTCTTCACATCCCGGACTCAGAATCGGGGCAAATTCTCCCCGGAACGAGAGCCATTCTGACGGAAATGTCTCACCCCGATTGTGCCCGCCATAACAATCAGGAACCATTTGGGCATAAAAAACAGGCCAGGGCGAAATTACGGGCAAAAAAAAAGGACTTACTTCGCAAAAGTAAGTCCTGCAAGAAAGAAAATGGCGGGGCCGACGGGACTCGAACCCGCGACCTCTGACGTGACAGGCCAGCGTTCTAACCAACTGAACTACGACCCCGCTATTTTATTGACGTGATTCAGCCACACAGCATGGTAGGCGGAACAGGGATCGAACCTGTGACCCCCGGCTTGTAAGGCCGGTGCTCTCCCAGCTGAGCTATCCGCCCTCCCTGTTGCTGATCCTGGAAGCATCCGCATTCCCGGGAAGGCAGGAGTATATAAACCGGTTAAGGGAACTGTCAAGAACTAATATACCATTGGGCCGATTTGAGGAAAACGATTTGTTTTTAAATAATTGACAGCGACGGCGCCCCACTATAATATGTTCATTTGAAGAGACTTGTGTGGTTACGGCGGGCTTGCGCCGCCAGAA
>PCWF01000236.1:12834-12995 GCA_002796165.1 Nitrospinae bacterium CG11_big_fil_rev_8_21_14_0_20_56_8
TCAAAGAACACCTTGCCCGTCTGATTCACCGGGAAAACCAGAAAACGTTTGGAAAACGCGAAGGCAAACGCGCCAGAACCAAACTTTCCGGGTCCCTCGAAATCGAGCGGGAAAAGGAATTTTTCGATCAGACACACAAAATTCAAATCCTCGAAATGTCC
>PCWF01000236.1:13021-15533 GCA_002796165.1 Nitrospinae bacterium CG11_big_fil_rev_8_21_14_0_20_56_8
TGCCATAGTCATTCAGGACGACATTTTGGAAATCTCGTTCCGTCACCCCTCCAGCGGGAAGAAAAAAGTCATCGATTGCCAGGCCGTTCGTGTCCAGGAAATTCGGCAAGATTCCCGGTACATCTATGAAGTTGCGGCCAAGGCGGTGACCAAAGATGAAGTCCGAGCGTTTCGCGACATGATGAGAAAGAGAGGGCGTTGAATCCGATCATCCGAAACCGTGGGGAAGCACTCAAACCCGCTTTCAAACCCAAAATCAACCCACCCGCATGGTAATTCCCGACATTCTGACTCACCTGGTTGAACTGGCCGCAAACGTGGCCGAGGCGTTCACCGTTGCCCTGTATTCCACCGATCACGCCTCCAAAAACCTGGTGCTCAAACGCCACATGACACTCAGCTCCCATTTTGACGAGGAGGCGGTCATTCCCTTTGGTCTGGGGCACATCGGGAAAGTGGCCACGACCCGGAAACCCTATCTTCAGGAATACTTCGAGGATAACTCCACGCACCTGAAAATTTACAAGAAGGACGAAGACCTGAAGAGCTTTCTGGCCATCCCCGTCATATTCAAGGACCTCGAAGGGGTGCTCGTCATCGACAGCAAGGAGCGTTACGGTTTCACCCCCAAAATCCAGAAGATCCTGACCGGCTTCGCCGAACAGGCCGCCTGGCATCTGCACCGGGAGCGCATCGACAACAGCGGCGACGAAAATATCTGGCCCTTTTTCCGGGAAATGAATTCCTACGGCCGCTTCCTCATCGAATCCCCCGACCGTGAAGCCCTTTCCCAGCGTTTGATCCAGATTCCTCCGGAAATCCTCGAAGTGGATGCCATTGCCGTGGTGTGGTTCGACGAGGAATGCCTCCGGGGGAGAATCGAAGCCCACCGGGGATTTACCCAGGGCATGATCAACCTTCGCGTGGTCCCCGGCAAGGGGGTGGCGGGCTCCTGCGCCAAGAACCGCGCCGCGATCCTGTTTGGCAGTACCGGCAAGCGGCCGCTCACCCTCTTCGACGAAAACGAAAAACCCGAATCTCTCGAGACCGTGGCCGCCGTTCCGATCCTGCTGAACGAGCGGCTCTATGGCGTTCTCGTTTGCGGCTCCCTGGAGCCCGATGCGGTGACCCGGGCCGACATTGACCGCCTGACCCTCATCAGCACTTCCGCCGCCGCCGCCCTGCTTTGCGAAGAAACCCGGCGGCGATGGCATTACGACAAAAATATGGATCAGGTGACCGGGACCCCGAACCATCGTTTCCTCATGGAGCACAACCGGGCCGTGGCCGAAGAACTGTTCCGCAACGGGGAGCCGGTCTTTTTCCTTACCGTTTTCATGGCCAATCTCCAATCCCTGTATGAAATCCATGGCTTCGAGAAAGGCGACAAACTGCTCCGGCAGATCGTTTCCATGTTCTCCAAGGTGACGCCCTCGCCCAAGTATGTATTCAAGTATTCCGACAACGCCTTCCTGATCGTTCTCATGAAACGCGACCGGCAGGAGGTCTTGTCCCTCGAATCCCGTCTCAAGCATGTTTTCGATCAAACCCCCTTTTACGTGGATGGAAAACCCATGGCCTTGAAAGTCGAAGCCGGAACGTCCGCTTACCCGGAAGACTCGAAAGATCTCGTCGAGCTCATTGGCCTTTCCTGGGGAAAAGCCGCCCGGCAGATTGAAACGGTTTCATGAGCAATTTTCTGCAAGAACTCATAGGCTGGTTTCATGCCGATCTCGCCATGGACCTGGGAACCGCAAACACCCTGATTCACGTCAAGGGAAAGGGCATCGTGCTCGACGAACCCTCGGTGGTGGCCGTGAACACCGACGGCCAGACGGTGGAGGCGGTCGGCCTCGAAGCCAAGAAGATGTTCGGGCGCACCCACGCCCGGCTGGAAACCATCCGCCCGATGAAGGACGGGGTGATCGCCGATTTCGACATCACCAACAAAATGATCACCTACTTCATCCGCAAGGTGCTCAAGCGGCACTTCTTTTTCAAACCGAGAATGGTGGTGGGCGTTCCCACCTGCATCACGCAGGTGGAGAAGAAAGCCGTGATCGACGCGGCCCTGATGGCGGGTGTGCGCGAAGTGCACCTGGTGGAAGAACCCATGTCCGCCGCCATCGGCGTGGGCATTCCCGTTCACAAGGCCGAAGGCAATATGGTGATCGACATCGGCGGCGGCACGACCGACGTGGCGGTCATCTCCCTTTCCGCCATCGCCTACGGCGAATCGGTCCGCGTAGCCGGCGACGAAATCGACGAGTCCATCGTCCGTTACATGCGGTTGACCCACCACCTCAACATCGGCGTGTTCGAGGGCGAGCGCACCAAAATCGCCGTCGGAAGCGCCTACCCCCTGGTCCGGAAACTGACGGCCGAGGTCAAGGGACTCAACGTCAAGACCGGGGTCCCCATGTCGATTATCGTCGATGACGAAGAGATCCGGGAAGCCATGAAAGAGCCCCTCGCCACCATCATCACCGTTATCATGAGAGCCCTGGAAAAA
>PCWF01000236.1:15552-21041 GCA_002796165.1 Nitrospinae bacterium CG11_big_fil_rev_8_21_14_0_20_56_8
ACGGAATTTACCTCACCGGCGGAGGAGCTCTGATCCGCGGACTCGACAAAATGATCGAGGAGCGGACCACCCTGAAAGTCTACATTCCCGACGAACCGCTCCTCAGCATCGTGAAAGGAGCCGGGGCCATTCTGGAAAATTTCTCCGAGATGAAAAAAGTTTGTATTAACTGAAATTTTTTGCGATAAAATACGGTCAGGTATCCACCTGCCCTGTTTATGAATAAAAATTCAAAGAGCCGGGTTTGCGAGGAATGCGGCGGGGAGGTTTCGTCCCTTCCCGCGGTGATCGAATATGAGGATCAGGAAATTCACCTGTTTGATCCGGTGGTTTGCGCCCCCTGCCTCCGAACCCTGTGCGAAAAATATTCCACGACCTGCGTCAATTGCGGCGGCAAAATTCCTCCCTATTCCCAGGTGGGGGTTCTCAAGGCCGACAACGGTGGAAAACAGTTTGTGCACATGACCCCCTCCTGTTCCACCGTGGGAAGCGCCTTCCACGGGTTCTGGGGCAAAGGGAAATTGAAACACTTCGTCCAGATTGAAGCATGTTAGACATCAGATTCGCGAACCAGAACCGCACCATCAAGGGTGAACCGGGAGAGACCCTCCGCGAAGCCGCCATTCGCAACAAGTTGAGTCTTTACCCGCACGTCTTTAAAATTCTCAACTGCCGCGGCCGGGGTTTGTGCACCTCCTGCACGGTGGAAATCGTGAAAGGTTCCGTTTCCCCGCGAAACGAAATCGAAAACAAAAATCTCGCCCGCAAACTCAAGAACAACCCCAACCTGCGCCTGGCCTGCCAGATTACCCTGACCGAGAATATGGGCGAACTGGAAGTGAAAACCCACGTCTGACCTCCCCCTCCCCGAACCTCCTGGCCTTACATCTCAGCAATTTAAGGTTGCAACCCTTGCCGGATTTTGCTTCCATATTCATAAGAACCCATCGAACAGGGTAGCGAAAAAGCGCTGAACGGCCTCCTGCACGCCAAGGGCAACCCGGCCTGAATCCTACACTCAAGCCGGATAAAAGAGTAAAGCAAGAACCTTCGCGAGACTTGGGTTCTGGATAACATCGAACCACTTTTCAGCAAATTGCGGGCGGTTCCGCGAATTAATATTGTTGAACTCAAAAGCCGTTGACAACCCTGAGGCAACCGATCAAAATAATGATGCTCCCATTCACCGAGGAAAATCTGGAGGAAGTGCACCGGCACGCCCTTCAGGAGTATCCCTATGAATGTTGCGGCATCATCGCCGGAACTCCCGGCAACAACGAGGACAACCGGCTTTACCGTTGCACCAACATTCAAAACGAGTTGCATCAAAAAGATCCCGGGACCTTCGTGAGGGACGCGCGGACGGCCTTCTACATCGACCCCAGGGAACTGATGTCGATCTTCAAGGAAGCCCGGAACGGGGGAAGGGTGGTCAAGGTGTTCTACCATTCCCATCCCGAGCACGACGCTTACTTTTCGGAGGAAGACCGCCGAATGGCGTTATTTGACAACGAGCCCACCTATCCCGAAGTTTGTTATCTGGTGGTCTCCGTGTATGATAGAAAGGTGGCCGGGCAGGCCCTGTTTGCATGGAATGCCTCCACCCAAAGTTTTGAAAAATTAAACTCGGAATCTTTGCATCTTTAACCAAAAGATTCGAGTCTTTTCAAGGAGAAGGAACCATGGCGCTGATGATCACCGAAGACTGTGTCAACTGTGGTGTCTGCGAACCCGAATGTCCCAACGAAGCCATCTCCGAGGGAGATGATATTTTCATTATCGATTGGGAACGCTGTACCGAGTGCGTCGGTTGGTACGAGGAACCCCAGTGCGTTGAAGTTTGTCCCGTGGATTGCATCCCCAAGGATCCGGAACACGATGAAAACCAGGAAGAACTCCTGGCCAAAAAAGAAGCCCTGGTTAACGGCCAGGGTTGATCCCGGCCGGCAACCCAACCCTGAGAGTCCCCATGATTGAAGAAGTCGAGGCGGTGTTGGAATCCGTTCGGCCGATGTTGATGGCCGACGGGGGCAACGTGGAACTGGTGAGTGTGGATGAGGGTGTGGTTCGTGTGCGCCTGATCGGATCGTGCAGTTCGTGCTCCAGTTCCACCATGACGTTGAAAATGGGCATCGAGAAGGCTCTCAAAAAAGCGATCCCGATGGTCCGATGCGTCGAAGCGGTGGATTAATCTTTCACCCGCCATTGCATGAATCGAAACATTGCGCCCCGCAGGCCGCCTGAATCAGGGGTCTTTCGCCTTTAAAACAGGGATTCCCACGGGCCAGGGGGTCCCTTCTTTCAACTACCGTGTCTCATTCCGTTCGTCAACACCCATACCTGTTCGTCGCGATCGTACTTCTGGCCGGCCTGCTGGCGACTACCTCCAACGGGGGAGAAGACCCGGCGGCTCCCGATTTTGCCCTGAAATCCCTGGACGGACGTCTCATTCGCCTCAGCCAGCACCAGGGTAAATACGTCCTGGTCAATTTCTGGGCCACCTGGTGCGGGCCCTGCAAAATGGAAATGCCGTCGCTGGAAGAACTCCACCAGCGATTTAAAACGCGCAATTTCGAGATTCTCGCCATCTCCAACGATATTTTCGGCGAACGTGTGGTGAGGCCTTTCATCGAAACCCACAATTTGCATTTCACCGTTTTGCTGGATCCGCAACAAAAAGTCGGCGACCTGTTCGGCATCGTCAGCCTGCCGACCACGTTTTTGATCGACCCGCGGGGCAGGATCATCGGCGTCCTGAGCGGCGCCGAGGATTGGGCCATTCCCAGCACCCTGCAATACTTTGACAACCTGCTGGCCAAGGGGTGAACTGCAATCCAGGGAGTCCCCGGCCGGAATCCGGAACGTCGGACTTCCCGCGTCCCATTCAATGCCATCCATGACCCATCGCGCCAGCGTTCTGTTCAGCCTGATCCTGTTGTTTTCCCTTTCCCCCTCCTCGGCCATGGCGGGCCCGGCGGACAATTCCCTGGAGCAAGACCTGGTCCTGATCCCGGCGGGCATTTTTCCCTTCGGCACCCATGCCAAGGACGAGAATGCCGAGGCCCTTTCCCTGGGAATACCCAAACCCTGGTATGTCGATGAAAGCCCCCGTCAGGAGATCTTCCTGAAAGCCTTCCTGATCGACCGTTACGAAGTCACCAACCGGCGCTATAAGGTTTTTGTGGACGATGTCTATAAGGGAAACCCGCCGCCGGGGTGGAACGGCATGGATTATCCCTCCGGCCAGGACGACTATCCCGTGACCGCCGTCAACTGGTGGGATGCAACCAATTTCTGCCAATGGGCGGGGAAAGCGCTCCCCACGGAGAAGCAATGGGAAAAAGCCGCGCGGGGCGAAGCCGGGTCCGAATACCCGTGGGGCAACACCTTCGATCCCTCCCTCGCAAACCTGTCGGTCAAGGCGGGAAGCAAAAACGACCTCAAGCCCGTGGGATCCTATCCCCAGGGAGCCACCCCCCTGGGCGTCCAGGACATGGTCGGCAATGTTTGGGAATGGGTGGCCGACGACTACGAGCCCTACAAGGGAAGCACTTACGCCAGCAAGGATTTTGGTACGGGATTGAAAGTATTCCGCGGCCTTTCGGGGAGGAATATCGGACATTTTCCCGGCTCCTCGTACCTGATGGCCCTTTCGAAATTCGCGCGGTCGGGTTACCGGCAGTATGCCGACTCGGAGTCGTATGGACCGGACATCGGGTTCCGGTGCGTCCGCAACGAAGTCCCCGAGATCACCAAGGCTGAAGCGCTCGCGCAGATCACGCAAGCTCCGGCGGGTGAGGGGAACGCTTTAGCCCTCTCATCCAATCCGGCCTCCCCGGGACGATCCACGGGAAGCGCCGTTCCCAGCCTTTCGGCCGCACCCAATCCTGCGGCTCCGATCAATCCCTTTGCTCCAAAGCCCATTCTCCCCGATTCGGGGATCCTGGCCTTGACCCTGTTATCGTTCTTCGCGGGCCTGTTCAGCTTTCTGTCACCCTGCACGCTTCCCATTCTGCCCGCTTATTTTGCCGTCACCGCACAGACCGACCGAACCCGGATCAGCCTGATGTCCATCGCCTTTTTCCTGGGACTGGCCGCGCTGTTTGTTCTGATGGGGGCCTCGGCCAGCTTCCTCGGCCAGGTCCTGCGCGATTACCTGTTTTCCATCACCACCGCCGGAGGATTCGTCGTCTCCGGGTTCGGCATCATGACCCTTTTCGGGAAAGGATTTTCCGGAGCCCATTTCACCGGGAGGCCGGCATCCTCCTTCATCGGATTTTTCCTGTTCGGCGCCACCTTCGCGCTGGGCTGGACCCCTTGCGTGGGACCGGTCCTGTCCGGGATCCTCATTCTGGCCGCCTCCGACAAAACCATTTTCCAGGGCATGAGTCTCCTGTTCTTTTTTGCGATGGGGCTCGGCCTGCCCCTGGTCGTGATCTCGGCCTTTTTCGGACACCTGTCCAAAGACAGTCTGTTTTGGCGGATCCTGCGGGGAAAGGGATGGGAAGTCCCCATCGCCGGAAGGACGCTTTTTCTGCACACCACGAACCTCTTCAGCGGGATCCTGCTGATAGGGCTCGGGATCGCCCTGGCCATGGGCTACATGACTTATCTGAACAGCCTCATTCCATTGAATATCCAGCTCTGGTTCGCCGACTTCGAGGAAATGGTGCTTCATTGGTTCATGTAGCGCCACCCCCCCCCACGTTTTATGCATTTGAAATAAAGATTTGGATTTTGTTAGAATATCCTGGTTGTGGGTTTCTTTTTCGGTGGAGACTTAAATGCGTAAAAATATTATCCTCCTGCTGATCCTGGCGGCAGGGTTATCCGCCTGTTCGGGCGTAGATACCGTCGTGAAAAAACGCTGGTCCATTCCCGATAAATCTTATACCGAAACCACCCTGGGATTGGTCGATCTCACCACCAAGGACATGGACCTTCAGGAAGCGGGCCGCAAACTGACCGACAATCTGCAGAGCCAGTTGATGGCCAATTCCCTCTTTGTTCTGGGAAACAAGTCTCCCCGCTATTTTCTTAAATACAAAGTGACCGCCTACCATCCCGGAAGCCGGGCCGAACGAATGGCCACCTTCGGTCTCATGGACTCGGCCAAGGCGGAATTGAAAGTGAAAATCGCCCTGTTCGAAAAGGAAAAAATGGTCGGCGCCTGGGTGACGGAGTCCTGGCAGAAAGACGGATATTTTCCCGACGCCCTTTTCAAAAAAGCCGCCGAGAACATCGTCCAGCACCTCGGCCGCGGATTCTGAACGTCATCCCTTTTTTTCAGGTGAGCCGGATCCTTCCCGGTCCATCTCCTTCGCACAACGAAATCCCAGAAAATTGTAGCGGGCTTCGGGATCCATCCAGTTCCTGAAATAGGTGGGGGTAAACTTGATGGTGAGGTGGGTTTGCGTGAGGCCGCCGCGGATGACCTTGAACCGGCCCCGGTCGGCCAGGGGTTGCCCCGCGTACCCGTAATCGTCGGC
>PCWF01000053.1 GCA_002796165.1 Nitrospinae bacterium CG11_big_fil_rev_8_21_14_0_20_56_8
TCCGCGTTTCCCCACAGGGTCCACAGGCTCAACCACTACAGACCTGAACCGAGGAATTTCCAAAATCAAAAGTGCGAAAGATTCTTGACACTACCAGTCTGTTTGCGGCCTCCCTCGACGAGGCCAAGGCCCAGGTTTGGATACGGAAATATATGAAGGCGGACCGCACTCAGCAGTTCCTGACGGCCCTGCGGGACGAACCCGGGGGTGTTGCCAGCCCGGCCGCGGGCCAGCGGTTGAAAAACGACCTTCAAAAGATCGACCACATTCCCTTCGTCTCTTTGGAAATCGGGCACCTGATTTTCGTCCCCACCTTCATCACTTCCTCCCGGGTGTACGTGGCGAAAGCGGTTTTCCGGGACGAGGACGGGGCCGAACGGACCCGGTATTTTTCCCTGACTGCGCGAAACAATTTCTTCGACTTCTTCTGGGTCAACGAACATTCCCGCCTGATCTGGTGGTTTACCGTCTGAGGTATTTTCAGCGCGCTGGGGTAATCGCGGGTGGGATTATTTTCGTTCCGGCGCGCCAGGCAGGTGTTCCACCCTTCCCTTTTGGTTTTTCTCTTCGGTGGGACGCAGGTACCACCCGACCAGCGAGGAAACCGCGCTCGGTTCCTGCGCGGGGAAGGGACGCTCGAAATCGCTAAATGGAGAGGCATAAATTGAGGTTTTGGATTGGGAATCGTGGCGGACATGAGGCTCTCCACCGGGAAAGGGCTGTCGGTTCCTTTACGGAAATGGAGCCCCCGTCCTGGGGAGTTTTTTCGGAAAGTCGGAAGGGCGCAGTATTCCAGTTTGATTCACCTCGGCGAAAATTGGGGGAAATAGGGGGGCCGCTGGGGGGTGAGCCTGTTGGGAAAAATCAGAACCGGAGCAAGGGGAGTTGTTTTTCGGACTTCAGGTCGGCGAGCCGCATCTGGTCTTCCCAGGTGAGTTTGTTCCGCCGCAGGTCCAGTTTTTTGAGCGCGCCGAGCCGGGTGGAAGACGTCAACGCGTTCATCCCGCGCCGGGTGATGGCGTTTCCATTGAGCCAGAGTTCTTCGAGCGCCGCCAGGTGCTTCGAACCGGCCAGGGCTTCCAGTCCTGCGTCGCCCATGAAGGTATCCCCCACCTTGAGGACCTTGAGCCGGGCGAAATTCGCCGAGGCGGCGATAAATGTCATCCCCTTCTCATTCACATCGTTGGCGTTCAGGTTCAACTCTTCAAGTCCGGTCAAGGTCTGCGAGCGGGCGATGGCGAGAAGCCCCGGCGGGGTGATCCCGCAATTCTCAAGGTTCAGCGATCGAAGTCCCGTGAAGACCGGGGATTCCGCAAGGATCACCGCGCCTTTGGACCGGATGCTGTTGTCCATCAGGTTGAGGGATTTCAACCGGTCCAGGTGCGGGCACTCGGACAGGGCGAGGAGTCCCAGGAAGTCGATGTGGTTGCCGCGCAGGTTCAGGGCCTCAACGTCTTTCAATCGCTCGGAGCGGGCCAGAGCCCGGATGCTCTTGTTGCCCAGGTTCTGCTCGGCGAGGTTGAGAACGGATCCCTTGAGGTGTTTCTGAATCAGGATGCGCGTGTGCAAGTCGAGAAGAAGGTCTTCTCCCTTGCGGTCGAAATCGTTGTCGCCCATGAACAGATCGGCGAGATTGGAAAGGTGCTTCGACCGGGCCAGCGCCGTGGCCCCGGCGTTTCCTATGCAGTTGGAGTCCAGGATGATCTGTCCCAGATTCCGGAGCGTGGCCGAGTTGGCCATGGCTTTTGCGCCGGCATCGCCGATGCGGTTCCATCCGAGGTTGAGATGGTGGAGGGGAACGAAGGCGCCGGTCTGGAGCCAGTCGGCGAGAGTTTTGTCGCCGATGCGGTTGCGTCTCAGGCTGAGGTGCCGGAGGGTGAGCGCGGCGGGGCCGTCGGGGAAGGTGGTGATCTCCGCTTCGCCGATCCGGTTCATTTCCAGGTCCAGGCGATCCAGTTGTTTCAGGGAGGCCGACTTGATGAGCCGCAATGCCCCCTCATCCCCCAGCCGGTTGTTGACGAGAGTGATCGTCTGGAGTGCGGGCAGGTTGGCCGATTCGGCCAGCGCCCGGGCTCCCTTGTCGCCGATGTGGTTGGCGTCGAGCACGAGGTGGCGGAGGTTGCCGAGCGTCCCGCATCCGGCCAGTTCGGCCGCTCCCCGGCAGGTGAGTTCGTTCCACGATAAGTTGAGGTGCCGCACGTGGGAAAGATCCCGGGTCCGGACAAGCAGGGCAAGCCCCTCGTTGCCGAGCCGCTCGTAGCTCAGGTCCAGCAGGCCCTGGAAGCTTTCGTACTTGTCGCGCAGAAGGCGGACGATATATCGATCCCGTTCGTTGGCGGTCATATTGGGGTCATTCACCTTCCGGGATGGGAGGATAGAGGTCGCACTTGAAGGCTTGAAGCTTTGCGAGGCTTTGCGATTCCCGGAGCGCCAGCAGTCCGTTGGGTTCCAGTTTGTTATAGAGGAGATGCAGGGTTTCCAGCCGCTCCAGCCCTGTGCGCCGGGCGAAGGCTTCCATGCCTGCCGCTCCGATCCGGTTGGAGTCGAGATGCAGGGTTTTCAGTTGCGGGAGATTGGGAGAATGGGCCAGGGCCGCCGCCCCCCGGTCGCCGATGCGGTTGAAGGACAGGTCCAGCGTTTCCAGGCGGTTCAGGTTTTCCGATTCCGCCAGGGCCACGGCCCCCTCGTCGACGACGCGGTTGGTGTAGAGGCTCAGGTATTTAAGCCGCCGCATGCTGGAAGCGTTGGCGAGAGCGGCTATGCCGTCATCGCCGATCAGGTTGTCATACAGCCAGAGTTCGCGCAATCCTTCGAAGAACGGGGCGTTCAATAGTTCTTCCAGGCCCGCGCCCTTGATCCGGTTGTTGTGCAGAAACAACACCTCGATTCCCTCGATGGTGAGATTTTCCGCGAGGTCGAAACAGATTTCGTTTCCGATATCCCGGTGGGAAAGGTCGAGGACTTTCTGGTCCTTGCTCAGCCCGCGCTTGAGCCAGCGCCGGATATAGGAAAGGTCGGGTGCTTGTCTGCCTTTGGCCATGTGGTTCGCTTTTGGATGAAAACTTTTATTCTAGCGATGTCACTTGAAAAGTAAAGGACTATATTGGCGCTTCCCGGGCGTGCGGCAGGGGAGGGTATGTTATGCTTGAATCCATGAATCGGCCGGATTTTCGTGAATTCTACCTGGGTTTGGCGATGTGCGCCTGGACCCTGATGGCTTGTTCCGGTGCGGGGCCCGGGCAGGGAGAGACGTCGTTTCGCCTCTCCATCCGCGCCGAACCGCCCACCCTCGATTGGACCCTGGCCACCGACAGCGTTTCGTTCCAGATCCTCACCAACATCATGGAGGGTTTGACGGAATACAACGCCAACCTCGAACCGGTTCCCGCCCTGGCCGAGCGGTGGGAAACCTCGGAGGACGGGCGCACGCTCCGGTTTTACCTGCGGGCCGAGGCCACCTGGACCGACGGGGTCCCGGTGACGGCCCAGGATTTCGAGTACTCCTGGAAGCGGCTTCTCGACCCGAAGTCGGCGGCGCAGTATGCCTATTTCCTGTTCGATATCGAGAACGCCTACGAATACAACACCGGAGAAATTACCGACCCCTCGCTCGTGGGGGTCCGCGCCGTGTCCCCGCGCGTGCTGGAGGTGCGGCTCAAAAAACCGGTGGTCTACTTTCCCAGCATCACGACCTTCATGGTCACCTTTCCCCAGCGCCAGGACATCGTGGAGAAATACGGCGACCGCTGGACCGAACCGGGAAATATCGTGACCAACGGGCCCTTCGTGCTGGACGAGTGGCGGCACGAATACAAACTGGCGCTCCGGGCCAATCCCCGGTATTACGGTCCGCCTCCCAAAATCGCCACCGTGCTCGTTTATGTGGTGGAGGAGGTGACCACCGCCCTCACGTTGTATGAGACGGGGGAGCTGGATGTGGTGGACCTGCCTCCGGTGGCCATTCCGCATTATCGGAACCGGCCGGAATACCGGAACCTGCCCCAGCTTCGCGGGTATTATTACGGGTTTAATGTGGAAAAGCCTCCCTTCGACGATGCCCGCGTGCGGCGCGCGTTTGCCCACGCCGTGGACCGGTCGCGGATCCCGGTCATCCTGCAGGGCGGCGAGCTCCCGGCCACTTCCTGGATCCCCAAGGGCATGTTTGGATACAATCCGGACATCGGGGCGAAATTCGATCCCGAAAAAGCGCGGGCGTTGCTGGCCGAGGCCGGGTTTCCCGGAGGCCGGGGTCTTTCTCCCGTGACCGCCGTGTACAACACCACCGACACCAACCGTCTGATCGCTGAGTTTCTACAGGCGCAATGGAAGGAGCACCTGGGGGTGAACGTGGACATGGACAGTCAGGAGTGGAAAGTCTTTCTGAACCACCTGCAGATGGATCCTCCGCAGTTGTTCCGTCTCGGATGGGGGGCCGATTTCCCCGATCCGGATAATTTCATGAACCTGTTTATTTCCAACAGCGGCAACAACCGTCTGCGCTGGGCCAATCCCCGCTACGATGAACTGGTGGCGCGCGGCGCGATGGAGCGCGACCCCAAAGCCCGCCAGGCCATTTACGATGAGGCGCAGATCCTCCTCACCGGGACGGAGGTGCCGATGATTCCCCTCTTCGTCTCGGCCCTCAATATGCTGGTCCAACCCTATGTGAAGGGACTGGAACTGAACGCGCTGGAAATTTTTTACCTGAAAAAAATCTGGCTGGATCGGGGCGGGGAAAATCGCGAAGGCGCCGTTGCGCGGAGCAAAAGCGACAGGGGCTGAGGGTCAGGTCATGTTTTCCCGGAGGAACTCGGTGACCTGATGGAACCGGGCGAGGACTTCATCTTCCTCGTCGGGATGGATGCGGAACGAGACCGCGCCGGGATGACCGCCGCCCCCCATGTACTTTCCATCGAAGGCGGACCGGATATGGTCTTCCACCCGCCGGAGGTCGATCCCATCATAATCCACCGCCCGCCGGATCTTGATGAAGATGCAGTCTTTCCCTTCGGCGTTTTTGCCGTGAAACAGCAGAATCCCCACCTTGCCCGCCTGCTCGGGAACGAGATTGACCAGAAATCCCAGGATGTCCTGAAACCAGTCCGACTGATAAGGCTGGCAGACATGGCCCACCTCGGGATAGGTGGAATTCATCAGGTTGAGCAAGCCGATCCCGTGGTTTTTAAACACACGATCGGTGAGGAAATTAAGGCACGCGTCCTGTTCCGGGTTCAGACGGTTGAGGTGTTGGAGCAACTGAAACGGATTCCCGAATTTGGTTTGACGGCTGTCGGCAGGCCGGGTCTCTGTGGCATCCCGCCAGCGGGTGTGTTTTTCGAGTTGGTCTCCCAGGCGCTTGATCCAGAAATCGTAGTCTTCCCGGTAGTGGACCACCTTGCCTCCCACCGTGTCTCCCAACAGTCCGGTAATGAGGGCCAACAAAATATTGCGCTGGTTGAAGGGATTGGGCAACTCCGATCCCTTCTCGGTCAACTGGTCCAGAAGCTCGCCGATGATCTCGGTGTTGGCATTGGCTTTCCGGAACAGTTGCACTCCGTTCGAGGTGACTTTTTCGCTGTCCGCTCCAAAATGATGATCGATCTCGATCACATCCGGATTGTCGACAAGGATTTGTGTCACCAGTTCGCTGTAAAACGGAACCAGTTTGGTATTGGCCGTATCGCAAAAGATGATCACATCGATTTTGCCTTTGAGAGGGATCAGCTCATCCGCCTTGCGCACCACATGGATCTGGTTGAATTCGATGATATTCTGGAAATAGTCCAGGTTCTCCCCGAGCGAGTTGGAGATCACCATATAGACCCGCTTTCCCTGCAGGCGTAAAAATAACCCGAGCGAGAGCATGGAACCGACCGAATCGGGATCGATGTCTCCGGCGAAAAGGAAAGAAGTTTTATTTTTCAACAATTCAATCGCATGGGCGCGATTGCGATTCCACTCGTCCCCGACGATGGGAGATTTTTGCGTCATGCTTCACTTTCAATGAGTTGAATTGCGAATTGGCCAGTGTAGGACAAACGCTGATTTATTATGCAATTGTTTATTATAAAAGGAATTGGGAGGATATGACAACCTCTTTTCAAACGTATGAAAGGGTTATCGTTTTTCACCCGGGGGTTGAAAGGGGGTGGAGGGGGTCCTGAATTAAACCGTCGATTCAGCCGGGGTCACGGTCGAACATGTCATTATAATCTTCATCGTGATCCAAGTCGGAGTCGGACCGGATCCAACTCAAACCATCATCCTCGTCTTCCTTGTCTTCGAAGGACTCATCCTCCAGATCGAAAGCTCCAGCCTCCTCCGCGTCCTCCGCGATGGTGGACTCCTCAAACAAGCTCAGATGGGTGCTTCCGCACCGGCAGGTCGATTCTCCTTCCACGAACTCCGTTTCCTTGAGCAACAGCAGGGTCAGCCCGCAGTCTTCGCAGAGGATTTCGCTATGAGTTTCATTGAGTGTGGGTTCGATCATGCGCTCGCGGCATTGGTTGCAGATCACGGGTTTCTCGGGGGTAAACCCATCGATCATATTGCTGATTCCACACGCCGGGCATTCAATGAAAAGTTTTCGGGGATAGCTGGATTCCATGTCCGCCTCTTTAAAATTAGAGTGTTGGATGTTTTCAGGAACCGGAGTTGCCTTTCATTTTTTCCATCATTTCAGCCATTTTAGATGGATCCCCCATCATGTCCCCCATTTTGGACATATCCAGGCCCATGGCCGCGAACTGACCGGAGAAGGGGCACTTGCCGGCGGAGGTTTTGGGTTTTTCCTCCTGCGCGGTTTCTTCCGGCTCCAAGGCTCCCGATTCTGCCATGACCATCCAATGCAGGGAATCGATTTGCTGATTTTTATCCTGGGCCATTTTTTCGATCGCGTCGCGGGTTTCCTTGTGCTCGATCTGGCTTAAGGCCTCCTTATATTTCTCAAGCGCCTTCTTCTCGAATTCGATCGCATCCTTGAGGGCGGCTATGGCGTCTGACATTTTTGACTCCTTTCAAATCGGGAATATTAAGGGAATTTAAAGACAAGATTACCAAAACCGTGGGGGAGGCACAAGAGCAGACCGGGGGGGGCGACGGATGAAATTTTTTCCGGATTTGGACGGCCCCCGGCCCGATCCGGAACTCGCCGGAGCCCTGTTTTTCAACAACAACAGCCTGCTTTACAAATAGACGGTTAGGGCCTATAAGAACATTATGACCGATCGACGACTTGCAGATCTGATTACGACGGGAACGGGGGGCCAGATTGTGATCCTGGGTTTTCCCTTCGACGAAGGGGTGGCCCGCAATGGCGGACGGGAAGGGGCGAAAACCGGTCCGGAGCGGTTCCGGTATTGGTTGAAGCGGTATGGGACCGTCCGCAACCCTCAATGGAAAGTGGACCTGTCCGGAATTTCCGTTTCCGATGCGGGAGACATCCCTCCCTGCCAGACGCTGGAAGAGGGACATGCCGCGCTCACCCGCGCGACGGAGAACATTCTCGCCGCCGGGGGCATTCCCTTTGTCGTCGGAGGCGGTAACGACCAGTCCTATCCCAACGCCCGGGCGCTTCTGAATCACCTTGGCGGCCGGCCGGGGGGCGTCATCAACGTGGACGCGCATCTGGATGTGCGTCCTTTAATCGCGGGCCGGGCGCATAGCGGGTCCTCATTCCGCCAACTTTTGGAAGATCCCGCGTTCGACGGGGGGAATTTCATCGAATTTGCCACCCAGGGGGCGCAATGCAGTGCCGAACACGCGGAATACATTCAAAACAGGAAAGCCCGCATCCTCTGGTTGGACGAGGTTCAGCGGCACGAGGGAGCCGTCGATTCCTTCCGGAACGCGCTGGGGAAACTCACCTGGCAATGTCAGAGTTTGTTTGTCAGTTTCGATCTCGATTCCGTGGCCGCGTGCGACGCCCCAGGCGTGTCCTGCCCCGGCGTCCAGGGTTTGAAGGCCCACGATGCCCTCATGATCGCTTATTTTTCCGGGCTTCATCTCCTGGTTTCCCTGTTCGATTTATCCGAGTACAATCCGGCCATCGAGGACGAACGCACCGGCCGCCTGGCCGCGGCGGTGTTTTACCACTTCTGCCTCGGTTTCGCCATGCGGGAAAAAAAGTCGTGACACAACGCTCCTCGTCCGGTTCCGCCGGCCGGCCCATGTATATGGAATTGAGGCCGAAGCGGCCGCCCCGCGCCTCCACCTCCCGCAAGCTCCGCTGTGGCGGCTGGGATACGGAGGCCGCGCTCCGCATGCTGGAAAACAACCTCGACGAGCGGGTGGCCCTCGACTGGAAGCAACTCATCGTTTATGGCGGGAGCGGGCGCGCCGCGAGGAACTGGAAGGAATACCGCCGCCTGGTCGCCGAACTCAAGCGGCTCAAATCGGACGAGACCCTCTGCGTGCAGTCCGGCAAACCCGTTTACGTCGCCCGGACCCATCCCGATGCGCCCCGTGTGGTGATTGCCAATTCCAATCTGGTTCCGGCCTGGGCCACGCAGGAATATTTCGACCGCCTCGACCGGCTGGGCCTCATCATGTACGGCCAGATGACGGCGGGAAGCTGGATCTACATCGGGACCCAGGGCATTTTGCAGGGAACCTACGAAACCTTCGGCGCCGCCGGACGGGTACATTTCCGGTCCGCGAGCCTTGCGGGGAAGTGGATCTTCACCTCCGGGCTCGGGGCGATGGGAAGCGCCCAACCCCTGGCCGGAACCATGAACGAGGCCTGCATTCTCGTGGCCGAGGTCAACCCGGCCCAGGTTCGGCGGCGATTGAAGGAAGGCTATCTCGACCGGGCCACGGGTTCCCCCGAGCAGGCGCTCAAGTGGATCGACGAAGGGCTGGCGCGGAACCGGCCGGTCAGCGTGGGGCTCGTCGCCAACGGCGCGGCGGCCGCGCGGGATCTGCTTCGCCGGGGCCGCGTTCCCGACCTGGTGACCGACCAGACCTCGGCGCACGATGTGATGAATTATGTCCCCGACGGCGGGGATTTCGCCGAAATGATGCAACTGCGTTCGCGCGATCCGGAAGAGTACCGGAAACGGTCGCTCGCCACGATGGTCCGTCACACCTCGGCACTGATCGAATTCCAGGAACGGGGCGCGGTGGTGTTCGATTATGGCAACAACCTGCGAGGACAAGCCGAGTCGGGGGGGCTCGACGTGCGGCAAAAGGACGGAACGTTCGTTTATCCCGGATTTGTCCCCGCGTACATTCGTCCCTTGTTCTGCGAAGGTCAGGGACCGTTTCGCTGGGCCCTGCTTTCGGGGAAGAAGAAAGATCTCCATGCGGTGGACCAGGCGGTGATGGACACCTTTCCCGAGAAACCCGCACTGCGCCGGTGGATCCAGAAAGCGCAGGCCCAGGTCCCCGTGCTGGGGCTTCCCACCCGGGTGTGCTGGCTGGGTTATGGAGAACGCGCCCGGATGGGGCAGGTGATGAACCGGCTGGTGAGGAAGGGCATCGTCTCCGCCCCGATCGTGATTGGCCGCGATCATCTCGATTGCGGGAGCGTGGCTTCCCCCAACCGGGAAACGGAGAACATGCTTGACGGGAGCGACGCGGTGGCCGACTGGCCGCTCCTCAACTTTGTGGTCAACGCGGTATCCGGGGCGAGCTGGGTCAGTTTCCATCACGGCGGGGGGGTGGGCATCGGCAATTCCCTGCATGCGGGGATGGTGGTGGTCGCCGACGGCACCCCCGCCCGGGCGCGGCGGCTCGACCGGGTTCTCACCAACGATCCCGGTCTTGGCGTCGCCCGGCACGTCGACGCCGGTTATGCAGAGGCCCGCCAGGTCGCCCGTGCACGCAAGGTTGGCCTTCCGGGGAAATGAACATGAAAGCGAAAAAAATCTGTTTTAAAAACATCGGGCAACTGGTCCAGGTCCAGGATACCGATCCCCCGCGCCTGAAGGTCTATCGCAATTGCGCGCTGGTCGTCTCGGGCGGCCGGGTGGAGAAGG
This sequence comes from Nitrospinae bacterium CG11_big_fil_rev_8_21_14_0_20_56_8, assembly GCA_002796165.1. Taxonomy (GTDB): domain Bacteria; phylum Nitrospinota; class Nitrospinia; order Nitrospinales; family VA-1; genus 21-14-0-20-56-8. The sequence goes on from PCWF01000053.1 coordinate 9,978, forward strand.
TGTTTCGGGATACGGGCATCCGCGCTTCCGACTACGCCCGGGTGGTGGATCTGAAGGGCCGGGCGGTGATTCCCGGTTTCATCGACCCGCACACCCACATGGTTTACGGGGGCGACCGGAAAGCCGAGATGGAAATGCGCGCCGCCGGGGACGATTACCTGGAGATCCTGAAAAACGGCGGAGGCATCCTGAGCACCGTGAACGCCACCCGCAAGGCCAGCGAGGAAATGCTTTACCGCTCGGCGCGCGAGCGGATGAAACGCATGATCGCCCTCGGCACCACCGCATTCGAGATCAAGTCGGGATACGGGCTCGATCTCGAAACCGAAAAAAAGATCCTGCGCGTGGGGCGCAGGCTGGCCGCCGATCTCAAGGTGCATGTCACCCTCACCTACCTCGGGGCGCACGCGGTTCCCGAGGGGGTGAAGAAAAAGGATTATTTCGATTTCGTTCTGCGATACCTGCCGGAGTTCCGGGAACTGGCCGACGGGGTGGATATTTTCTGTGAGCGCGGGGCGTTCACGGTAGCCGACCTGAAGCGGCTGTTCCTGCAGGCGAAACTTCTGGGGTTCCAGCTTCGCGCCCACGTGGAGGAGTTTACCCTGCAGGGCGGGTGTTACGAGGCGGCGCGGCTGGGGGCGATTTCCTGCGATCATCTCGAACACGCCCGTCCGCACGACATCCGCGGGATGGCGGTGGCGGGAACCGTGGGCGTGCTCCTGCCCGGCGTGACCCACTTTCTCGGCGGGAGCAAACTGCCTCTGGTGCACACCCTGCTCGACTCGGGCGTGCCCCTCGCTCTGGCGACCGACTGTAATCCCGGAAGCTGTCCCACGTACAATATGCAGACGATCCTCACCCTCGCCACGGCCATGTACCGCTTGACTCCCGAACAGGCCCTGGTCGCCGCCACCTACGGGGGCGCGCGCGCCCTGGATCGCCACCGGGAGATGGGGGGATTGCGACCCGGCCAGCGGGCCGATTTTCTTTTGCTCAAAACCTCCGATTACCGGGACCTCTTTTATTATTTCGGTGAAAACTTCGTCGATAAAACCTTCCTCGCCGGTAGCGCCGTCTCCGGGCGCAAGGAACCCGTGACCGATTGAGATCGACCGATGACAGGAATACTTTCCGGGACGGAGGGTGCGGATTTTCCCTTTCCGGAGCGAGAACCACACTTTTGCGGAGAATGTAAAGCAGTATGGAAATCCTGATTTGGACGGGGTTCATCCTCCTCGTGCTTTTTTTGCTTGCCCTGGATTTGGGCATTCTTCACCGCGACCCGCATCCCATCTCCACCGGGGAAGCTCTGTCCCTGACCGCGCTGTGGGTCTCCCTCTCGCTGGCGTTCAACGTGGCAGTCTATTACATGTACGAAAACCATTGGCTGGGGATCGGCGTCCGCATCGGCCACGACCTGTCAGGCAAGGAAGCGGCGCTCCAGTTTTTGACCGGGTATCTTGTCGAGGAATCCCTGAGTCTCGACAACATCTTTGTCATCGCGCTCATTTTTTCCAGCTTCAAGGTTCCGTTGCGGTTCCAGCACCGTGTGCTGTTCTGGGGCATCCTGGGGGCTCTGGTCCTGCGCGGGATCATGATCGGATCGGGCGTCTGGCTGATCAACCGCATCGACTGGATCGTTTACGTGTTCGGGGGATTTCTGCTGTTCACCGCCGCCAAGATGCTGGTGTCGTCGGAGGAACCGCTGGATCCCGATACCGCGCTGTCGGTTCGGCTGGTGCGGCGCTGGTACCCGGTGACGGCGAAATATCACGGTTCGAAGTTTTTCGTCATGGAGCACGGCAAGCGGGCGGCGACGCCGCTGTTCGTGGTGCTGGCGCTGGTCGAAACCTCCGACGTGATGTTTGCGGTGGACTCCATTCCCGCAATTTTCGCCATCACGCTGGATCCGTTCATCGTATTCACGTCGAACGTGTTTGCCATTCTCGGGCTCCGCTCGCTGTACTTCGCCCTCGCGGCGGTGATGGACAAGTTCAGGTACCTGAAACTCAGCCTGGTGTTTCTCCTGGCTTTTGTGGGCATCAAGATGGTTTTGACGCATCATTTCCATATTCCCATCCTGTTTTCCCTGGCGGTGATTCTGGGAATCCTTGCGGTTGGGGTCCTGGCGTCGATGCTGGCTCCGGGACCGCCGCATCCTCACCCGGAGTCTTCACCGTTCCCGGATCCCGAAGACCAGGCCGCGCTCAACGAGGGTGCGGTGCGTCGGATCGTCTTTCTCCTCATGGGTTCGGGGGCGATCCTCGGGGGAATCGCCGTCATCCTCCTCCCCGGTTCGCCGGCGGTGGCGATCCCCGGCGTGTTGGCCCTGCTCACCTGCGAGTATGTCCTGGTCCGGCAATGGGCCAACCGGGCGCGGCGAACGATTGCCGGACGCGGAAAACGGCCCGGTGGCGGAATATAAAACGGAAACGGGGACCGCCTCGTTCTCCCACGCCCCCATTTTCCTTTTGCCCTCCCGGCGCCTTCGCACGGTCGGTTTGTCATCCCGGGGCGTATTTTTATGCGTCACCCGAGCCAATGGCGAGGGATCTTGCCGGGGCGGGGAAGACACACGCTCCGTCCCGGATCGAAGCAAGATTTCTCGTCGCCGACGCTCCTCGGAACGACCGCATACAAAAGGCGGCCTGGCGAGGCGTCCCACTTATCCGCGCGGAGAACGTCAATGGATTGCGGCCCCGCTTCAAACCTGACATAATGGATTCCATGAAAAAAATTTATATCATCGGCGGCGGGATCGCGGGCCTGGCGGCGGCGTACCGGATCCAGGAAGAAATTTTCCGGGGAGCTTCGCTCCAATGCACCGTTCTGGAAGGCACGCATCACTTCGGGGGAAAAATTTTCACTCAGCGGTTCGACGGGTTCCTGGTCGAGCGCGGGCCGGACTCGTTCATCTCCCAGAAACCCTGGGCCATCGAGTTGTGCAAAAAAATCGGGCTCGGCGACCGGCTGGTGGGGACCAATCCGGAGCAGACCCGCACCTTCGTCTATACGGGCAAGCGCCTAGTCACCATGCCGGACGGATTGAGCCTCATGATCCCCACCAA
>PCWF01000148.1:0-12033 GCA_002796165.1 Nitrospinae bacterium CG11_big_fil_rev_8_21_14_0_20_56_8
CTCTCTTTTCCGGTGCAGTAAGGAGAGCGGAAATTTCTGCGTCAACCGGCCGGAGGCCCGGGGCATGTGACACGATTGACAGGTGTCGGTCGAGCCGGCGCCTTCCCATTCCTTGAACGTTTTCTGATGACAGGAGCCGCAGAACCGGCCCTCCCGGTAATCGTCGTTCTGCCGGGTCGGGTGCGGGGGGGCGTACAGATCGTACGGACCGTTCATGGCCCGTTCCTTGAAATGGCAGGGGACACAGTAGACCCCATCGTCGCGGTGGACGAGCCGGGGTTCCGGCTTGTTCCCGGTCGACTGGCTTTTCGGGGCATGGCAGGGAAGGCATTTTTCCTTGGTCCGATTCTCCGAATCCTTGATATAAAATTCGCTGGTCCAGGCCTTGAAATGGCGGCTCTCCTTCCACGCCGCGTAAATTTCCGCATGACACTCCCCGCACCGCTCCGCCCCGGGATAATCCAGAAGTTCGGGCTCCCGCGCCAGGTCGCGGACGGTAGCGGGAATGCGTTCGGGAAAGTGGTTGATGACAAGGTAGGCGGCAACGAGAGCGCCCGCCAGTCCCAGGGGAATGATAAACAGGAATTGTCGGAATTTCATTCTTTCGGTATCTATTTCATGACGGGCGTAACCTTTCGATATTAAGACCTCGCGCCGGAATTTTCAAAAGCAAATTGCGATCGCTTCGCCCGGACGAATTGCGCCCCTCCCGCTGTAGATCTGAAAACAAGTCTATTAAGACACCGCCTAATCAGGCTATAAAAATTAATACCCGCAAAATGGCCGTTGGTGGGTCCGGGGGAAGGATGATATAATCGGGACCTTTATCATGCGAGCGTTCTGGAATGAGCGGCGAAACTCAAATCTGGGTGGTGGCGGAACGGGGCGGTGCGGGCATCAAGCCGGTTGCCTTCGAAGCGCTGAACGCGGCCCGGGCCCTGGCCCAAAAACGGGGCGGGGGGGTCACCGCGCTTCTACTTCAGGACAAGTCGGAGGCGGAGGCCGATTCGGGTCTCTTGTTTCATCACGGCGCCGACCGGGTGCGCATCCTGGTTCATCCCGCCCTGGGGGGCGGGCATTGCCTGGCCGCGCTCGACGCGGTGTCGTCCTGTATCGAAACGGAACGGCCCGGCCTTCTGCTTCTCCCGGCCACCCTGCACGGAAAGGAACTTGCCGCCGCTCTCTCCGCACGGTTGAACGCGGGGCTCGCCACCGACTGCGTCGGGCTGGACTGGGAAGCCGACGGGAACCTCCGCGCGGTGCGGCCCGTTTATGCCGGGAAAGCCCGATCCACCGTGGCCTTCGCCGGACCCGGACCCCATATCGTCACCCTTCGCCCGAATGTCTTCCGGGGCGAGGCGGACCCCTTGCGTCAGGGAGAGGTGACCGTCGAGAACGCCCGGATCGGAGACTCCGCCCTTAAGGTGCGCCTCCGGGAACGCGTGGCCGAAGCGGGCCGCCGGATCGATGTGACCGAAGCCCGGATTGTGGTTTCCGGCGGACTGGGCATGCAGGGACCGGATCACTTTTCTCTGCTGGAGGAACTGGCCGAGGTGCTGGGCGGGGCCGTCGGAGCCAGCCGTCCCGTCGTGGATAACGGGTGGCGTCCTTACTCCAACCAGGTGGGTCAGACGGGGCGGACCGTGACGCCCGATGTGTACATCGCCTGCGGAATTTCCGGAGCGGTCCAGCACCTGGCGGGAATGTCCTCCTCCCGATATATTGTGGCCATTAATAAGGATCCTTATGCGCCGATTTTCGAAGTGGCCGATTTTGGGATCGTCGGCGACGCGATGCAGGTGGTTCCCCTGCTCACCCGGGAATTCAAGACCCTACTCAAAAAGTAAGATTCATATTTAATGAACGATGCCATTCCGGATATCCTTTGCGACCCGCGGCTTGGACTGTCCCCGGGTGAACGGTTGGACGAGTCCATCCGGCTTTTCACCCTGTACCTGGACGAGTGGGAGAAGTGGAACCCGAGAATCAACCTGACGGCGGACCGGGATCGGGCCTCGGTGCTTCGGCACCAGGTATTCGAATCCCTCCTGTACGCCCGCGCCCTGCGCCCCGGGTGGAAAGTGGCGGATGTGGGGAGCGGCGGGGGATTTCCCGGGATTCCCCTCAAGATTGTCGAGCCTTCCCTGGATATGATTCTGGTGGAAAGCCAGAGGAAGAAGGCCAATTTCCTGCGGTCCGTAACCCGCGTGCTCGATCTTCCCGGACTCGAGGTGATCCACGGCAGGGCGGAAGAAGTGGTGCAGGAGATCGGGCACCGGTTCGACTGCGTTCTGTTCCGGGCCGTGGGTTCTTTGGCGGAATGCCTGACGCTCGCCGAACCGTTCCTGTTTCCCGGCGGGCGGGTGGTGATCAAAAAGGAACGGGAAGAGGGGAAAGAGGGGCGGGAATCCTCCATGGGCAATTTGCCCCTGTCCCTCACCCAGCAGATCCCGGTGGAGAATCAAGCGGGGGTTCCCTCCACCCTTTTGATCTTTTCCAGAAACCAATAAGCGCGGGGTTGTTTCACGTGGAACATGTTGCAAATTTCAAGGTCCCAGCAGAAGTGGAATCCGTCATGTTCCACGTGAAACATTCTTGCGGGAAGCCCGCCGTCTACAAGGCCGGAATTATCAAGCGGTTCGTTCTCCCGAGAAGGATGGGAGCAAATTTTTCAATGAAATGCTAGGCAAGGCCGGGGCTTTGTGATAGTTTATACCCGTACTGTTTTCAGTTGTTTAAGGTGAAAATGGGCAAAATCATCTGCGTTGCCAATCAGAAGGGCGGGGTGGCCAAAACCACGACCGCCATCAATCTATCGGCTTGTCTGGCTCTATCGGGCCGCAAGGTGCTTCTGATCGATGTGGACCCCCAGGCCAATGCCACCAGCGGATTGGGCATCATCCTCGATTCCAACCATAAGGGGGTCTATGAACTGATTCTGGGGGAAGCCACCCTGGAAGAGGTGACTTATCCCACCGAAATCGAAACGCTGAAAATCGTTCCCTCCTGCGTGGACCTGACCGGGGCGGAAATTGAACTGGTGAACCGCGAGCAACGGGAGCACAGGCTCAAATCCGTTTTGAACGGCGTCGAAACCGAGTATGAGTTCGTGGTGATCGACTGCCCGCCTTCGCTCGGACTCCTCACGTTGAACGCCCTGGCGGCGAGCCAGTCGGTGCTCATCCCCATGCAATGCGAGTATTATGCGCTCCAGGGACTCAGCCATCTCCTCAAGACCCTGAAACTGGTGAAGCACTCCCTCAATCCACATTTAAAAGTGGAAGGGATTCTCCTCACCATGTATGATGCGCGTACGTTGCTGGCCACGCAGGTCCGCGACCAGGTCAAAACCTATTTCAAGGAATTTCTCCTGAACACGGTGATTCCGAGAAACGTCCGGTTGAGCGAGGCTCCCAGCCATGGCAAACCCATCGTGCTCTACGCCGGCCGGTCGAAGGGAGCCGACTCATACGTCGAGCTGGCCAAGGAACTGATCGCCCGCTCCCGCAACACCGTGAACAACGCCAAACCTTCGGAGTCAGAGACCCAAACCGTATGAATCGAAAAGCCCTGGGCAAGGGAATCCATGCCCTGATTCCCGATTTTGAAATGGAGCCGGGCCAGGAACCGGAGATGCGATCGGGTCCCACCGAATTGCTGATCGACGAGATTTCGCCCAACCGCCTCCAACCGCGTAAATACTTCGACGATGAAAAATTTCACGAACTGGTCGAGTCGGTCCGTGAAAACGGGATCCTCCAGCCGGTCGTGGTGCAAAAGGTGGAATCCGGCTACGAGCTGATTGTCGGCGAGCGGCGCTGGCGCGCATCGAAAAAAGCCGGACTCAAAAAAATCCCCGCCGTCATCCGCGAGGTCACCGACACCAAATCCCTCGAGCTGGCCCTCATCGAAAATCTGCACCGGCAGGATCTCAACCCGATCGAAGAGGCAGAGGCCTATTCCCGCCTGTCCAACGAATTCGGGCAGACCCAGGAGGAAATCGGCAAAAGCATGGGGAAAAGCCGCGCCGCCATCGCCAACACCCTGCGCTTGCTTAAACTGCCGCGGGCGGTGAAGGCGGACATCATCTCCAGCCGCCTGTCCATGGGCCACGCGCGCGCCCTGCTCGGGCTGGAGGAGGAGAAGGATATCGAAACTCTGCGCCGCGAGATCGTAAACAAGGATCTTAATGTACGCCAGACCGAGTCGCGCGTACGGCATTGGGGCCAAACCGGGAGCAAAAAACCGCACGACCCCGGGCGCAAGGATATTTTTCTGAAAAGTCTGGAAAAAGAATTCGAACGCAGGCTGGGGACCAAAGTCACCCTCGCACCTTCGGGCCAAGGGGGGAAACTAACCATCCTTTATTATTCCGATGACGACCTGGAACGGATCCGGAGTCTCATCATCCCGAAAATTCACTGATCGCGGTCCCCCGCGAGCGGGAAACAGGAGCGTTGCCATGATGAGCCAGAAAAAAGGGGACAAGACGACAATAAAAGCCTATATGGGCGAAGATACGGTATTCAACGGATCGCTCACCTTCGAGGGCACCGTGCGCATCGACGGGAAGTTCGAAGGGAAAGTGAACACCAATGACACGCTTATTGTGGGCGAAACGGGAAGCCTGTCGGCCGAAATCATCGCCGGAACCGTAATATGCAAGGGCAGGATCGAGGGAGCCATCCTGGCGGCGGAGCGGGTGGAGCTCCATTCCACCGGCCGGGTGGTGGGCAATATCAAGTCCCCGGCGTTGAGCATCGAACTCGGCGGCATCCTCGATGGTAATTGCGACATGACGGGCAAAGATAAAAAAATCATCAAGCTGGTCAAGACCGAAGAAAAGGAAGCGGGCGGCGCCAAGGCCTGACCCCGGGCCACGCCCGGTGGAGCAAGGCCGGAACGTTGCGACTCGTATCGGAGGGCTGGAACAGCCTTGAATTCCATGCCCATCCGCTCCTTGGGCCCGCATTTGGGGAATTCCACAAAACCCATTGAATTTCAATTGATTATTGAGTTTTCGCCCGTACCCGTATACAATGGCTTCTTCTAAGACCGACGCCGCCGGGAGCAGGGAACCCAGGGGCAGGCTATATATCGTGAGCACCCCCATCGGCAACCTCGGTGACATGACGTACCGTTCGGTGGAGATCCTTAAGGGCGCTCATACCGTGGCGGCGGAGGACACGCGGCGCACGCGGATCCTGCTGAACCATTACCAGGTGCCGGCGTCGCTGATGAGTTTCAACAGTTTCAACCAGGAGGGGCGGACGCGCCAATTGGTGAACCTGCTGGAGCAGGGCCACGACGTGGCTCTGGTTTCGGACGCGGGCACGCCGGGGATATCGGATCCGTTGTTTTCCCTGGTTCGCGCGGCGGTGCAGGCGGAGATTCCCGTTCACCCGGTGCCGGGAGCTTCGGCCCTCCTCGCGGCGCTGACCGTGTCGGGTTTGCCTGTGGACCGGTTCGTGTTCGAGGGATTTCTGCCGCGCAAGAAGGGACGGTCCACCCTGCTTTCGACGCTTGCGGCAGAGGAACGGGCCATCGTCATCTTCGAGTCTCCCCACCGGATCCAGAAAACCCTGACCGACCTGCATGCGGTGCTGGGAGACCGTCCCGCGGCGATCGGTCGGGAGTTGACGAAGGTACATGAAGAAGTGCTTCGCGGCACTCTTGGAGAATTGGCTCGAAGCGCGGCCGGCCGCGCGTGGAAGGGAGAAATCACCCTGGTCATCGGCCGTCCCGGCCGAAAAGCAAAAGGAGGAGATTAAATGGCGGTTGTATCCATCATCGGCCCCAAGGGGGGAATCGGAAAAACCACGCTGTCCATCAACACGGCGGCGGCACTCACCCGCGCCTTGAAACCGGCAACCCCCGACAACCGCGTGTGCCTGGTGGACCTGGACCTCAGGCTTCCCACCATCTCCAGCCTGCTGGAAAGCCACCCGCAGAAGACGTTTTACGATGTATTCGAAACGATCGCCAACAAGACTTACCAAGTGGATTTCCTCCGCACGCTGTACCGCATCGTGACGCTGTTCAAGGCCCACCTCAACGGCGACGGCAGAGCAAGTTCGCCGCAGTTGTCGAAGAGTTTCGCGCTCTACCAAAACCTGAATCCGGAACTCTTTCATTTCTCGGAATTCCGTTTCGGGGACCAGATGCACGAGTTGTTCCTGCACCGCGGCGAAGTGGTCACGCCCGCCGATCTGACCCTTCTCAAACCCCTGCTGGACCGTCTGGACCTCAAGGCGTTCCGGGAAATTCTGCAGGAGTCGGAAGAAAACTCGCGTCCGGCCATCGACGAATACATCAATTACGTGGAAGAGTATTCCTTCTCGATCCTCGGCGGCGAGGTCCCCATTCTCGGAAAGAAAAATCACCGCAAGCGGATCAACGAACCGGCCTTCCTGGTCTTTTTCCTCGAAGTGCTCCACGAGTTGTTCGACCGGTTCGATTACGTGATCCTGGACACCCCCGCGGGCGGGGTGAACCACCTGTCCTCCCTCATGAACTCGATCGACCAGGTGCTGTTCGTGTTCGACATGAGCAACAGCATCGCGGTGAACGGAAGCATCGACGCCCTTCACTCCTTCATCGACTACTACGAGGAATTCTACGACGATTTCAAGGCGGGGCGTTTGACCGGACTCGACAAGGCCTACGTGAACCGGCTCATCGCCAGCCAGGGCCAGGAAGCGGTGGACGAGACGCTCCGCAACAAGAAGTTGGGGATCATTTTCAACCGGTGCCAGGACACGAAAAGTATCTCGCAATGCCTCGACCGGCTGAGAGAGTACCTGGACACGCTGGACCAGTACGACGCTTACAAAAAACGCATCCACATGGTGGGCATGGTGCCGCATCACAAGATCATCAACATCACCAACAACCGCGGCGCGCTGTTCTACGACAAGGATCGCGGCCTCTCCAGCCGCATCAACTCGGTGGCGCAAAACGTCACCACCCGGTTCGGCGAATGCCCCACCCTCGACCGCTCAAACCGGGAAATCATCAATTACCTTCAGAAATCGAGCGGGTTCACCTTCTCCAAAAAAATCAGCAGAATCGCCAGCAATTTCAGTTGATCCGGGCAAATCCCGTGCGGCCAGCACCCACTCGCCGTGGGGGGCATAAGGCTGGACGGGTTCAAGTGCGATTGAGAGGCGACAACAGCCTCGCGAGTTTGGCCTTGCGCCCGTGCGGCCAGCACCCACTCGCCGTGGGAACCTCCGGCTGAACCCCGATACCGTAGGGGCGAAAAATGTTTCGCTCCGGCATGCGCCCCCTTAGCGTCCTTGCGGTTACCGATTTTCAACCCAAAGGCGCGAATAGTGAAATATTGAGGCTCCTTTCGGTTTAACCCGTTTCTTGGCGAAATCCAAAATGCGTGAAGAATCAAAGTCCCCGTACCCTCCCCCCAAACGAATGAAAGTTCCTCAAGTTTTAACCTTGCCTTTCCGGAAACAAGGTTTTATAAAGGTCACCTCTTCGGAATCGGATCTATGCTGGAACTGGACCTCAAAATTCTCACCGTTAAAGAATATCTTTACCTCGAACAGAACACGCCGGGTGAATTTTACGACTGGAAAACGGCCGGAAAATTGAACGGCCTCGTGGACCGGTTGAAGGCCGGGCTTCGCCGCGCCACCTCCCCGGAACGCAAGATGTACAAATCCTGGAGCGCGCTTCCCTGCGGCGTCCTGTTTCCCAAAAAGGTCCGGGTGAAAGGAAATTTTGCCTTCCCGGGGCGGGTGCGGGTGGAAGGGGTGTTCGAGGGGTCCCTCGCGGCAACGGAAAGCCTGACGGTGGAATGCGGGGGAGAAGTCCGGGGCAAAGTATCTTCGGCCGCCGTGTTCTGCGATGGAACCATTCTCGGGGACATCCGGGCTTCCGGCTCGGTGGAGGTCGCCTCCGGTGCGCGGGTCGAGGGGGACATCCATGCTCCCGCAGTAAAGGTCCACAAAGGGGCGCGCTTTGAAGGCCGGTGCTCCATTACCAAGAAGCAGAAAGACTTCACCCTCCAACGGGTGGATTCCGCTTCCGCCACCCACCGGCGGACCGGTTGACCTGCCCGCACCCCCGGTCCCGACCTTTTTCCACTTCCTCTCGTCCGCATCATTATTTTAATTCTTTGAAAATAAAAACGTTCGGGATAAAATAAAGCGCACCTCCAAAAATGGCCTCCGGCCATGAACTTGCTCCTTGAAATAAAGGGCAAGCGAATTGCCAAATCGGACATTTTCGAATCATCCGAGGTTCCCGAAACCTCTTCACCGTGCCGGATGCCCGGTGAAATCCAATACGAGCGGAAGGCATGCCCCCAGACGAAAGACTGAGAGTTCTCCAGATCACGGAATACAACCTGATCTGCAACAAGAATCCGAACGGAAACTACGATCGCAAGACGCGCGAAAATCTGTACTGGGTGATCGAGAAACTCCGTGCCAACTGTCACCGCCTGTCCCGGCTTGAGGAACGGTTGTATCAAAAATTCAGCACCGCCACCTTCGGCGCGCTGGAGGAAAAAGACAAGCGGGTCAAGTTCGAGGTGGCGCGTTACCGTCTCTCGGCGGGCGTCAAGACCTCGCTCAAAGTTTCCGCGGCCGTACTGTTGGCCGTCTTTTTCACGGGCACCCTGATTTATGAGCTTGTGCTGGACGCGCCGACCCGGCACCGGGTGGATGTGGCCTACTACGCCGGATTGAATAAGGTGGGGCTGGTTTCCAAGGAAGACCTCGACCAGGTGAAGCAGAACCTGGAAGTCACGGTGAACAAACTTCAGGAAACCCAGCAACAGAACATCGAGCTCAGCCAGATGGTCGAGACGATGATCCTGAACAATAAAGTAACGGAGAACTTCAAGTACATCGTCAAGCAGGTGTACAACGACCCCCGGACCGTGTATTTCAAGTCGGGGAACGAGCGTGTCCTCCAGTTCAACGGTCAGGAGTTGGCGCGATACCAGGGCGACCCGAAGTTGTGGTACCTGCTGGGGATCATTGAGAAGGGCAAGTTCCGCCTGTATTACAACAACGAAGAGATCATGGAGATTGAAGCCATCTTCGGAAGAAAAGGGGATGAGACGCCAGTCGGGGAATACGAGATCAAAAACCGGGCGTACAAACCCACCTGGTACAAACGGGAGAAAGTGAACGGCAGAACCCGCGTGCGCGCGATTCCCTTCGGCGACCCGGAGCACGAGATCGGCCATTGGTGGCTGGGCCTGAAACCTCTGGGCGAGCCGCCGCCGGGAAGCTACGGCATCCACGGGGTCAACGTGAACAAGGTAAACGAGTTTTACAAGAAAAATTTCGATTGGCGAAGCGGAAGCGCCGGTTGCCCCAACGTGCAGGACTGGAATCTGGAATTCCTTGCGGAGATGGTCCCCCTGGGCACCCGGGTCAACATCGTGGAAAAAGACAAGTGGGACCGGGAGCGCCCCGCGTTCACCCCCGCCTCGGCCGCATAGATCAATATCGGGAATCGATGCCTAAAAAATATTCAAATCCACCCATAATTGAAGCGGTATGCGAATTTAGATTGGCCCCTGAAACCCATTGGGATCTAACTGTCCCAGGATTATTATATGAAAAATTAAAAGGCGAATATCCTAATAAAAGGGAAGTACGCCTTATTGAAGAAATTCAGTTTAATACGCTGGAAAAAGGACAACCATTACAGATCCGTCAAAGTGAACGAATTCAATTTTTAGCTAATAATGAAAAAAGATTTATCCAGGTTGGTCCAAGGATTTTGGCAATAAATATCCTTAAACCCTATCCACATTGGGAAGTCTTCCAACCTCAAATTGCAAAGGCTATCAGAGGATTAAATGAAATCGCCCCGATAAATAAATTTCAAAGAATTGGATTAAGATATATAAATAAAATCGAGATCCCAAAGGGAGCGGAAATTAGCGACTATTTCGAATTTAGACCATTTTTAGGAAATTGTTTAAAGGAAAACATATTTTCTGAAATTTCGCTGGGTTGTAGTTTTTCTTTTAGTAATTCAAAAGAAATTTGCAGAACGAATTTAAAAAGTGTCGCGCCAGAACGGGAAAATTTTGATGCATATATTTTAGATTTTGATTATTACCTGAATCGTCCTCATTCAATGAGTATTTCCGAAGCTGTTAAGTGGGTAGAAATGGCTCATCAAAGAATTGAAAATTTGTTTGAAGGATGTATTAAGGATAATTTAAGAAAATCATTTGGGGAGAATGATTAACATAAATTATGAATGAATCTGCTTTAACAACTATATCGGAGTACATAGCCCCTAATAATACGGGTGAAAATCAGGAGACCGTCAAAGAAATTGATAATGGTTCCCTGATTACGGGAGGAGGAAAAGTTCAAAAAGAAGATTATTGGGATATTTCAACTTCGGAAGACTCCTTCTCTAATGAAACTTCCGAATTGAGCACAAAAGTGGAAAAAATTTTTAATGACTTTTGGGGGAAAGGAATTGATTTATTTGAAAGGGAAGGTATATCCGAATATTTTTGGACTTTCCCCGGGTTAATATCAATCATTCCGAAAGTATGTAACCAAATTCAGTATGAGTTTAATTTCGAGGCTGGAATTTTATTAAAAATTTGCGAGGATCGTGAAGATCCGGAAGATAAATTTCTAAAGATCTGTGTCCGTTACAAAAAATATGATCGAGACTTTTTGGGGAAAATTAAAAAAGTTTCGGCAACTTTCCAACCCTACCGGAATGTTGAAACTGGTTGGTTTCTAATCACCACGGATTTTGGATCCTAAGAAAAAGTAATGTCTTACGATTGGAAGGAATTTATCAGATTTGCGCATTTAATTAACCTCCCGCTTGCTCAAAATTTTCTTTGTTTCTTGGGAAGTTTTTCTAAAGAAACCTTAATCCGGAACGGGGTAAGTAGAACCTATTACGGTGTGTATTGTTATTCTCGAAATTATGCTAATCAAAAACAAGGATTTGTTCCTTCGGGGCAGGCAAAGGACCACCAGAAATTAAGACAACACTTTATTGAAAATAATCAAACCGAAATTGCAGATTCCTTAGACCGATTAAGGGAATGGAGAAATCAAAGTGATTATGACGATATTTTGAATGATCCCAATTCTATTTTTCAATTTGCCGAATTGGAATCCAAGACCATATTCAACCAGTTGCGATAATTTCCCCTGCCAATTTGTTCTCGCCTAAAAAATGAAAAAACCCTGGGGTGGAAGATTCACCGAATCGACCGATGCGCTGATGGAGCGGTTCTCCGCATCCGTCGGCTTCGACCGGCGGCTCTACGCCTACGACATCGAGGGAAGCATCGCGCATTGCCGGATGCTGGCGAAATGCCGGATCATTTCGCAGGCGGAGGCCAAAAAAATCGTCGCCGGGCTGGAGCACATCAAGCGTGAGCTGGACGAGGGGAAGCTCGCCCTCAGCGAAAAACTCGAAGACATCCACATGAACATCGAGTCGCGCCTCAGGGAACGGATCGGCCCCGTGGCGGGCAAGCTCCACACCGCGCGGAGCCGCAACGACCAGGTATGCCTCGACGTCCGCCTTTTTCTCCGCCATGAGACGGGAGAAATCGTCAAGGGCCTCACGACGCTCGGAAAAACCCTTCATCAGTTGGCGCGGAAACATCTCGGCTGGATCATCCCCGGCTACACGCACCTGCAACGGGCGCAACCCGTGTATCTGTCCCATCACCTGCTGGCGCACGTGGAGATGCTCCTCCGCGACCGGGACCGGATGACCGATGCGCTCAAGCGGATCAACGTTCTGCCCCTGGGGTCGGCGGCGCTGGCGGGGACCAATTTCCCCATCGACCGGGCCTACACCGCGAAGCTCCTCAAGTTTCCCGCCATCTCCCACAACAGTCTCGATGCCGTCAGCGACCGGGATTTCCTGATCGAGTTCCTCTCCGCCGCGGCGATCGTCATGATGCATCTCAGCCGCTTTGCCGAGGAAGTGGTGCTGTGGTCCACCAGCGAGTTCAGCTTCATGGAGCTTTCCGATGCGTTCAGCACCGGGTCGAGCATC
>PCWF01000148.1:12228-12743 GCA_002796165.1 Nitrospinae bacterium CG11_big_fil_rev_8_21_14_0_20_56_8
ATGCTCTTGAGTCTTGAGGTGAATCGCGTGGAAACCCGCGACGCGTGCAATGAGGGTTTTGTGGCCGCCACGGAACTAGCCGACTATCTTTCTGAAAAAGGTGTTCCGTTCAGGGAAGCGCACGGAATCGTTCAGGAGGTGGTGCGTCACTGCCGGACGGAAAAAATTCGTCTGGACGAGCTGACCGTGGAAGAACTGCGGGAGATCCACGCTTCATTTGATGAAGGCGCGCTGGCGCTTCTGGAAGTCGAGTCTGTGGTCGCGGCGAAAACGTCGCGTGGCGGTACGGCGCCGGTGCGGGTCCGCGAGCAGCTCGCGTTGTTCCGGAAAACGATCGGACTCCTGCCCAAGAAAGGGACCCGGCGAAGCTGATCATGAATCGGAGGTGGTTCGGGGCGGCGGTTTTTTCGGCATTGCTTTTATGCCGTCCCCTGGGCGCTGAAGCGCTGCTCAACGAGCCGGAACGCGTGCTTTCAATGAGTGACAGTGTGGAGCTGGCGCTTCGCAACAGCGAT
>PCWF01000115.1 GCA_002796165.1 Nitrospinae bacterium CG11_big_fil_rev_8_21_14_0_20_56_8
CACATGGAATTGGGGGATTTGCAATTGGCGGAAGGGAAAACCCGGCAGGCCGTCAAAACCTGGAAGACGGGGTACCAGCACACCGGGTCTCCGGCGTGCCTGACCCGCATCCAACGGACCTTGAAAGAATCGGAGGATCTGGCCGAGATGGTGAAAATTTACCGGGAAGTCCTGCAATCCGCCGACAACTCGAACCGGGAGATATTACAAAATCTGTTGGCTTCCGTGCTTCTTGAAACGGGAAAAACCGGAGACGCCCTGGCTTTGCTGGAAGAAAACAACGAGGAAGGCTCCCTTTACCGGGACCTGCTACGGGCCGAAACCTATCGGGAAAAGGAAGAAACCCGGCTTTGGGAACAATCCTGCCAGGCCATCTACGGCCGGATCCGGAATTCCCTTGTGGAGTATTACTGCGTGGCATGCGCGGCGCCGCGCGCCGAGTGGTCCAGCCATTGCCCGCGATGCAAGGCCTGGAACAGCTTGAAACCCCGCCCCGCGCCTGCCGCCGGCCACTCTCCCTCCAAACCGGCTTGAAACTCCCGCCGCCGGGGCGGTCCCGTCCGGACCGTTCCAACCTTGGGCGCGCTCACCGCTCACTTGTTGATCAACTGGAAATCGAAAATTTTGCTGTCCTTGACGAACACCTTTCCCGAAACGATGACCTCGTCTTTCATGAAAAAATAATATCCCCGCTCCGGGTAGCGTGCCACCTGGGCGACCAGCGCGTGCGGCATCCCGAATTTACCCACCAAGTCGTTGAATTTGTCGCCGAGCTTGATTCCCTTGTCAAACTCGCCCTTGAACTCCGGCAGGACTTCAATTTCTTCAACCACGTTCTTTTTGTTGAGGGCATGGATGACCACCCCCTGCGAATATTCGACGGCGATACTGTCCAATCCCGGCTCGGTGCCGCGATGGACGGTGAATTTATCGGGAATTCCCAAAAGGGCGAAGGCCTTGTTGAGCGGCATCCCTACGTTCAGGTTTTGGCCGATGACCAGAACCCCCTCCTTCTTTTCCTCTTTTTTACTTTCCTTCGCCTTTGAATCCGCGGCCCACAACGGAGAAGACAGAACCGTCAAAAGCAGGATCGTCAAAGTCGCTTTTATCATGTTCACGGGTCTCTCCTTTTCGTTTGAATGAGTTAACAATTAAAAATTCGGGGAACGGGCCCCGGTTCAATCGTCGGACCAGTCCATGTTTTTTCTCCGGTCCCGTTTTTTGCGGGACTTGTCCCTCTGAAACTTTCTCAACTCGGCGATATCGTCCTTAGGCGGCAAAGGAGCTTCCTCATCCCCGTCGGACCAGGGGTCGTTCGCAAAGGCCTCCCGCATGACCGGTTTTTTAGCTTTCCTGGGAACATACCGCCGTTCATCCTCCATCTTTTTCAGCGTCGCTCCCTGTTCGAGCAGGTGTAGATCCTTGAGTCCTTTTGGCGGGGTTTGCAACGCCAGGTGTTCCCCGCGGGCCTTGATCTCCCGTGCATTGACCAGCCCGGCTTTCCAGTTTTCCGGGATTCCGGAAAACCCGAACAGCGCCCCTGCCCACGCGCCCATCAGGCCGCCCAGCTTGTCGGACTCCCGACCCATGTTCAGGGCGGTCGTGAGGAGAGACCTGAAATCTCCCGCCTGCTTCAACAGGAGGACGAACGCCAGGGGAATCAACGTCAGCACGTAGCCCTGGGTGGCGTAGTGCACGGGGATCTTTACGTGTTCGGATGCGTTATGGCAGATCCACTCCATCAATTCATCGAATCCCTTGTTGAGGCGGGCACGTAGCCCTTCGAGGGTTCGGCTGAAGCCCCCCCCTTCCGCCACACTCCCCCACACCTCCGGAAATGAAGATTGCAGAGTCGACTCCACTTTTCGGCAATATTGCGTGGTTTCCTCCAGCCAGGCATCGGCCTTGCGGGGCAGGGGATTTTCCCCTTCCTCCGGCTCCTCCTGGAGGAGCCGAAGCACCGTGAAAGCGGCCAGGGCCGATCCGGCGGCCTCCCAAACGTTGCGGCTCATCATCAGGGAAGTTTCCAGGCACAGCCGGGTGAGTTCGTCGGATTCCTTCTGATGATACAGGGCCAGGGGAATGGACATTATAGGGAAACAACCCGTGTTCGTATTCTGATCCGAGGGCAGACGCGGATCCCGGACGTTCAGCATTTCCACAGCCTTGCGGAACAGTCCTTCCGGGTGCCGGTAAACCCCGAAATGATTTTCCGGTCCCTCGGTCCCCAGTTGAAGGAGGGCCGCCGCAAAGTCGGTCACTCCGGCCCGCTTGTTTTTCAGCAGGCAATCTCCGACGGCCAGGGCGCTCTGCATGTGGCAACTGTAGAGCCCCTGCATCCGGTATTGCTTGATCCCCTGCCCGATGTAAGGCCGTACATCCTTGTAGCCGTCCACCTCGCCGAAATACTGCCGGATGGTTTCAGGCTTGAGACTCTTAACCGCGGTACCCATGGCATCGCCTACCGCCATACCGAACCAGCTCCCCACAACTTTATCGTGCAGATCGTTCATGAGAATTTAGGGATTTAAACCGAAATTAAAGAAGTCGCCCGGTCCTGTAGAGCGATCTGGGTTTGAACGTTCGTCCCACTCAGGACCTGCCGGGCCATGGCCTCGACCAGCTGGGGACGATTATTGGTTTCACTCATATGCATCAACACCACCCGCCGCAGGTCCCGGTGAACTACCGACGCCAAAAGTTCGCCGCAGGCCTCGTTGGACAGGTGACCCACGTCACTTCGAATCCGCTGTTTCAAGGAATGGGAATACGGGCCGTCGACCAGCAGGTCCAGGTCATGGTTCGATTCCACGAGGAGCGCATGCGCACCCTTCAACCGCTGGCGCACGAGGGGGGTCACATGGCCGAGATCGGTGGCCACGGCGAGTTTCAGAGAATCGTGGTGCACCAGGAAAGCCACCGGCTCCTGGGCATCGTGCGGGGTGGTATAGGGTTCGACACACAGGTCCCCCACGATGACGGACCGTCCCGAACGCAAGGGTTCCCAGCGGGGAAGCGTCCCGATGCGGGGACCGATCCGGCGGAGAGTCCCCTCGGTGGAGTAAAGAGGAAGGTTATGCCGGCGGGCCAGGGGTCCCGCCCCGCGAACGTGGTCGGTGTGCTCGTGGGTCAAAAACACCGCGTCCAGATCCTCCGGCTTCCGCCCGATGCTCGACAAGCGAAGGGTCAATTCCTTAACACTCAGCCCGGCATCAAGAAGGATCCGGGAGACGCCGGATTCGACGTAGATGGAATTCCCTCCACTTCCGCTGGATAGGACCGAAAAACTGAAAATAGGGCTCCCTTTCAAGATGACTATTCACCGGCCTTCGGTAATGATCCGGCCTATAGGAGGATGCTGAAAAACTCTTTCGGGTGTCATTACGAGCCGAAATGCAGGGAAGAATCTTTCCCGAAACCCTTGCCCAGCTTGAATTCACCAATCCGGCTAGATCCTTCGCTGGCGCTCAGGATGAAATTTTTGTAGTTTTTCAGCATCCCGTTAGTTGTCAATTTGCGCTTTTTGCAGTTTGCCGCTGTAATCCACGTAAACCGATTTCCACTCGGTGAAAATTTCCAGCGCCGCGGTTCCCGCCTCGCGGTGGCCGTTGCCGGTTCCCTTGGTGCCGCCGAAGGGAAGCTGAATCTCCGCACCGATGGTGGACGAGTTCACATAAGTGATTCCCGTGTCCAGGGTCTCGATGGCCTTGAACGCATGGTTCACGTCCTGGGTGTAAATGGCCGACGACAACCCGTACCGGGAATCGTTCACGATCTCCACCGCGTGTTCGAGACTGTTGCAGGCGATGATGGCCAGCACGGGCCCGAAAATTTCCTCCTGGGCGATTCGCATCCCGGGGGAAACATCCGCGAACAGGGTGGGTTGAAAGAAAAATCCCTTGCGCGTTGCCCGGGTCTTGCAGACATCCCCCCCGGTGAGAAGCCGGGCGCCCTCGTCCACGCCGATTTTACAATACTTGAGCACCTTTTGGCGCTGGGATTCGTTAATGAGAGGCCCCATCTCGATTTTCGAGTCCAATCCGTCCCCCACCTTCAGGCTTTGCGCGCGCTTGAGCAACGCATCGGTGAATTTCTTGAGAACCTTCCGGTGCACGATCACCCGGCTACAGGCGGTACAGCGCTGGCCGGTGGTGCCGAACGCCCCCCAGATCACTCCCTCGAGGGCGGAGTCGAGATTGGCGTCGTCCATGACGATGATGGCGTTCTTCCCTCCCATCTCCAGGGAGAACCGTTTCATCTGGCGCGCACAATGCTGAGCCACCTGGCTTCCCGTATCGGTTGAGCCGGTGAACGAAACGAGATCGACCTCGGGATGGTCCATAAGGGGAACCCCCACCTCGGTTCCGGAACCGGTGACAAAATTCAACACGCCGGGAGGCAACCCGGCCTTCTCCAGCAAACGGACGAAATTGTAAGCCGACACCGGCGTATCGCTCGCCGGTTTAAACACCACGGTATTGCCCGCCACCAAAGCGGGGATCAATTTCCACGAGGGAATGGCGATGGGAAAATTCCAGGGGGTGATCGCGGCGACGAGACCCACCGGCATGCGAACCGACATGCAAAACTTGTTGGGAAGCTCGGCGGGGACCGTCTCGCCCAAAAGGCGCCTCCCCTCCCCGGCGGTGTAATAGGCCATGTCGATGGCCTCCTGAACGTCGCCCCGGGTTTCCTTGATGATCTTGCCCATCTCGCGGGTCATTTCGCGGGCCAGGGATTCCTTGTCCTTGACCAGCATTTCCGCCGCGCGGAACAGGATGTCGCCGCGCCGGGGGGCCGGCATGCTCCGCCAGGATTTCCGCGCGTTGGCCGCGGCGGCCACCGCCTCGTCCACATCCTTCTTTCCGGATTTCTGAAATCGTCCCAACACCTGCCCGGAATCGGCCGGATTGATATTGTCGAACGTTTCGCCGGTGGAGGCGGATTTCCATTTCCCGTTAATGAAGTTTTTAAATGTCTTGGGCATAATCCACTCCTTTATTGCGGGGACGCATCAGGGAGGCGGGATCGATCGAGAGGGCAGGAAACGTCGGCGTAGAAGCCATGACAAGGGGATGGGTGCGATTCGAATGACTACATCAATTAGAAAAACCTGCCGTTTTTCAAGAAGATATTCAAGGCCGAACTATAGCATGGGGACAACCAAGGATCAACCGGAATCGCCGAGCGGGACTCATCGGCCCGGTTCGCGGGGGGCTCGGGTGAAGCAGGGTGTGCCCCCGCACCGCCGCGATCAGATTTCCTTCCAGTCCATGACGACGACCTTGTTGCTCAAAAACGGGGCCACGGTGTCCCCGTTGTATTCGATGGACATATTCCCCGAGATGGTGCTCTCCGGAGAGACCAGATTTTCGGCATCGGCAATATCGGCGGAAACGACGTAACCCTGGAGCGACACGGTACCCGAGACCGACAACTGCTCCTGACAGGCGATGATGCCCTCGATGACATTTGAAGGATTGCCGGAAAACTCAATGTCGGTCTTGGCCACCAGAAACAGGTTCTGGATATCCGCCGTGTGGCTCGCATTCTTGTAATTGACGATGTCGCCGCCGGCGGAAAAGTCGATATATCCCTCCGACAAAATGGTGGTCTCCCAGCCGCTGGGGGTATTTTGTACCTTGACGTCGTCCTCGGAGTAATACATGCCGTTCGCGGCCTGGGTCGCGCTGTTGACTTTCCAATAACCGCCCCCGCCGGAGGAATAACTCCAGGCTCCGAACTTGGCCTGACCGTTGGTGGACCCCGCATCGCTCCCGATCCAGTCCGCTCCGGGATTCGCTTGCGAATAGGTGATCCCGGTGGCGACTTCGTAAATGGTGCCGTCGGTTTTCAATTTGTAATTGGCGTAACTGGCGAAAGCGGAGGGCGAGACGATGGGGATGCTCTCCGGCGCGACGCCTCCCGCCACGCACCCCTCGCCCTCGCAGACGAAGGTGGCCGTCGCACCCTGCGTGATGGTATTGGCGGAACCGCTGATGTCCACCGAACCGTTGGAATGGACGCTCCCATTGCTTCCGCTTACGGTGAAGGAGCCCGCGCCCCCCAGGTTCCCCTGGGTGGTGATGGCATGCTTGGCCTTGTACAACGTTCGGCCAATCAGGGCGCGAATGGTTACCGTGACGTCGTTCCGGGTGCCGGTGGCCAGGAGGATGACCGTATTGTCCACGTCGGCGGCGGTGTTACCATCCCCGTCGTCGTTATCCTGGACGGTCACGTCGTAAGTCCCGCCGTTGAAGGAGACATTGGTGAGGTCGGAGGCGTTGTCCGTCACCAAGCTGTTGATCACCGCGGTCATCCCGTTGGAGGCATAACCGGGGCTGTTTTCGGATCCGTCATAGTTGAGGAGGTAGAGGGCTTTCTGGATGCCCGCCTCGGCCATGTAAAACGCCTCGCGCGATTGGACATATTTCTTGTTGCGCGAGATGTCCATGGAACTGTAATTCATCGCCACAAGCGAGATGCCTCCCAGCAGGACCAGGAGGAGCAGGGCGGTGATCAGGGCCACCCCGCGTTCGCTTCCAGCAAACTTCCGCATCCTTTCCCCATCTTCCTGACGCAACCGGTTTCCGTTCATGGCCGTCCTCAACTCACCGATCTCAAGGTGACATCGGTTTTGAATTCGATCGTGGCTCCCGCGTTATCGGGATCGATCAGGTTCAGGGTGATCCCGACCTTGGTAACGTCCGCAATCGTTGCGGCCCCGTAAAAATTAAACGACAGCCCGTTGGCCGCGCCCCCGCCGATCAGGGTTGTCGTGCTTCCATCCACGGTCTTGACGATATTGGTCCCGCTCTGGGTAATGGTAATGTCTTTATACTTGTTCACGGTCACCAGCCTGGAATTTTCCGAGTAGGTGAAATTGGCCGTGAAGGCCGTTCCCAACGTGAGCTCGGAAGACGAGGCGCCGGTGAGCGCGCTGTAATGCGATTGCGAAAATGCGGGATCGTACACGACGATATTGTCCCCGCTGGCGAACCCGCTTCCGTCGACGACGGTCAGGGTATTCGATCCCGAAGTGGCGACCACCGTCCCGGCCGCTCCCGTCGGGGTGGAGGTGGTCACCCCATCGTCGTTGGAATAAAATTCGATGGAAGTGGTGGACATGGCCTGGATGCCCTCGTTGGGGGGAAGACCGTTTCCCGCCATGCGGATCTCCTTGGCCAGGACATTGATCGCGTGGCGCCCCTTGGCGCGGATGTTGGTTCCCTCGTTCTCATCCTTCAGGAACGACTGCTGATGAACGAACAGGCTGATCGCGGCTCCCAGAACCACCACCATGATGACCATGGCAATCATCATCTCCACCATGCTCATGCCCTGCTGGTCCGGAACATCCCGCTTGCCAATCAAAAACATAAGGCGGCCTCTAAAACTTTCTGTCGGCCATGAACTGGCTTATGAGAATTAAAGGCCGGCGAACGGACGGCCTGGAAGATCGCAAAGGGTTTAAGGTGTCCATATGAAACTCTTTACTGTGAAATGATGGTTTGCAGAGTTTCCGTCTGCGTTCCGTTTTCCTGCCAGGTCACCGTAGCGGTCACCGTCGTGGCGTAATTGGAGGACCCGATCTGATTGATGGACCAGGTTCGGGTGTACATGGCACCCGAGGTGCCGGTATTGCCCTCGGCGTCCACCACCTCGCCCCCCACGGTGGCCGTCCAGGTCTGGGTGACCGAATCGTACTCGGGAGAATCGAGGCCGTTGGCATCGGAGAGGAGGTACGTCAGGCCCAGGTTTTTGATGAACTCCACCTTGTCCTGGGCGAGCGTCGCGGCGACACTGCTTTTCTTGCTGGCCGTGTTCTTGCTGGCGATGGATCCCGACAGGATCCCGTAAGCCAGCATTCCAAAGGAGATCATCGCGATCACGATCAGCACCTCGATCAGCGTGAACCCTGCCGGCGATTTTCGTTGAAGTTCCCTCGAGCCTGGGTCCAAGCGTTTCATGTTTCCTTCCTATTCGACGGTTACGGGGGTAACGGTAATGTCATCAAATCGTAACACGCTTTTGGTGAGAACCAGGCCCACTTTTCCGCTCGAATAGCTGGCATCGGTTTCTTCCAGGGCCCAATCCGCCGGTTCAGCGTCCGCCGTCGCCCAGATTTTGGCCTTGAGAGCGGTGCCCACCGCGTAACCCTTAATGGTGTAGTCGGTGTTGTTGGCAAACGTGATGGACCCCGTGGTCGAAACCGTATCGGCAATAATGGTCTCGGTCCCGTTCGACAGGGAAACGATCTGCAGATTATAAATGTCATCGTTGGGATTCGCGGTGCAAGACGAACAATACACGCGGACCATGTAATAATGGTCGGTGTCCTGGTAGCGAAGAATCATCCCTGCATATTCGCTCGTGGCCCCAAAGGAGCCGTTTCTTCCGGTTTCCATCTGCATTTCGTAATCCTGCCAGGCGGCGCAACCGTTGATAGAATAGCCGAAACCATTGGAAGCGCTTTTGTATTCCCCGGCGGCCACGTTCCAGTTGACCACCCCGCCTTCATCCCATCCGGTGCTGTCCCCGTCGTCAAAATTGTCGGTGAAGACCCCCGTTCCCGACTGGAAGGCGATGGGGATCGCGCTGAAAACGGGATACTCCTTGCCGCTTATGGTCATCAGGGCGTTGGCGGAGAGGGTCACGGTGGTGCTCGGGGAAGACCAGTCATAGGTCAGGGTGGTGGTGGATTCACCGGCGTAATTGGTCGAATTGGATGACGGTGAAACCGTTCCCGCGGTCGCGTTGAAATTGATGTCGATCCCGGCTTCGACCGCATCGCCCTGGGAATCGACCAGGGACGCGGTGACGACCGTACTGGTGTCGGGACAGGAGACGGGATTGGGAAGTGCGGAAATTTCCATTTTGCCCCACGGGGCCATCACCAGGTTCCGCGGCGAGGTGTTGGATTCGAAGTTCAAACGGTGATAACTGTCGTTGTAGCCGGACGCTCCGGCCAGAGTCGCCACGCTCCCGGCCTCGTAGGACCCGCTTTGCGTGAACCCTTCCCGCGGATCTTCATCCTTGGACCGCACCAGCAGATCGAATTCCACGCGGCGGATATCGTTCAATTCGCTGGCGGGAACGGTATAGGGAGGAACCGCCTTGCCGCTGGCAGTCGTCACCCCCGAGGGCAGGGCATTCCCGTTTTTGTCATAGTAGCGGATGATCAGGTTGTCTACATACTGCGCCACCTTGTGCTTGTTGACCGTGGACCCTCCCGCTTCGGGAACGATCTTGTAGAGATTGTAGGTGGGGCCGTCCAGCACCAGGCTGATCGTATGGGATTGGGATTCGTCGCTTGCGATGGTTCCATTGTCGTTCCCGTCATAGTAGGCGGTGAAGGAGAACGATTCGGTGGGCGAACCCGAGTCCTTGGACACCGCGAAGGTAACCACCTCGTCCGCCTGAATCACCCCGTCGTTGTCTTCGTCGAAGACGGTGGAGAGATAATGGTCGGAGGCGGCGAGAAACCGGGTGCCCCTGAAAACATTGTATCCGGCATTCTGGACCGCGCGCGCCATGAAATCGGTGGCGGACCGGCCGTTGGCCTGCATTTTCCCAAGGTCGCTGGTTCGCGTGAAGGCTTCCCGTTGCGATTGGAATATTCCTGCCGCAAGGGCCAGGACCAGAAGGGAAACCGCAAGGGCCACCATGATCTCGACCAGGGTAAATCCCGCCTGGGACCGTCGTTTCACCGCTTGCTTGGTATTCGGATGGTATTCGGACATCGTAACCTCTCAGTCAAATCATTCCAGGTAGCCAACGCGTTCCACGCTGAAAATGGAGGGGATGAAGGGGGGCCAGAAATCGGGATCCTGGAACCGCACATCCCAACCCCAGTTTCGGGTGGGAGCCTGGTAACGGTCGCTCCCGTAAACCCAGGAGCCGTCGGCCTGGGAGCTGGTCCAAAGATTGATAAAACTTCCGCGGATATTGCAGGATTTCCCCGACCAGCTTTCGTGGAACCGGGGATAGTTTTCCAGCCCGCCGCTGTAGGTTCCTCCCCCTGCGGGAGTCGGCACGTTGCCTCCAAAAAAGGCGGCATAGATCGTCGTGTTCGAGGCGGCGGACAGGGCGCCGTTGCAAGTCTTCCCGGTGAACGCGTTGGAAAGGACATTGATGGCGTCCCCGATGAGCGCCACCCCCTTGGTGTCAACCGTATTGAAATCGCCCTGAATGTAAATGGGGTTATCGGTCGCCAGGGTGGTTTCGTCGGACAATTGGGCCTGGGAAGTGGCATCGATCTTGGTGAGACGAATCCCGTTAAGATCCGTTCCCGTGTTGGGATCGGCCTCGTTGGCGCCGGTCCGCGATGCATAGATCAAAATGCCGTCCCCGGCCAGGCTCAATCCCAGGTCGGCCAGGTAGGCTTCGTACCATTGACCCAGAGCATAGAGATCGATATCGGTGGTATCCACGTTCCGGTCACTTTCGCGGCAATCCTGGAAGGCGTTGTTCGTCTCCTGAACGGGCGTCAGAAACCCGGCGATCGCATTTCCCGCCGAAGATTCCCCGTTGGCAATCAGAGCGGTGACATCCGTGTCGGCCGCGGGCCGGGACACGTAGATCTCGATTTGCCCCGTCCCCACTCCCCCCGTGCCTATGATGCGGATTCCATCCACGGTCGGGCGCTCGGGATTGCCGGCTTTCTGTTCGTAAAATCCCCCCCGTGTGAATTGGGTCTTGGCGGGCGCCGAATACGTCTGTTCGTTGACCAGAAGATAATCGTTGAAGCGGGTTTCCTCGCTGGATTCATTGTCGGACGTGACGTCCCCCGTCATGGTCTCCACGGGACTGAACGTGGTGCCCGTGTTGTCGGTCTTGATATTGACCCGATCGGAGGGAAAGGTCGAACTGTCGTCCTTGCGCTTGAGATAAACGTTTCCTCCCGCCGTGATGCCATGCGGGGACTGGTTGTTGGCGTCGTCATAATTTCTGAGATTGAAGGTGGCGTTGGAACCGATGTAGATGTCGCCGTTGGCGTGGATCCGGCCCCAACTGTTCATGGTGGGACCGGGGAGAACTTCGAGGTCGGCATCGTTGCCCGATCCACCATAAAAAACGTAATACTGAACCAGCGGGGTCTCCAGGATTCGAATCGTTTCCTGGACGTGCTCCTTGGACTTGTCGGTGAGCGAGGTGGAATCGCTTTCAACATTGTAGGTATAGGCGTAATGGTAGATCGTGGTGTTTCCCGCCACGGTCTGATACAGGAATTTGTCGACGGGATTGGTGATCTCGTACGTGACGCTGTAACCCCGGTAATTGTCCGCGGTCACCGGTCCCCCGCTGTTGGTGTAAACGCTGAGATCCTCAAATTCCTCGATGATTTCGTTGACCGCGAGGTCCAATCCCACTTCCGCCGAATAAAATGCCGTCTTGCTTTTCCGGTGCGCCTGGGTGGACTGCATTTCCAGATTGACCAGCTGGATGGCGCCCAGGGCCAGGGTGGCCATGACGGTAAGAATCATCAGGAAAATCAGAACGGTATTGCCCCGTTCGCTTTCCAATATCGATCGGGTCATTTCATCAGAACGTTTCATATGAACCTCACTCCAAAAACTGCCGGCGATGAAGAACCGCGCCTAATTCGACATTCTTCGACATATTCTCCGCATCCGTCCATTGGGTCTGAACCACCACCTCGACCATCTGTATGGATTCCGGAGCCTCGAAGGTATCCGTGGAAGAGGAGGGATAAATTTCCAGCGACCAGGTGCGGTAAATTCCCGATTCCACCTCCTCGGTCTTACTGTACTTTTTGTTGCTGACTTCCGTCATTCCTTCGGTGGAAAGGTAATCGCTCACCAGATAGGAGAACCCGTAACTTCCTCCCGTAGGCTCGTTGGTCGCCAGCCGTTTGATCTCCTCCAGCTTGTTCGTCGAATACATGGTGGCCTTGGTCATGTTCGCCGCCGACTGCTGGTAACGCATGACGGAATTGACGGAATGAACCAACCCCAGAAGCCCCACGGTCAGGATCACCAGCCCGATGAGGACCTCAATCAGCGTAAAACCGGTTTCGCGCGCCGCGCTTTCGCCGAACTGCCCTGGGTTGTGTCGAAGATCCCGATTCATAGGCATATCCCGCGCCTCAGCTCCATGGAGGAGACGCACTGACGTCGTATTTCCACAGGCTCACCCCGCCCGTGGCCTGGATCACCGTAATCGCGCGCATGCGGGCGGACTTGACCCCAACGTCGTCCCTGGGAATCATGTAAACCCCTCCGCTGGTACTGGCCTCGCCCCGCGAGTTGAATGTGACCGAGGTGCCCCCGCCCAGGGAAATCGGATTGCTGATGGAATTGCCGTCCACGTCGATCACGTTTCCGTTGAGCCCGAATTTGACTTTGGAATCCAGAATAACGCTTTTCTGGGTCTCACCCGCATCCTGGACCCCGTCTTCGTCGGTGTCATTGAGCACCGAATAGTTTCCGTTGGTGGAGTCGAACGATACAATCACGTTGTTGTTGTTTTTCACCGCCGTGGTCCGGGCC